>CAJOFT010000001.1 GCA_905234025.1 Paludibacteraceae bacterium
GTTACGCCCGTTTATAGTCGCCAAATTTTTCCGCCAAATCAAGGAATCTGTCCTCACTGGTGATGAGCCGACCATCCGACAAATAATCGAGACTATTCGCGCAAACCATTCGCATTTTGACACCACCGAAGCAAAAGTCGCTGCAATCAGCACTTTTTTACCTGCCTAAGTCCTTACATAGTCCTTACATTGTCCTTACATTGTCCTTACATAGTCCTAACATAGTCCTTACATTAGGACGAGACAATCACGACGAAAGTAGGACCAATAACTCCCTGCGAACAAAGTAAATTACAACCAATTCGCAGAAATTTTACATTTTTTTGCTCGCGCGCTTGCGTATATAAAAAAAATGTTGTACCTTTGCCGCGAAAATGCGATTTATTGATTTAAAATAACCAATACTATTCATTAAATCTTATTAGTTATGAAAAAGATTCTATCTCTTATGGTCATGGCGGCAATGTTTGCAATGCCGACCGACGCACAGTTTTTGAAGAATCTGGGCAATGCGATTAGCGGCCAGTCGTCGTCGCAATCGAGTTCGCAGAGTTCTTCGCAGTCTTCACAATCCAGCAGTTCCTCGAGTTCAGCTTCGCAGTCTAAGCCGTCTGCCAACAACGGCAAGGTTTATTATGTGAGCAAAAACGGTGCTGCCCGCGGAGCAGACGGTTTGACGCCTGCCACGGCTAAGAAAGATATTCAGGCCGTGCTGAACATCATCAAAGAGAACAACGATAACGGTGCTGTTATTCGCATCGGCGAAGGAAACTTCTTGGGTTATACGAACCAAGGTTACATTGAGATTTATAACTTTGTTACTTTAGAAGGCGGTTGGAACGAAGATTTCACGCAACGCGACCCGCTCAAATACATCACTCGCATTCAACCGGGTGAGGACCAACGCGGAACGAACGGAAGCAAGGGACTTATCACCACTTCTCGTGACTTGGATGGCGTAGGAACGACGAATACGGTTCGCGGTACGCTGATTATTGACGGTATCATGCTGGATATGGGTCTAGAGAACTTCTACAAACCCAACAACCCGAACGACGAGCGTAACGGATGTCCGTCGGCAGCGTTTGAGACCGGCCGTATGGAAGATGCCGTTCCGCCACAAATTCAGCACCAGATCTTCCACTCGGATGGCGCTATTGCAGGTAATGTGATTATCCGTAACTGCCTGATTGCCAACAGCTCGTATTTTGGCTTGCAGTTCAACACCCGTTGCGGTGAGATTGAGATATACAACTGCGTGATTATCTCGAACCGCTACAGCGGTGTTCGTATTGACGGTTGGGACAAAGAAGGTCAGGCTTCGCATATCAACTTCCACCACAACACGGTTGCTTTCTCATGGTGCCGCGACAAATTTATGGAAGACATGGGTTATGGATTTGAGTACATGAACAAAGTGAGCGCAGACGTTCACCACAACCTGTTCGTAGGTAACAACTATGCAGCCGTGGCTCGTACCCGCAAACTGTCGGGTCCCGATGCACCGATTGAGGCACGCCGTGTGACGAACCTGTATGATAACTACTACTTCCTGAACGCAGCCGACCTGCAGTTGCCGTCAGCCGGCGGAGGCAAATGGACCAACGTAAAGTGCACGGACATCGAAGAGATGGTGGATGAGAAGACGCTCCCGAGAGCAGAGAACAACAAAGAGTTGCCCGCAGGCTCGCCGGTTATCAATGCATTTGACAAGGATTATTTGGAGGCATTTGCCAACCTGAAGGTTATTTCCGAGTCTTCGAACTTCAACCCGAACAGCGCATCTAACCAGTTCCGTCAGGCAACCGGCCAAAACATGCAAGGCACCGAGATCCGCCGCGTATCGATGTTCGGTAACCGCTATAATTTCGACAAAGCGTTGAAACTATTCGGTGCCATGGAAGGCTACGGTGCACAGAAGCCGTAATTAGTCAATAGTCAAAGAAAGATGATTAAGAAACTATATATCATTACGTTATTGTGCTTGGGCACGTTGTGTGCTCAGGCGCAATACACGGTGAATACGGTGCCCAATCCTCGTCATACGGATGCCGAAGCATTTGTGGCGAATCCGGACGGTATTTTGTCACAGGACTGTGTGAATAACTTGACCCAGATTTCGCGCATTTTGTACGAGCAGACCGGCGTTGAGTTGGTAACAGTCGTGCTGAACAGTATCGGTTACGAAGATGCGTTTGACTTCTCGCTGGATTTGTTTAATCTCTGGGGCATCGGCGACAAGGAGAAGAACCGCGGCGTATTGCTGTTTGTGGCGATGGAGTCGCACGACATCCAGATTCGTACGGGTGGTGGCGTTGAAGGCTTGCTGCCGGACGCAGTATGCTGGGAAATCTATGACGAGATGGTGCCTTTCTTCCGCAAAGATGAGCCCGGTAAAGGTGTTATTCATGGAGCCGTTTCCATATATGAGCATCTGGCATCGGACGAGGCACGCGCAGAGTTACTGCTTGACTACAAAGCTCAACCGGTGTCTGAGTCACCGTTCAAGGGCTTGTCCATCATCAGTTTGATTGTGATGCTGATTACATTGATTCGTCATTGGGCACAACCCAAATGTCCGAACTGCTCGAAGAAAGGCAGTACCTGCAAGCGTGAAGTGCTGCAAGCAGCCACTTACTCAGCAGCCGGCAGTGGCATCGCACACTACGTGTGCTCACACTGCGGGCATAAGTGGGATAAGCCTTATACGATTGCCAAACTCACTCCGCCTTCCACTTCTTCATCATCCGGTCGTCGTTCTTATGGTGGCGGCGGATATCGTAGCAGTGGCGGTAGTTTCGGCGGTGGACGCTCATTTGGAGGAGGAGCCGGCGGAAAATGGTAATTTGAATTTAGAATGTTTGATTTAAAATTTATTATATTATGAGTAAAAAAGCTACAACAATTGTTGTTATTGCTGCGATAGCAGCGATAGCATTTTGGGCGTTTGGCAAGTACAACGCCATGGTAACTGCGGAAGAGAACGTTGAAACCGCTTGGGGCCAAGTCGAGAACCAATATCAACGTCGTGCGGACCTTATTCCGAACCTTGTTTCGGTAGTTAAGAATTTTGCAAAACATGAGACCGAAGTGTATGAGAAAACGATGGCTGCTCGTGCTCGCGCAACGCAGATGACGATTGACCCGTCGAACGCTACGCCCGAACAACTGGCTGCTTTCCAACAAGCACAGGGCGAACTCAGCCAAGCACTCGGACGACTCATGGCTGTTGCTGAGAGTTATCCCGAGATTAAGTCAAATGAGAACTTCTTGCAGCTGCAATCGCAGTTGGAGGGCACTGAGAACCGCATCACCGTGGCTCGTAATGCGTTCAACGAAGCAGCAAAAGAGTTCAATATCTTAATCCGTAAGTTCCCCAATAACATTGTGGCCAGCATATTTGGCTTCCAGAAGAAACCTTACTTCGAGGCTGAAGAAGGTGCCAAAAAAGCACCGGATGTTAAATCCATGTTTGAGGATTAATGGTACGTTACCTATACATAATAGTTATCGGTCTGCTGTGCGCGGTATATACCAACGCACAGGGACTGGATGACCTTATGGGACCTGTGCCTGCAGCCGTATGCAAGGTGGCGCCACTGCCGCCTGCTATGGCAGAAGCCAAAGCCAAACTGGAGAACGAAAAGAAACAACGCCTGATTCGTCAAGGCGACTATCTCCCGCGCTTGGATGCAAAAGTAGTAACCAACGTGGAGAAGTACGTTACCTCCGGTCAAGGGCAGTGCGCTATTGTGCGTAACGGCAACAACTACTCTATCGCAACACCGGTGCTCTCCATTCGCAACACCTCTCACGGTCGCGAAAGTGTAGAGTATAGCTCCGTGTCGTTCAATATCAAGAAAGACCGTATGTCGTATGCAATTCTGCAAAATGGCAATGCCATCGTGATTGTCAATCACAAGAACAAGACTTGCGACATGAGCGACTTTACGTTTACGACCGAGAGTAATGCGATTCGGATGAACGGCAATAAGATAGAGGTGATAGTGCCGACACTCAATATCGCAGCAGGCGATTATCCGACAAACCATAAGGTCGTATGTCGCTACAACCCGTCCGATGTCAAATACACGTTTGATATCCACATGGATTGGCGTAATTCAATATCTTGCAGCGGCGAAGATTGTGCATACAGTTTTGAGATACTGGGAAGCGACACGTTCCCCGACTTGGCATTGATGTGCGACCTTAAGACGAATCGTCTGGAGGTGGTTCATCTGCCCTTTACGTTCTATGGTGCCGGTTACAACGGTAGCAACGGCAGTCGTGGAGCGAACGGCCGCAACGGTCGCGATGAGATATCATATAAGGATAGTGACGGAAAAACCCACTATGTCAAAGGAACTTGTGCTCAACCCGGAGGAGATGGCGGTAACGGTACAGACGGTACCGATGGTGGTACTTTCCTGTTCTGTGTCAGTGAGCCACTGCTCAAACAGTTCGGACTTGAAGCCATCTCGGCTTGGGTTGACGGCGGTGTAGGCGGTAAAGGTGGCGCCGGCGGTAAAGGCGGTATACACGGTCGCGGTAGCGGCTGTTCAGGAAAAGCACCGGACGGACGCCCCGGAAGAGACGGAAATAACGGCAGACGCGGTGACTTCTTGTATGTCGTTGCGGATGTGAATGGTTTTTATTTAAGCATGTTCGGAAAATGAGACGCATTACATTTTTATTCATATTATTGCTATCGATGACGGCAGCTGCACAGCATGCTCCGTATTTTCGTAATGCATTGACGAACATGATGGTCTATCACATTGAAGACGAGTTCGGCTACAATGTGTATGAGATCTTCAAGGACCTGCCCGCTCTGGAAAAGTTCGATAACCACGACATAAGTCTGCGTGTGATTGACAATTCCAAAGTGAAAAACGTCAAAGGCAAAGACTCCGGTTTCCACAGACAGCAATACGGCGGCTCGATGGTGCTGACCAACTACGAGAAACAATGCAACGGCCAAGCTATGCTTGAATTGCTTAATCAAGCACAAGTCGGCAAACGTATGGTTGCCAAATGGTTTGATTTGCAAGGCAGAAACGCCCAAGACGCACATTTCTCGACCAACCTCATCGAACGTCGCTCGGACTACAATGTCTCTATCGAAGATGCCGAGATGGCACGCTATACAGTGGAAGGCGTCAATGTGATGCAAGCCATGTCTGAGGAACTGATTGAGCATTCGTTTGTCCTCGTCAGCGATATGACATACATCACAGCCGAAGACCGTGCAGAAGCCGCGAAAGCGACGCTGAATGTACTCGGAGGCATCTTTGATGCGCTTACCGGTAAGAACTACGGCGAACGTGCGGCCCAATTGGCCGGCGACATAGCCGACTCGTTCACGGGATTTAAAGTGTGGACGCACTCTTACCTCTTCCAACTGGTGTGGAACGACTCGATTGCTAACATCTTCTATGACAAGTATTATACCGAAACGCCTAATCCCGAACGTATTCAAGCGTTCCTCGCAGATAAGTCATCCTTCAAACTGGTGTACCTCGGCGAAGAGTCTGCCGTCTATGAGAAGACACAGAAGAAAGACAAATATACTCGTACCGGCTTGCTCGAACTAATCACGCGTCGCTCTATTGATAACAATATCGCGAAACTGCAAAGTGAGTACGAGCCTTTCCGTATCAAGACGCCTATTTCTGCCGTAGAGTATGACAACAAAGGCAAACTCAAAGGCTATCGTGCCCTTGTCGGACAAAAGGAAGGCGTGTCTGAAACACGCTCGTATGAGGTGTTGGAAACCCGCATTGAGAAGGGTAAAATAACTTACAAACGCATAGCGACACTCAAACCAATAGCCAACCAGATTTGGGATAACCGTTTCAATGCGCTTATGGAGAATGATACGGACGTGGCAACGGAAGGTACACTCTTCAAACTCGTAGGTTCACCGCTCAAACCAATCATGGCGGGAATGCTGATACGAGAGATGTAAACAGAATATTAGGAACTAATAACTGATAGAATTATGAGAAAAATTGTTACTTTAATGGCTGCGTTAGTATGCATCACAGGTGCATTTGCGCAGCAGCGTAAGGCGGACGCTCAAACCGCTCAATGGCGTTATGAGATTCAACCGGTAGTTGGCCAAGCCGCTGAAGGCACTGCCCTCGTTCGCGTTTGGACCTATTCCAAGAAAGCAGACATCGCTACCTCGCAGGCAGCAAAGAATGCCGTTCATGGAATTATGTTCATGGGCTATCCCGCTTCCAACGACGGTGCCCGCATCGCAGGTCGCGAACCGCTAATCGCCGACCCGACGATTGAAAGCCAGAATGAAGCGTACTTTAAGGAGTTCTTCAAAGAAGGCGGCGCCTTTCAACGCTATGTGACATTCGTTAAAAACGGTACTCCGGACCAAATAATGAAAGTGGGCAAAGAGTACAAGGTAGGAATCACCGTAGTGGTACTGATAGATCAACTGCGTGAGCGTCTCGAGACCGATGGTATCATTGCTGCCGCCAGTCAAGTGGAAGGCAAAATGCCGACCATCATGGTTGTGCCTAGCAAGATTTATTGCAACAACCACGGTTGCCTCAACGAGTATGACAACCAAGGTGTGATTGAGCAGATTCCTGATTACCAAAAGGCTCTGCTGGACAACGATCTGAATATCGCTATCACCACGCTGAATGCACGTCTGACCAAACGCGGCTTTGAGGTAAAGAACCTTAGCTCGGCCCTTTCATCGCTCAAGACTGCAGCAGCAGAGAAGTCTGTCATGACCAGTATCGAAGGCGGTGCTGCTATTGCAGAGAGCCCGATTGATGTATTGCGCCGTACAGCTAAGGCGGATATATGGTTGGAGATTGACTGGAGCACCAACACCGTGAAAGGTGGCAGTCAGAAAACGCTGACCTTTACCCTCAGCGCTATTGACGCCTATACCGACTTTGTTATTGGCGGCGTGTCTCCGACGACCAGTCATAACGAGTACAGCAGCTCGTTCAATATTGCTCTGATGATTGAATCGGCTATCCAAGGTCAGTTTGATCCGTTCTGCAAAACCCTGGAAAACTACTTCAAGACATTACTGGTAAAGGGACGCCCCATCAAACTGAGCATCTTCGTTTGGGACGACTTTGACGGCAATCTCATGACTGAGTTTGACGGCGAAGAACTGCACGAGATTATCGAAGACTGGTTAGAGGACAACACTGTTAAAGGTAAATTCGGTTCGCCCGACCTCAGCCCGTCCGGTACCAGCATGATTATTGAGCAAGTACGTATCCCGTTGGTGAACGCCAAAGGACGTGATATTGATCCTTCTCGCTGGGCACGTGAATTCAAGAATATGCTTCGCAATGAGCATAATATAGAGTGTAACGTATCCTCCAAAGGATTGGGAGAACTGTTAATTGTAATTGGTAGTAAATAATATAACTTATGAAACGTAGTGTTATTATTCTCAGCGCATTGCTGTGTTCAGTAATGTTTATGCGTGCTCAAGACGCAGAAGCTGCCCCCAAGATTGAAATTCCCTTGACGGCTTATATCTCGGCCGAGACGGATATTATGCCCGCCGCAGAGAGCCTGTTGCTCAACCGTATGCGTCAAGCTGCGCTGAAAAACGGATTGGCAGCCGTAGATAACCAACCGTATATCGTTACCACCTCCGTCAATGTGATTGACAAACAGGTAACCGGTGGTGTGCCGGCTAAATGGGTGGTAGAACTGGAAGTGCATTTCTTTATTGGTAACGGCGTAGATGGCACCTTGTATGCTTCCACGGCGCTCAACCGCAAAGGTATAGGCGAGAGTGAACAAAAAGCTTATCTTAGTGCTATCAAGGCTATTTCCGCCAGCGACCGTGCTTTCAAGCCCTTCTTTGAGAAAGGTAAGAAACGTATTATCGAGGAGTTGGAAGCACTTCGCGCACTCGAAGAGGCTCAACAAGCTGCCGAAAATGAAAATGAAAATGCCGGCGTAGCACCTTCAGACCCGTCTCCGGCTGATGAACAACCATTGGAGTATAACTTTAACTGGCAGTAAGTATGAGAAAGTTAGCAATTATTTTCATGGCTTTTCTTGCCGGTTGCGCATTTGCTTGTGCAGGGGAGAAAGTGGTAGATAGTTCCGGTAAACAACCTAAGTGGGTGTTTGCTACAGCGCCTGATTATATCATTGTCTCTGCGGAGTCGGCAGACATTGAGGAGGCCAAGGAGAAAGCGATGACAAAGGTGAAAAAGCAAATTCTTGCATCCATCGCAGAGAACGTTCGCTCCACTTCATCCATCAACACAACCGAACATGGTGTGAACGGCAAGTACGACATCATCGAGGATTACGAATCGGTGGTAGAGACAGAAAGCGCCCTTATTCCGTTCCTCAGCGAAGTGGGTATCAATAAGGCCGAGGCGTACTATTGGGAGAAAATCAAGAAGGATAAGAATTCTTACACATATCGTTATCACCTCAAATACCCGTTCTCGAAGTTTGATTTGATGCGTATGCTTGATGACTTCCTGGAGCGTGAAAGCAAAATTGACCAGCAAATTGAGGAGTTCTCGAATGATGACTTTACGTCCTACAATTCTGTAGAACAGATGGTTGCCCAGCAGAATAAACTCCGTACGTTCCGCACATCGCTCATGGAGCGCGACCCGAGACGTAATACCTGCTCGAACATTGATAAGATCTACTCAAATTACATCCGCTCTATCACATTGAGACTTGTGTCCGTGAACAAAAGCGAACTGGTTTACGCGCCCTATTTCGGCGAGAAGAAACTCACGACAAACGTTCAGCCCAAACTATCGTCGAATTGTCTCGGCGACCTGCAGTACGTAGCGCGTGACGGTCAATGCACCGTGACCTATGACTTCCAAACGGCTTGCTATGACGACGAGGAGAACTACCTCGAAGTTGTTCTGCCGCTTCCTGGAAACAAACTGAAAAACCGTTTTATTGTCAAATAAAAACGACTAATTAACTTAATTATTAACCCAACAAATGTATTCAATTATGAAAAGAACATTGTGGATTCTCGCAGCTGTACTCGTTATGTTAAGCTGCGGCACTGCTGAAGTGAGTGCAAGAAAAGAGAAAAAAGTGAAAATGCCTTGCCACGAGCTCACCAACAAGAAAACGCTGCGTGCAAATGGTAATGCCATCTCTCCGCAAATGCAAAATGCCACCGACAAGGCTATTGCAGCTGCCCGTAAAGAGCTTGCTACCTCTATCGAGGCAACCGTTCAACGCGTTCTGGAAGACTTCTCGTCATCCTATGACCTGAACGAACAAGCAGACTTCCGTTCTCGCACCAAAGATCTCGCTCGTACTGTTGTTAACCAGAAACTGCAAGGCTCGGTTGTAGCTTGCCACGAGATGAGACAGAAGAAAGAAAAAGGCGGTAAGATTACGTATCATGCATACGTAACCGTAGAGCTCACCTCCAACGAGCTCATGGAGAACCTTCTCGCCAACACCAAAAAAGCTATCTCTGACAGCGAGAAACTGCGCACCGACTTCGAGTATGAGCAGTTCAAGAAAACCTTCGAGGCTGAGATGGACAAACTTGCTGCTGCCAACGAATAAGCCGCATAGTTTGATACTTAAGAATAAGGACGTGCCATGTGTACGTCCTTATTTTATATCACCACTCTAAACAAAAGATGAATATCCGTCCTAGTCTGCGGAATACGACGCTCGGCGGCCCAAGTTTTTGAATATACCGTCTCGCTCACGCGCAAATAAACAGCCAATTGCTTAATTATCTGCCATCGCATATTCAAATAGAAACGTCCCCCTTGGCCATATGAAGCGGGCGTAGAAAAAGCATATAATACATCGTTTTCATAGATGTACACGCGATTAGCCCATTCACGAGCATCGAATCCCTGTGCACGAAATTGTAATACTAACGGTACGCGCGCAAAGCGATATTGGATGTCCTGATGCACACTCACGCCCCAAGATAGCGAATTGTTTTTGTCCTGCGCCAGATTGCCATCCGCCTGCGTGCGCAAACGCCAACCTCCATACTCCCAAGTAAACTGATAGCGCAAAGAATACAACGCCTGTTTCCCTTTCTCTCTGGCACGAAACTTCCAGTTCATCGAATACGCCCGTTGCGGCAACCACTCCGCCATACCCATAGCGTCGTACCCCCATGACGGTGAATAGTTAATGCCATACTTGATGCCGGAAAAGCGGAAGATGTCGCCATATACTTCAAAGCGCCAATTCTTAAGCCGTTTAATCTCTGTACCGATATATAATCCATTCTCATCATTAATACGGCTTGTTTCCGAAAAACTATATCCCAAAGTATTGTCAAACGTGGGAGAATAGTACCGATAAAGAACGATTAGTCCTACATCACTCAACGGCAGAAAACGGCAACCAACCTCCGTCCCGAATCCCCAACGTTGGTTCTGCGCTGCAGCCACTTCGCCGAACAAATCAAACCATCCGTGATTGTATCGCCAGTTAATACCTACTACAGCCTGCCGGTCACCGCGAAAGTAATTTTGGTTATAGGCTGCTGACTCATAGTAATATCGCAGACTATCTGTGTACAAATTCTCCACGGCGGTGACACCTGCTTTAAACCGCTTATGCTTGAAGGTTACGTTTGCACCAATTGTATGCTTCCAATCTGCATCGTTGGCACGATTCATCGAATAAAGCACCGACACTTCTGTTTTCAGTTTACTGATATCACCAAATGTCAAAGTTGTGCCTACGCCGTGCAAACTGCTTATCCCCGCTTGCGTGCTTTTCTTGAGCCCCTCTAATGCGTTTCCTGCAGTGAGCACATACTGTGACTTGCCACGCTGAAACTGCGTGTTGATAACCAGTCCTTGCCCAAACGCCGCCTGATAGTTTCCGGCAACAATGGTTTTGACGTATGGAGCGATATCGTTCAGTTGCAGGTACCCGCCATAAGCCATGTCACGCGCTGGAGCACCTGCTCCGCGTTGAAGACAGAATCCGAACTGAACCCGATTGCGATAATTAAACTTGTATTTGAATTGCGCATACACAGGGTCACCGGTATATCCTTCTATATTACGCGCATCCGCGCGCGCGATGATTTCGTGCTTGGCGTTGTGAAACACCTCTCGAGCATAGAGACGGTGAGACTGCTCTGCTGGCGCTACCATCACAAATGCCTTCAGATTGCGAATTTCATAAGGCTCCAGTTCGGCTATCAAGTCCAATTCGTTAAGGCTTTGCATCGGATGCTCATAGACATACAATAGGATAGCATCCGCTTGTGTATCGCTCAAAAAATGCAGACCATCCAAATCCGCACGTGTAGCGGTATTGAGATTAATCGGGTTCTGTGCATATTCCATCAGTTCCTCATGCAAGGTGGAATAGTCCGTCTCCTCCGTCTCCGTCAACTGCCGATAGATATCATCAATGATATCTTCAACGGGCACAGATACCTGCGCAAAAACAGATATTGACCACAAAATTGTTGTTATTACACAGAAGAATGTTCGCATTTCGGTGCAAAGGTACAAAAATAATTGCAGGTGTCAAAATAAAATAGTACTTTTGCAGCGTATTATGAGACGGACACAACAAATAGCTATCGGAATAGGCTGGCTTTTCACCGCGGCAGCTGTAGGGTATCTAATCTATCGACTTGTCAACTATAATGACTATCCGTCCTTTTGGAGCTCCTTCCAAAAGGCAGATGCCGCACAGTATATGTGCTTGGGGGTAGCGCTCATCCTGCTCCCTGTTCAGTTGCTTATCGAAGCACGCAAATGGCAGACGATGCTTATCGGTTTGGTTCCTGTTCGTTTGCACGATGCGTGGTGGCAGGTTATCTTTGGCAATGTGGCGGCCTTTGTTACTCCCTATAGGCTGGGAGAATACCCCGCCCGTTTGTTGCAGATGGGGTATTCATTCGCTCAATGGCGCACGTTTATAGGCTCGTGGTGTGACTGGTTGCGTGATTGGCGCAAGTGGTTACGAGTTTTATTGTTGCATCTGGCGCGTTATGCCGTTTGGATGACCCAATTATGGGCATTGCTCACCTTCTGCGGCATACCACTAACGCCATGGCAAGCGCTCACGGCTATTGTGTCTTACTACGTCCTTATTACCATAATGCCCTCTGTGCCGGCGGCTGATGTGGCGCTCAAAGGTGGTTGGGCTGTAGTTGTCTTCTCGCAGTTTACGGACAATATCCCGGCCATAGCAGTCACGGTAACCTTAGTGTGGATAGTCAACACCGTATTGCCTGTGCTAATAGGCGTATTGTTCCGATGGCGCAAGTGATTAGAGTAGTGAATCTATAATCTTCGCCAAGTCTGGTTTGCGGCAAGCACCTACGTGACGATTTACCAACTCTCCGTTCTTGAAGAAGAGCATCGTCGGGATATTCATGATTCCGAACTGCTCGCATGTGTCAGGATTCTCGTCTACGTTCAGTTTACCAACGCGAACACGACCTTCATAATCTTTGGCCAACTCGTCCACGATAGGCAACATCATTTTGCAGGGACCACACCATGGTGCCCAAAAATCTACTACTAGGGGTTCTCCCGTTGCCAACAGCGATTGGAAGTTGGCATCTGTTACTTCATGTGTCATAACTTTTATATTTAAACTTTTACTGATTTTCTATTCGGGTCTTTGAGCAATTGCTCGGTTATCTTATCTTCTAAATCGGTCTGTACAGCCCGTTTGATAGGCCTTGCACCATACTTGCGCGTGTCCGACTTTGCCAACAACGCTGCACGGGATTTCTCAGAAACACTTAATGCGCGACCTTGTTGTTTGAGTCGGCGACGCAGCGAGTTAATCTCTATATCAAGAATTTTCTCCAGCGATGGACGCTCTAATGGTGCAAATGTAATCACATTGTCAATACGGTTCACAAACTCAGGCGGGAAGGTTTTGTCAAGCGCCTTGAGAAGCATCTGTTTTTGGGTCTTGAGGTCCAACTCGCTTGCCTCGAAACCTATGCCAGCACCAAAGTCTTTGAGTTGACGCGTGCCTACATTAGAGGTTAATATGATTATCGTATTACGGAAGTCCACGACATGACCTTGACGGTCGGTCAAGCGGCCTTCGTCCAACACTTGTAATAGTACATTAAAAATGTCAGGGTGTGCTTTTTCTATCTCATCAAAGAGCACAATACTATACGGTTTGCGGCGTACAGCCTCCGTCAGTTTGCCGCCATCTTCGTGCGCCACGTATCCCGGAGGCGCGCCCACGAGCAGCGAGACTGTATGTTTCTCCATATATTCGGACATATCGAAACGGATGACTGCATCCTTACTGCCAAACATTTCTTCGGCGAGACATTGTGCGAGGTGAGTTTTTCCTACGCCTGTTGGACCAAGGAAGAAGAAGGTGCCTATCGGACGATGCGGGTCACGCAAACCTAAACGAGAACGCTGAATGGCTTTGACAACCGTGGTAACGGCCTCTTCTTGACCGATGACGCGTTTGTTAAGGCTGGACATCATCGTACGCAGCCGCTCCGTTTCTGCCTTACGGACACGCTGAACGGGGATTCCCGACATCATTGCCACTACCTGTGCCACATCATCTTTATTGACGATAGGACGATTAGCAAGGGCTTTCGTTTGTGCCACATGTTTCTTTGCTCCTGCTTCGTCGAGGACATCAATCGCCTTATCGGGGAAAGCGCGGTCGGTAATATAGCGTTCGGACAATGCTACACAAGCCTCGATAGCCTCTGAAGGATAAACAACGTTGTGGTAGTCTGAATAGCGCTCCGCCAGACGTTGTAATATGACTAATGTCTCTTCCGCGGTGGTCGGACGGACAATAATCTTTTGGAACCGACGCTCCAAAGCACCATCTTTCTCGATAGAAAGGCGATATTCGTTGGTCGTTGTAGCACCAATACATTGTACTTCGCCACGCGCCAAAGCAGGCTTGAGAATGTTCGCGGCGTCTAATGAGCCTTGCGCATTACCGGCACCAATAATCGTATGTATCTCATCGATAAAGAGGATAATCTCGTTATGGTTTTGCAATTCTTGGATAACGGACTTCATGCGTTCCTCAAACTGTCCGCGGTACGTTGTACCGGCTACCATGGACGCGATATCGAGAGTAATGATACGCTTATCCTGCAACGTTCCGGCCTCGCCGTGCACAATACGCAAAGCCAAGCCTTCTACAATGGCCGACTTACCAACTCCGGGTTCACCTATCAGTATCGGGTTGTTCTTCTTGCGGCGCGAGAGAATCTGTACTACGCGTTCTATCTCTGTCTCTCGACCTACAACCGGATCCAACTTACCTTCAGAAGCTTGAGCAGTCAGGTCGCGACCGTACTTATCCAATGAGGGTGTTGAGGATGCATTTCTGTGATCTTTTGTTTTTCGACCCTGCGGTTCTTTTTGCTCAGGCGCATCTTCTACATCGGACGACTGCCCGAGTCCGGACTTGGGAGTAGTTTGTTGCTTGGGGTATAATTCCGCAATTCGGTCATAAGTAATGGACCACTGTGTCTCAAGATACCTCGCTGCGCTATTAATGCGTTCATGCAGAATTGCCAGCAACAAGTGAAGGGATCCTACTGCTTCATCGTTATATGAGCGCGCTTCCACATCTGCCACACGCAAGATGCGTTCTACTTGTGGACTGCGTGAAACGTCTTGTGGTATACCGGTAGAGCGCATCCGTAAGGAACCGTCCAAATGCTGTTTTGCTTTCTCCGGGTCCCAGCCTGCGCGCAGAAGGAAGTCGTACGCATAGCCTTCTTGCAGACGCAAGATACCTAACAACAAGTGCTCGGGCTCTACCTGAGCATTCTGTAACCTTCCCGCCTCTTCGCGAGAATAAATGAGAATCTTATTTAATCGAACTGTTTGTGGCATATATCTTATCTATAGAACGACCAAGCCAGACCGGCACGGAACACATCCGGGTTATATGGATAGTTGGCCATAATCTGGCAGTCAGTATTGGATCGCATAAACAAATGATTAAAGTGCGTATAATGTGCAAAGAAGTTCAAGTGCAACGAACGTACAAAGAAGTTCAAGTACACATTCAAAATCGGATAGTTACCAATCTTCACATCCGTTTGCGAGCAGAACTGCCCCGTAGCGGGATTGAGTATCGGCGCATAATATGCCGTATGATATCGCAAGTCCACACCTATCTGAGCATCCAGCGCGCGGAACCACGTGCCGTGATAATACAAATTGTGATAAAGCGTTATCGTCGGTAGCGGAATTACGGATGATGTCGAGTGCTGATAAACGACATTGTTTTCAAGGTTTATCCACGGCGTCGTGAGATCACAATGAACGTCTGCGGCAATAATCTGCACGTTGCCGTCCAACTGTTGCGGCAAGCCTTGGGAGTCAAACCAAATCGGTTTTGTCACATTCTCAAAACATACGTTCACGCGCGGTTTGACCCACTTGGTCGGGTACGCTACTTCACCCCCTACGTTGAAACGCATCGGTTTGGAGAAATCGTTAGCCCATACATAGTGGTTCGAGACGTAGCGTTGCAGGTAATATGAGGGTGTTTCGTTGCGGAAGAATGCCCAAGCGGAGATTTGCATAGTGTCCTTGCCCAAGCGGAAATCGCTGTCCACGTGGCCATTGACTTGGAACTCTCCCAACTTGTAACCTGCCAGACACACGTCGCCGTTCACGCCGTAACGGATGTACTTACCTTGACGCTTGTATATCGAACCGCCGACAAATGTGTTGTTCATCCATCGATATTTGTACGCATCCAATGGCTGCATAATAAGCGACATGTTTGTGAACGTATCTATCGGATTGTTGAACGGCTGCAACGTTGTTTCCGCATCCACACCGGGATACATATACCGCTGACATTCGTTCTTGGTATACACGACGGCTCCGAACTTTAGTAACGAGTTAAACGCCTCTTCAAACGTTACGGACAACGTGTTGCGAATCGTGAGTACGTCGGAGGAGTCACGTGTCTGCTGCCAGTTGCGATATACATTGCCATAATAACCCTGCTGCGCATTAGCCTCGATGTATCGCCGCAACGAACTGCGCGTTTCAAACGTGTGGGCAAACGTAATCAGCGGCACATGCTCAATACGCACTGAGTCTTTCTTCTCTTTCTCGCCGAAATTATTCTCGACTTCAATCGTGTCGTGGTGTTCACGCTCTACAGTAATCGAATAATAATGGTTGAGCAATCCGCTCAAATAGCGGTAGCCAGACATGCCTTGCATGTTCACAGGTATATCTTCCGGCTCCAACGTTCCTTTCACATCCTCCATATTGGTAATTCCGCCGTTCTCAAAGTTGCTAAGCGTCGCAAACGTAAAGGCTGCCTGCAACGAATAGTGGTCACCGTTATAGGACCCGAAGACAGAACCGTTAAACAGTTTGTTCTCCTGATACATATAGTGTCCCGCTGCGTTGAGATAGTTTGCCGACAAACCGAGGTTAATACGCTTATTGAGGTTGCCCGTGAACATAAAGTTCAAGTCGTTTTCTTCGTGGTAGGTCGTAAAACCTTTCTTGTACGCAATGCGCGAATAAGGCACTGTCGTGTTATAAAACCGTACGTCGCTCGGGGTGATGATGTACGGCTGATATGCTTCGCCGAAGATATCGTCTATCGTGTGCAGGCGCTTGAAATATATGCGCGATTGTGCCGGCGAAACAAGCGATCCGTTCCAGACGTTCGAGATGCTGTATTTATTCAGCGGCTCGTCCATTGGGAAGTTTATGAATGAGGTGTCCATTTTGACCGTATCTGCCAAATAAGCAGCAGTTGACAACTGCCAAGAGCGGATTACCGTCTTGACAGTCGTCTTAGGCTTCGCGGCCAACGAACCGGCGATTAGCAACACCGGTAAACAGACTATTACCCCAATCTTTTTTGACACAATTGTCGCTTATTTTTTCGGCTCTTTGGCAGCCTTTGCTTTCTTTTCTTTCAGTTCCTTCTCGAGACGGGCAATCTCTTTCTCCTGACCATTGATGGTCTTGAGCAGCGAGTTCAGTTCCTCGTTCTCAATGGTAGTCGGATATTGCTCTTCAACCAACTGCAAGAAGTCTGAGAGTACGTTCATATAGTTGATGAACGCATCATAAGCAGAGTCGTAGTTGGTAGCGCCTTGGTCAATATGGTTCATGAAGTGCAGATAGTTGACATCCTGCAGCATCAGCCAGTCGCGTTTGAGACGCTTGTCGGAGCACAGATGTACACGCTCAGCCACGTTGTACAGTTTGTTGATAGCCTCTTGTTGCAAGTCGTTACCGGCATACAGACTCAGGTCTTTTGCCTCACCGGCCCATGTCAGCGGGAACGGAACGGAGATAACGTCCTTGGCAGGCATCTTCTTTGCAGCCTCAGCCGGTGTGATGAAACCCAGACCATGCTCCAAGGCATAGTACGGCAGCGCTTTCAGGAACTCGAAGATGCCGGTACCGGCATTCTGGCGTACGCCGAAGGTCTCTGCGCCTACCCAGATGTTCACGATATCCTCGCCTTCCGGCAGTTCGGCCAATGCTTTCGCATATTTATCCGCATCCATCGGGAAGTTCACCCAACCCGGATCCGAGAAATGGAATGCTAACTCGTCGCTCAAAGCTACATTACGCATCAGCACTTTCATCTTGGCAGATGCAGCGGACTGATACATATAGTTCGGCGATTTCCAGCTCAGTACGTGCTTAGCGCCTTCAGCCATGGCTACTTTGTAGCCCCACTTCTGCAGATTGAAAGCGATCTCGTCCGAATACAGCAGTTCGGCGTTGCAAACGGTGGTCGGCTTCTGCCCAAACAGGTCGCTGATAACTTTCTCTTGTTTCTCCAACTGGTCGCGGAAGTCGTTCTCGTTATACTCAGCTGCCAACGAATAAGCAAACGGCGTAGCGAGGAACTCCACACATTTGGTTTCTGCCAGCTCGCGGAGAATATCAATCATTTCGGGACGGAACTGCTCAAACATCTCCAATACCGTACCGGAGATAGACAGCGCGCAGTGGAATTTGCCCTTTGACAGACGAATCATCTCTTTCAGCGTCTGGCACAAAGGCATGTATGAGTTCTCTACTAACCAGCCGAGACGCTCTTCCGTCTCAGAGTCATCATAGTAGTAATGGTCTTGACCGATATCAAAGAAACGATAGCGTTTCAGGCGATACGGAGCGTGCATTTGAATGCAAAAACAGATATTTTTCATGATTGTATAAATTTTTACCAGTGATTAATTACTTTGTCATAGATGGCACGCACCTTCAAACCTGCGTCGTACCACTTGATGTTATTGACCTCCTCCATGCCAAGTTCGTGGAGCGACTTGTACATGGCGGGATATTTCACAATCGCATAGATAGCGTCTGCCATCGCATCGATGTCCCAATAGTCGGTCTTGATTGCGTGTTGCAGGATCTCTGCGCAACCGGACTGATGAGAGATGATAGACGGGCAGCCGACCTGCATGGCCTCCAGCGGGGAGATACCGAACGGTTCGCTCACGGACGGCATGATATACACATCCGAATCCGCGAGAATCTCCTGCACTTGTCTGCCGCGCATGAAGCCCGGGAAGTGGAACTTATCCGCGATGCCGCGTTTGGCGACAAGGTCAATCATCTTGTTCATCATATCGCCGCTACCGGCCATCACAAAGCGTACACCGTCAGTCTTGTCCAGCACGCGCGCCGCAGCCTCTACAAAGTACTCCGGTCCTTTTTGCATGGTGATACGGCCGAGGAACGTCACCAATTTGTCTTTGCGTTTATGTTTCACGAACTCATCCGGATTTGCCAACGGCTCTACGGCATTGTGCACCGTCGAAACCTTTGCCGGGTCTTGTCCGTATTTCTCAATCACGGTCTGGCGCGTGAGGTTACTTACGCACATGATATGGTCCGCCATATCCATGCCGCGGCGCTCGATAGCATATACCGTCGGGTTCACATTTCCGCGGCTACGGTCGAAGTCGGTTGCATGCACGTGGATAACCAACGGCTTGCCGCTGATTTGCTTCGCAAATACGCCGGCAGGATAGGTCAACCAGTCGTGGCTGTGGATGATATCGAAATCGAGACTGTTTGCCAATACGCTGGCTACCGCCTCGTAGTTGCCGATTTCTTCCACCAGGTTGTCGGGATAGCGGCCCGAGAAATTAATACATCCGAGGTCATCCGTGCCGATACGGCGGAAGTCATACTTGATGCCGTCGCGATAGTGGTAATACTCTTCGGGCGACATACGGCCTTCCATCCGCTGGCGAACGTACTCGTAGTCATTATCTTTCCAAACAACGGGAATAGAATTGGCACCTATAATCTTCAGGAAAGACTGGTCCTCATCGCCCCAAGGTTTGGGTATCACAAATGTAATCTGCAGATCCTCCTGTTGCGACATACCGCGGGTCAAGCCGTAACTCGCAGTTCCTAATCCGCCGAGGATATGGGGAGGAAACTCCCAACCGAACATGAGTGCTTTCATACTATTCTTGGAATTTTTTCATGGTATCAATAACAGAAATCACCGCAGCCACGGACGGAGCATAACTCATGCCTCCGTGTCCTTTGTACGGCGGGTTGCCGTCGTACAACTCGTTCAGCGTACCGATACAGAGCTCGCCCATTTCTACTTCGTAGCCCACCAACATACGCTGCATAAAGCTTACGCCGCTTTGTTTATAAACGGTCATATATGCGCGGGAATATGCCGCAATCGTGAACGGCCAAACCGGTCCGTTATGGAAGTTACGGTCGCGCTCCAGCTGTCCGCCAATGTATATCGGACGGTAGTCACCGCTTTTCGGCGACAAGGTACGCAAGCCGCGCGGGGTCAGCAGCTCTTTCGTGCAGATGTCCACCACGGCTTTCATCTGTTTCTTATCCAGCGGAGAATACGGCAGACCGGCTGCCCAGATCTGGTTCGGACGCACTTCCTTGTTATGATACGAATCAATTACGTAGTCATCCAGATAGACGCCGTTCCAGAATGTATTCACAAAGGCATCGCGGCAAATCTCCGCTTGGTATTCCATCAAATCGGCGCCAATCTCCTTGCCGGCTTCGCGCATCAACTCGGCCGTGAAACGCATCGCGTTGTACCATAGTGCGTTTATTTCCACCACATAACCTGTACGCGGCGTAATCGGCCAACCGTTCTCGGTGGCGTTCATCCACGTTGCAGGACGCTGGCTGCCGTCCACCCATACAAGGCCGTTCTGGTGAACCGTCGCACGCGGGTGGTTCTGCTTGCGGTAGAAAGTGATTATATCTTCGCAGAGTTGTGCGTATTTGTCTGCCGCCTCTTTGACGGTATATTTGTGTGCAAATTTCTGCAGCGCGCGAACGAACCACAATAATGCGTCGGGCTCGTCCATACCCAGGATACGCAATCCGTCGCGTTGGCCTTCCATAAACGCACGCACCTCAGCTACAGCCGTTTTGTCGATAATAGCATCCCAGTATTCAGGGCGGTCAATATCCAGCGTGCAGCTCGGTGTAGCGAAGAACTCTTCGCGGGCGGAAGCGTGGAACCACGGATAACCGGCCAGCAAGTAGCACTTGTCATCTTCGCGCTTGTAGCATTGAGCCGCAGCGTTCTTCAGGCACTCAAACATGTTGTCGCGGGCATTACGGCGCTCCAGCTCTTTCTTCCACAGCGCTTTCAGACCGGCAGGCTTCGTCTCGCTTATACCGGCAGCGAAAATAATGCTCTCGCCTTTCTTCATCGGCAACTCGAAGTATCCCGGAACGAGCAGATCCTCCTTGTACGCATAACCACGCTCCTGCTCTTTCTGATACTCGATGTTCTTGTACCAGGTAGGTGTATGGTTGTAACTTACCTGCTTCGAGAACTGCATAAACAGTTGCGGGAACTCGGGATACATCTGGTTCACTCGGCCGTTCTCGCAGTCATTCATGTCTGCGTTTGCACGGTTGTTCTCATGCGTCAACTCATTCACACTGCGGAAAGCGAGGAACGGACGGAAACGCATTGTAATCGGCGAACCGCACTCTTCGAGTGTGTAACGAATAAGCACGCGGGGCTCAAAGCTGACGAGCAGACGCTCTTTCGTCAGAATAACACCTCCGACGCGGTAGGTCGTCTTCGCAATCACTTCGCAGTCAAACTCACGAATGTACTTGTGCCCGTTCGGCGAGAAATTGTTTTCGCCATACTTGTGTAAACCGAGGTTAAACTCAGCGCCATGCTGAATGACGGTCTCATCCAATGAGCTGAGCAGCACATAGTTGTCCTCACTCAAGTGAGGCAACGGCATTACTAACTGGCCGTGGTACTTGCGCGTGTTACAGTCAACCAGCGTCGTCGAATTATACACGCCGGCGCGGTTCGTACGGAGCATCTCCTTTTGCAACGAACGCTCGAGGTTTACCATCAAGGCCTTGTCAAAATTCAAATAACTCATGGTATCTATTTAATCGGAAATTATAATTGTTCTGTCTTTATTCTTTTAGCGTAGCGGTCCTTATTCTTTCAGTCCGCGGGACGGACTTCTCCAATTCAGCCCGCAAAGTTACAACAATTTTTTCATACACGCAAGCGCGCGTGCAAAAAAATGCAAAATTTCTGCGAATTGGTTGTAATTTACTTTGTTCGCAGGGAGTTATTTGTCCTACTTTCGTCGTGATTGTCTCGTTCTAATGTAAGGACTATGTAAGGACAATGTAAGGACAATGTAAGGACTATGTAAGGACTTAGGCAGGTAAAAAAGTGCTGATTGCAGCGACTTTTGCTTCCGTGGTGTCAAAATGCGAATGGTTTGCACGAATAGTCTCGATTATTTGTCGGATGGTCGGCTCATCACCAGTGAGGACAGATTCCTTGATTTGGCGGAAAAATTTGGCGACTATAAACGGGCGTAACCTTGTCTTTCTGGAGTTCTTTGGCATAGTCGGCTTTCAGCTCGGGATTGGCGAGTACTTCTTTAGCGCGGATGTTGGCCAGTTTCATTGCATATTGCATGAGGACCTTTTTTGGCGTGATTTTTTCGGGAGTTTCGGGATTCCAGGTGTACGAAAAGGTTTTGCCGTTTCTGACGCGTTCAGAGATGTTAGTGTCTTGGGCGACTTTGCCGCTCATTGAATCGATAGTTTTGATAGGTTTAATTTTTGCCATAGTGTTCGAAATTTTCTGCAAAGGTACAACAAATTTTCTGTTTTTGCAAATAAAATTTGCATATATGCAGAAAAAGTTGTACTTTTGCGGGCTGAAAGGAAAATGATTGGATGAGACGTTTGTTATTGGGATTAATATTGTTGCTGCTTGGAAGCAGTCCGGCATTGGTGTATGGCCAGAGTCGGATGGAGTCGGAGTATCATCGTGTGTGTGGTTTATATGAGTCGCGCGACAAGAATGCGTTGCGTCAATTGCGTTCATACTTGGATGATTATCCGTACACGACTTTCGAGTCCGAGGTATATTTTATGATGGGCGTGGTGCAAGTGGAGAAGGGGTATTACAAGAAGGCCGTTCGCGATTTTGAGCGTTGCCAGTTTAAGGACCTGGCCCGTCCGCATCAGCCTGAATATCAGTTCTATCGCGGTTATGCGCATCTGATGCAGTCGGATTATGAGAGGGCCTCTATTTATTTTGGGAATCTGAGCAAACATGCGTCGCCATATAAGCAGAAAGCGGACTATTATTATGCGTATTGTCAGTATAAATTAGGCGACTATGACAAGGCTCTGCCGGCATTGTTGGATTTGGAGAAAGAATATGCGTATCGCGAAACGGTGCCATATTACATTGTTCAGATTTACTATGCGCGTGAGCAATATGAAGATGTGCGTGCGAAAGCGGAGCAGTTGTTAGATGAGCAGCCGGATAATGCGAATAATGGTGAGTTGCATCGAATGTTAGGTGAGATTTATTATCGCCAGGAGCGTTATCGCGATGCGGTTCGGGAGTTGGCGGAATACGACAGCGTTTTCACGGCGATGCAGAAGCCCGTGTTGCGTAACGATCTGTATATGTTGGCGGTAGCGTATTATCGTACGGATGACTATTTGCAGGCAATCAACACGTTCAAGCGCGTAGAGCCGCAGCAAGATGAGATATCGGAGGATGTGAATCTATGCTTGGGTCATGCGTATCTTAAGACCGGCGATGTGGAGCAGGCTAAGTTGGCGTATCTGGCTGCAAAAAGTTATAATATCAACCCGCAAGTACACGAAGAGGCGATGTACAACTATGCGTTAGCGGTGTATCAATCGTCTTCGTCGATTGGCGAGAGTGAGACGGTGTTTACGGATTTTATTCGCGAATATCCGAAGTCGGAGCATGTGAATGAGATTTATATGCTGCTGAGCGATGCCTTCCGTCGTGCTCATAACTACAAGGCCGCGTTGTCAGCACTGGATTCTGTTCGTCAGCCGAACCAAGCAATGTTGGAAACAAAGCAGTATCTGCGTTATCAGTTGGGTTCGGATGCTTTTGTGCGCGGGAAGTTTGGTGAAGCGCGCGATTGGTTTGGCGCCGTTACGAGCGATAATATCCGTACGGGATTGCAGACGGATGCATATTATTGGCGGGCTGAGAGTGACTATCGTTTGGGCGACTATGCGTCTTGCCAGCAGGATCTGGATGCGTTTTTTTGTCGTAGCGATGCGGCACAGTCACCGAACTATGCTTCAGCCGATTATCTGCGCGGCTATGCGTTCTTCCAGCAAAAAGACTATGCGGCAGCCCGTAGTGCGTTTGAGCGGTACAAGGGCAATGATACTAAGATGCAGGCGGATGCGCAGAATAGGATAGGCGATTGTTGGTTCTATGAGCGGAAGTTCGCGGAAGCTTGTGCGGCATACGAGCGTGCAGCCTCGATGAAGACGACCGGCGCCGACTATGCGCTTTTCCAGCAAGGTTATGCGTATGGTTTGCAGCGGCAGATGCAGGATAAAGTGGCGACGTTGCAGAAGTTAGTGGGATATTACCCGAAATCCGACTATGCGGACGATGCATTATATGAGATTGCGCGTGCACAGTTGAGTCTGGAGAACGAAGCAGGTGCTGTAGAAGCATACGGAAAGTTGTTGGACAAATATCCGCAGAGCACTTGGGCGCGCAGTGCGAGTCTGGAGCGTGCGATGGCCTATCGGAACATGCATAGTTACGATCAGGCGATGGCGGCATACAAGCATACGATAGAGCGTTATCCTGCCAGCAAGGAAGCGTATCTTGCAGTGGAAGGATTGGAGTCAGTGTGCATTGAGACCAACCGCGTGAACGAATATCTTGACTATTCGAAGAAACTGTCAAAACTGAATATGCAAGTAGCGACGAAGGACGACTCGCTGGCCTACGAGGCGGCGGAGTTGCAGTTGCGTCAAGGTAACACCGACGTGGCGCTTGCGCAGTTTGCGCCTTTGGCGGACCGTCAGGGAAGTGCTTATGCCGAACCGTCTGCGATGCAGTCGGCTGAGATCTATTTTGAGCGCAACGACTATGCGAATGCGCTGACGTTCTACCGTAAGTCGTTGGCTGTGGCTTCGAAGCGCAAGAATACGATTTCCGCCCGTGTCGGGATAATGCGCTGTGCTGTGGCGTTGGACAATATGCCGACGTTGATAGAGATTGCGACTGCGATTCTTTCGGATCCGCCTGTGGAAGCGGATATTGAGCAGGAAGCGCGTTATAACCGTGCCAAAGCATATCTAGCATTGCAGAACAAGCAAGAAGCGATTGCAGACTTGGAGGCAATCAGTAGTGATGTGCGCACCGGAATAGGTGCTGAGTCCAAATATCTGTTGGCACAAACGTATTTTGACTTAGGCGACTTGGACAAGGCTGAGGCGGAAGTGATGTCGTTTGCTCAACAACCAACGCAGCAACAGTATTGGTTGGCGCGCAGTTTGATTGTGCTGGCGCAAGTAAGCAAACAACGCGGCGATGAGTTCCAGGCAAGACAGTACCTGCTGTCGCTGAAGGCAAACTACACGCATGCGGACGATATTTTGCAACGCGTAGATGAGCAACTGGCGCTCTTGGAACCCGTGTCCGAAGTGCCGCAGGAAAATGAGGAGGATTGAGTATGAAGCGACTGATATATATAGGATTGATAAGTTTGGCCGCGGTGAATGTCGTGGCTCAAGATACGGTGCTTAATCGCAGTGTGGTGGTGGAGCGTGAGTTCCAGCCAATCATCCAGTCGGCCGGCAAAGTTGATGCGCGTCCTCAAGCCGTAGAGACGGAAGTGCCGGAAGTGGAAGTGAACTATTCAGACTATACGTCAGGCGATGTGGCTCCGACAGCGAACCTCAATCCGCTTTTGAGTCAGCCGACGCGATTTACGCAACCGAAGCCGCTTCACGGATGGATACGCGGTGCAGTAGGACATCCGCGAACGCTGTTTGACTTTGCGTACAAGTACGATGACGGACATAGTAACAGCTTGGATTTATTTGTCAATCATGACGCGATGTGGGGCCGTCGCACGCTGAGTCAATCGGACTTCGGTTTTCGTTTCATGCACCGCTATCAGGCTCTGGATGTGTATTGCGGAGTAAAAGGTGAGCAAGATTTCTACACGAAGTACGGTCGTTACTATGACGGTACGGACGGTTATAACAAACTTGGCGGTTTGACTATCAAGCGTTTTGGCGACTTGCAGCCGGAAGACAAGCAGACGCAATGGCGTGCGCGCGTATATGTGGGCGTGAAGTCCAATCCCAAAGAGGATGTTCAATATCAGGCAGAAGTGGGTTATCAAGTGTTGGATGTGCCCGGTATAGCCGTAGAGCATCAGGTGCGCAGCGAAGCAAAAGTGTTTGGCAAACTGCGCGATGACAGGCATAGCCTGGGTTTCAGGTTCTTTATGCAGAACAATATGTACACCGTGGATACAGCGATGTTTGCGCACCGGATATACAACTCCCGCCATAATTTGCGCATGGAGCCGTTCTACGAGTATAACGGCAACCGTGTTTTGGCGCATATCGGTGTGAACCTGGATCTGAATATCGGTAAAGGTCAGATGTTGTCCGGCAATGAGAATATCAGTTTTGCACCTTCTCCGAACATCCGCTTTGAGGCACAATTGGCGCCGAAGTGGGCTACTATTTACGGAAAAGCCATCGGTAGTTTCGGGTTTGGTTCGCTGCAGAGTTATTTGGAGGGCAACCGTTATATGGAGGTTATCCCGTGCGTGACGTCCAAGAGTCCTGCTTCGTATAAGCCCGTGGATGCGGAATTGGGATTCCATTTCCGTCCACATAAGAATCTGCTGCTGGAGATTCACGGTGGCTACGCATATTTCAAGAACAGCAAGTCGTATGTAGCTTTCTTAGAGCCGTTTGTGATGGATGAGAACCACCAGATATTGCCGGGAACATTTAGCGACTTTGTGTCCGATTATCACCGTGCCAAAGTGGGTGCAAAAGTGTTCTATCACTATCGCGACATTATCCAGATTCATTTGTCAGGCGATTATTTCTACTGGAAACTGCAGAACATCACGCCCAAGGCTCGTCTGGAGGATGTCACCAAAGATATTACGCTCACGCCCGGGCGCGTGTACGACCGCCCTGACTGGGAAATCAAGTTGCGTATAGACGGGCGGATTGACGAGCACTGGTCGCTGTATTCGGATAATAGTTTTGCAGGCACGCGTTGGGCTATCACCACCGGTAATGAAGTGCATCTGCCGGCTTTGATAGATATGAACTTGGGTGCACAATACGAGTGGCCGGAACTGCATCTGGCATTGTTTGTGCAACTCAATAACTATATCTGCCGCCGTAATCACACGCTGTACGGCTATCAGTCGCAACTGATTAACGGCGTTGTTGGTGTCAGTTGGCGGTTTTAGCGATTTTTAAAATTAACTAAATATTCATAACAATGTCAAACAAATTCAAATTGTGCGGCTATGCCGCTTTGCTCATGCTTATGGCAACCTCCTGTAACAAACCTCTATCTATCGGAATCAACCCTGCGAACTTGGACACGACGGCAATTCCTCAAAACGATTTCTATCAATATGCTTGTGGCGGTTGGATGGCTTCTCACCCGCTGCCGGGCGAATATAGCCGCTTTGGCAGTTTTGACGAGTTGGGACTTCGTAATCTGGAGCAAGTGAACGGACTGATTACGGATATTGCTGCCAAACAGCATCGTCACGGTACGGTGGAGCAGAAAATCGGTGATTTCTATAACCTTGCCATGGATACGGTCCGCCGCAATCAGGAAGGCATTGAGCCGCTGCGCAAAACGCTTGAGGATATCCAACAAATAAGCCAACGCGAACAACTGAGCGAAAAACTTGGTGCGTCAATGGACTACGGATTGTTTGCTATGTACGTAGAAGCCGATGCACGTAACTCGTCTATGAACATTCTCAACGAGTATCAGGCCGGTTATGCCTTAGGCGAGAAGGAGTATTACTTCGATGCCGATGAGCATACAACCATGATCCGCAACGAATATGTGAAACACGTTGCCCGTATGTTCCAACTCTGTGGCTTCGAAGATGGCGAACAGCGTGCGCAGACCGTGTTGCGCCTGGAGACCCGTTTGGCAGGTGCTGCTTTGGATAATGTGGAGCTGCGTGACCCGATTCGCAATTATAACAAGATGTCGATTGCCGAGCTGCAGAACCTTGTTCCGGAGATTGATTGGAACGTATTCCTGTCTGCCATGGATATTCACACGGATAGTCTGAGCGTTGGACAAATAGAGCATCTCAAAGAATGTGGCAAACTATTGGCGGAAGAACCGTTAGAGGATATCAAGACACTGTTCTTGTGGCAAGCGATTGACGATGCGGCAGATTATCTCTCTGACGAGTTATTTATGGCGAACTTTGATTTCTATGGTCGTATTCTCAGTGGCAGCGAAGAACCGCGTCCACTATGGAAACGTGCCGTCGGCATTGTGGAAGGTACGCTGGGCGAAGCTGTCGGTCAGATGTATGTGAAGCGTTATTTCCCGAAAGAGAACAAAGAGCGCATGTTGGCGTTGGTTCGTAATCTGCAAAAGGCTTTTGGCCAGCGTATAGAGGCGCTGACGTGGATGTCGGACGAGACCAAGGCTAAGGCTTTAGAGAAGTTGGAAACGATGACCATAAAGATTGGTTATCCCGACAAATGGCGCGATTACTCCAAACTCGATGTAGATCCGTCGCTGTCGTATTATGAGAATGTTCAGCGTGCAGCGAAGTTTGAGCAGGAATACAGTCTCAGTTTCCTTGACAAACCGGTGGACAAAGCGAAGTGGTATATGTTCCCTCAGACTGTGAATGCGTATTACAACCCGTCCAGTAACGAGATTTGCTTCCCAGCCGGTATCCTCCAATATCCGTTCTTTGATATGTCTGCTGACGATGCGTTTAACTATGGCGCTATAGGTGTAGTTATCGGACATGAGATGACGCACGGCTTCGATGACCAGGGTTGTCAGTTTGATAAGGACGGTAACCTGAACAACTGGTGGACAGCCGAGGACAAAGCAAACTTTGATGCCCGTACCAAAGTGATGGAAGAGTTCTTTAATGCCATCGAGGTGGCTCCCGGTGTACATGCCAACGGAGCATTTACTCTCGGCGAGAATATTGCCGACCATGGAGGCTTGCAGATATCATTTACTGCATTTAAGAACTTGAACTATACGGAACAACCCGGTGTGTCACAGTTCACGCCAGAGCAGCGTTTCTTCTTGGCATACGCCAATGTATGGGCTGCTAATATCCGTCCGGAAGAGATTCTCAAACGCACGAAATCCGACCCGCACTCGCTGGGCAGATGGCGCGTCAATGGTGCGCTACCGCAGATAAGTGCATGGTACGATGCATGGAACGTGACGGAACAAAGCCCGATGTTCGTTCCCGAAGACAAGCGTGTAAGTATTTGGTAAAAGCAAGGCGCACTTGAAGGTGCGCCTTTTTATTTAATCAAACAGCGTCGGACTATCCTTGTCCAAACGGTGTAGTATGCTGCGCATTAGAGCCTCTCGGATGAGCCGGCTTCGGTTATTTACAGTGTAGCGTTCACAAAAACGATTCAACGCCCGCATCTCGCTGTCGTTGAGCATAATGGAGATGCGGTTGTTTCGTTGCTCTTTAGCAAATTTCTTATCGGATGGTTGTGGATTCATTAGAATGAAATAGCGGCGTTGATGCCAATAGTCACGAAACTGCGGCCTGCTTGGTTAACAAAGACATTCTCAGTCCCATTTTCGACAATGGTTTCCGTAGCAGCAATCTCTGCTTGCTGGAACTGGACTCGGGCACTCAAGTAAAAGGCCGAATGATTACTAATTCGATATTTATATCCGACTTCTCCGCCGGTAAAAATGCCGCCTTTGCAGTTTTTGCTTACTCCGAATCCGTATCCGATAGCAGCACCAAGATACGGCGCATGTTTGCCTTCTAAAAACGGAATTTTCATAGCCACCTCAAGAGGAAGGAACGTATAGTTTTTTCCGTTTGCAAACAAGCCGTGTACACCTAATCCGCCTCCAAGGAAGATACTGCGACCGGCAATTTGTCGCGAACCGATGAGCAATTCACCTCCTATGTGTCCTCCTCTGCTTTCCTGCGGGATAATCGTACCACCACCGGTTAAACCAATTATGAATGACACTTTGCGGCCGACAACTTGCTGTTCTTCTTCTACTTGTGTTTCTTCTACCACATTTTCTTCGACAGACAACACTTCTGCGGCGGGATATTGAAAACGGGCTCCTTCGCTATTCTTGATAATCAGCACTTCTTCGTTATGAATAACGACATCGCCACGCACCACTTGGCCGTTGCGAAGCGTCACTACGGACAGTGCTTGACAATACAAGCACACATACATACCGACTATCAATAATAGCCCTCTTTTCATTTTTCGCTGCAAAGGTACAACATTTTATCGATATCCACAAGTATTGAAAGAGAAAATTTATTTTTTAAATAAAAAAAGCGACCGAAGCCGCTTTTAGTTAACACTGTCCGCAAGTAGAGCGTATCAGACTATCCAAGATATGTCTGGAGGATGTGGCTGCGTTGACCGGAGTGAAGACGACGAATCGCCTTCTCTTTGATTTGGCGAACACGCTCCCTAGTCAGGTGAAGTTCTTCACCGATTTCCTCTAAGGTTTTTTCGGGCACGCCGATACCGAAGAACTTGCGTAAGATTTCAGCCTCACGCGGGGTAAGTGTCGATAAAGCGCGTCCCACCTCAGTACGAAGGGATTCGTTAATCAAACCACGGTCTGCATTGGGGGAGTCTTCGTTGACCATCACATCAATAAGACTATTGTCTTCCCCTTCTACGAAGGGTGCATCTACAGAGACGTGGCGTCCGGACATTTTTAGGATGTCAACAATCTTATCGACGGGCAGGTCGAGTACATCCGCCAATTCTTCTGCTGACGGTCTGCGTTCAAACTCTTGTTCAAAGCGCTGTAACGCCTTGTTGACTTTGTTAGACAGACCGACTTGGTTGAGTGGCAAACGGACAATACGAGACTGTTCCGCCAGAGCTTGCAGGATAGATTGACGAATCCACCATACCGCATAAGAGATAAACTTAAAACCACGAGTCTCGTCAAATTTCTCGGCAGCCTTAATAAGGCCAAGATTGCCTTCGTTGATAAGGTCAGGAAGGCTGAGGCCCTGATTTTGATACTGTTTTGCTACGGAAACGACGAAACGCAAGTTGGCACGAGTAAGTTTCTCTAATGCAGCACGGTCTCCATTACGGATACGACCAGCCAGTTCTACTTCCTCTTCGACAGTCACCAAGTCTTCTCGACCAATCTCTTGAAGGTACTTGTCTAGCGACGCCGACTCACGGTTAGTGATTGAATGTGTAATTTTTAATTGACGCATATATTTGTTATATGATCTTTCGTGATTCGGGGGGGATTCGAACCCCCGACCCACAGCTTAGAAGGCTGTTGCTCTATCCAACTGAGCTACCGAACCATATAGGCCGTCTTTTGGGGCGGCGAACAAAAAAGCGCGCAAAGGTACGGCTTTTTTTTGAACTATGCAAATTTTTTTATTAAATGTTATTTTTTTTTGCATATATGCAAATTTTGTAGTACCTTTGCAGCCTGAATCGAAAGAAATGAATAACACAAAATATCAGACTCATGAATTTGACATTTCAAATCAATTATCGCACGCCTTATGGCCAGTCCATTTGCGTGATTGAAACCGAGCAGTCAGTACTCGGTTGGACCGAGCAAAATCCGTTGGTTCTTAACTGTCAAGGCCAGGATTTCTGGACAGCAACGCTGCCTATATCCGATTTTGCCGGTACGTTGTCGTATAAGTATGCAATCCGTTTGCCTGAAGGTGGATTCTTGTATGAGTCGGGTCTCCCTCGTCACTTGGTGCTGCGTAATGCTGATAAGAAACTGGTGGTGAGAGATTTCTGGCAGTCACAAGATTATGAGAAAGCGTTTTATTCAACGGCATTCCTCAAGTCATTGTTCCTGCGTAAGGACGCCGTCAAAGCAAAGGCGCCGAAAGGCAATATCCGTTTTGCCATTGACTTGCCGCAGATTCTGCCTTCTCAAGGAGTGGGAATTATTGGTAATATCCCCGAGTTAGGCAATTGGAACACAGCCAATATGGTTCCCATGACCGATGGGGATTTCCCTGTATGGCGCGCAGACATTGAAGTGAAAGGTGACAGTATCATTGAGTATAAATACCTCATATACGACCGTCACTCGGGCAACGTTGTAGATGTTGAGTGGGGAGAGAACCGTCATGTATGGGGTATTGAGAAAGATATCAAGATTCAACAGAATGACCGTTCGTTCCGTCGTAACCAGCCGCGATTCAAGGGCGCGGGTGTGGCTGTTCCGGTATTCTCGTTGCGTACGGAAGATGGCTTTGGAATTGGCGAGTTCCTAGATCTGAAGAAGATGGCTGATTGGGCCGCTTTGACAGGACAGAAGATGATTCAGACGCTGCCGATTAACGATACGACCTTGCGTCACAATAACCTGGACTCGTATCCCTACAACGCTGTTTCCGTATTTGCGCTTCATCCGATTTATATCAATATCCCGCGAATGGGTAAGTTAACCCCGGCGCAGAAGAAAAAATACGAGGCCACAAAGGCTGAGTTCAACGCAAAGCCGATTGCTGACTATCAGTGTGTTTATGACGAGAAGATGAAATATTTCAAGGCTTTGTATAAGTCCGAGAAAGAGGCATTGTTCTCAACGCAACAATACAAAGAGTTCTTCAATAAGAACCGCGAATGGTTGGAGCCCTACGCTGAGTTCCTGCACAAACGTGACAAACAGCCTGCAGACTTCTATTACTTCCTGCAATTCCATGCTGATTTGCAATTGAGCGAAGCTGTAGCATACGCCCATTCGATTGGTGTAGCGATGAAGGGTGATATACCTATTGGTATCAGTCCTGACTCTGTAGATGCCCACACTGACCCGCAATTGTTCAACTTGGACGCTTCGGCCGGTGCACCACCTGACGATTTCTCTATCTCCGGTCAAAACTGGGGCTTCCCGACTTATAACTGGGACGTAATGGCTCAAGATAACTACAAGTGGTGGCGTCGCCGTTTCACGAAGATGCAGGATTACTTTGATGCATATCGTATTGACCATATTCTTGGTTTCTTCCGTATATGGCAAATGCGCAAGACGGATGTTTGGGGACTTTGCGGTCATTTCTCACCGGCAATGCCGTATTCGCTTCAAGACTTGTGGAATATGGGTGTCGCATTGGATGAGGACCGTATGACCAAACCTTATATCCGTGCTAATTTCCTGGGCGAAGTATTCGGCTTTGATACGGAATATGCGAAAGAGCACTTCCTTAACACCCGTGACGGATGGATTTTCTGGTTCAAAGATGAATTTGACAACCAAGTAAAGGTGGAGAACTACTTTGATGAGCAGTTAGCCCGTCCGCAGGCTGAGCGTTACAACCAACTGGGCGACGACACGCTCAACAACTTGAAGAATGGTTTGTTGTATCTGCATTGTGAGGTATTGTTCGTACGCGATCAGAAACATCCGGAGTTACTGCATCCGCGTATCTCTATCTATCAGGCACACTCGTTCAATGAGTTGTATGAGGATCAGAAGCAAGTGCTGATGGGCATTTATAACGACTATTTCTTCCGTCGTCACACGCAGTTCTGGCGTGAGTCCGCAATGCGCAAGTTGCCGACGTTGATTAATTCAACCGGTATGCTTTGCTGTGGCGAAGACTTAGGAATGGTTCCTGCTTGTGTACCAGATGTAATGCATGAGTTGCAGATTCTGAGTCTGGAGATTCAACGTATGCCGAAAGACCCGACCATTCCGTTTGCACACCCGGCAGATGCACCGTATCTGAGTGTTTGCACCACCGGTACGCACGATACGAATCCGCTTCGTGCATGGTGGGAAGAAGACCGTGCGGTAACGCAACGTTTTTACAACGAGCAGATGGGCTGGTGGGGCGAAGCTCCGCAAGAGATGTCTCCTGAAATTGCCGAGTTTATTGTTAATCAGCACATGTATTCACCGGCAATGTGGGTTATTCTGCCGCTGCAAGACTGGCTCGCCATCGATGGTGATGTGCGTCTACCGAATCAGTTCGGAGAGCGCATCAATGTGCCGGCCAATCCGAAACATTTCTGGAACTATCGCATGCACCTCACGATTGAGGATTTGCTTAAGAAAGATGCCTTTAACGAACACGTTCGCCGCCTCACTTCGGTGAGGTAGCGGCCGGTTCGGCAAGCACAAAGTCAATTTGATGCTTGTCCACGTCGGCACGAACGACTTTGACGCGCAGTTTGTCGCCCAAAGTGAACGTTCTACCGCTACGTTCGGCAATAAGACGGAAGTTCTTCTCGTCGAATAACATGTAATCTCCCGGTACGAGGGTATTGATATGTATCAATCCTTCGCACCGGTTGTTTTCTAACTGTACGAACAAACCGAAATCGGTAACACTTGTGACGGCGCCATCAAATTCTTCGTTGAGATGGTCGGATATCCACAGCGTTTGCATTTCTTTGACGGAGTCACGTTCCAGTTGTTGGGCATTCTGTTCCATTTCGGAGCAATGTTGGCAAGCTTCTTCGAGATCATGCTGTTCGGCATTGTTGCGCAGACGTTCGCCTAAGATGTGGCGTGCCACCAGACGATGTACCATCAAATCGGGATAGCGGCGTATAGGTGAAGTAAAGTGGGTATAGTAATCGAAAGCCAAGCCGTAGTGGCCGATGTTTTTCGTGGAATAGACTGCTTTAGCCATGGCGCGAATCGTCAGCATCTCAATTACTTGCGAGGGGATTCGGTCGCCAAGATTCCGACGGAACTGAGATAATTTTTCCAGTTTCTCGGAATCGGGTTTGTCATGAATACGGTATACAAACGGATGTCCTCGTCGTCCCATTTCGGTAGCAATCGTGCGGTTGGCAAGGAGCATAAACTCTTCAATCAGATGATTGGCGTCTGTGGGTTGGACGAAATATATGTCTATCGGATGGCTGTGTTCATCCAAGCGGAAACGTACTTCTTCCTGCTCTATATCCAAAGCGCCGGCAGCCATTCGCTGTGTGCGAAGTTTTTTAGCCAAATTGTTGATTGTGGTGAGCGCTTCAACTAATTTGGGAGTGGCTTGAGAGTGGCTTGAGAGTGGCTTAACGTCAGCTACATGGTCTAGGATTGCCTGCACTTCGTCATAGGTAAGGCGGAAGTCGCTGCGGATGACCGTTCGGCACACCTTATATTTATATATAGTAGCGTCAGGACCGATGGTAAAGATGACGGACATACAAAGTTTGTCTTCGTTAGGACGGAGCGAGCAGAGGTTATTGCACAACTTTTCCGGCAACATCGGATCAACGTGATCCACATAATAGATGCTGGTGCCCCGTTCATAGGCATCGTTATCGATTTTATCGCCCGGAAGAACGTAGTGTGAGACATCGGCAATGTGAACGCCGATTAAAAATGTGCCATCTTCCTGTTTGGTATAAGACAAAGCATCATCAAAATCCTTGGCATCAGCCGGGTCGATGGTAAACGTTAACAGGTCGCGCACATCGCGTCTGCGAAGGATTTCAGATTCGGGAACAAAAGCCGGGGATTGCTTTATTGAGTTAGCATTTTTCATAATTCAGGCGCAAAAGTAGAAAATTTTTTGCAGATGTGCAAATTTTTCCGTACCTTTGCACGCTTTTTCTGTGAAAAGCATACGGAAGAAATAATAATTAAACACAAAATAACTATGCAAGTTAAAGTTAGTCAAGTTAATCAACCGGCATGGCATGAGGTAATTGTTCGTGCTAATTTGCCTGAGAATTTGAAGAAACTGCAAGAGATTGCCTACAATTTATGGTGGGTGTGGAACTCGGACGCTAAGAACATTTTCCGCGACATCGACCTTGATTTGTGGCATCGTGCACAATCTAATCCCATTATGCTGCTCAACATTATCAGTTATGACCGAATGATTGAGTTGAGTGAAGACAAAGAGTTTATGCGCAAGTTGGATGAGACATATGCGGATTTCCGCGCTTATATGGATGAGCCAAAGACGCATGACAAGCCGTCAATTGCCTATTTCTCCATGGAATATGGTCTTACGCACGTACTGAAGATTTATAGTGGTGGTCTGGGTATTTTGGCCGGTGACTACTTGAAAGAGGCATCTGATTGCAATGTGGATATGACTGCTATCGGTTTCCTCTATCGTTATGGTTATTTCACACAGACGCTTTCGCCGGAAGGACAGCAGATTGCTAATTATGAGGCACAGAACTTCCAGAACTTGCCGATTGAGCAAGTAAAGAATGAAGATGGTTCATTCATGGTGATAGATGTGCCTTATCCTGATCGTCTGGTACATGCCTATCTGTGGCGCGTGGCTGTAGGTCGTATCAACCTGTATCTGCTGGATACGGACAACGAGTTGAACTCGGAGTGGGATCGTTCGATAACTCACCAACTCTATGGTGGCGACTGGGAAAACCGTATCAAGCAAGAGATTATGCTCGGTATTGGTGGCGTGTTGGCACTAAAGAAACTGGGTATCAAGAAGGATGTTTACCATTGCAACGAGGGTCATGCAGCTTTGATGGGTCTGCAACGTTTGGTAGATCTCGTACAAGAAGAGGGTCTGACCTTTGATCAAGCGAAGGAAATAGTTCGCGCAAGCGGATTGTACACTTGCCATACGCCGGTTCCGGCAGGTCACGACTACTTTGAAGAGGGCTTGTTCTATAAGTATATGAGCGAATATCCCAAGAAACTGGGTATTGAATGGAACGATCTCATCGGTCTTGGCCGCCAGAATCCGGATGACAAGAATGAGAAGTTCTCGATGTCTGTATTTGCGCTTAATACATGTCAAGAGGCAAATGGTGTTAGCTGGTTGCATGGCGAGGTATCGAAGAAGATGTTTGCTCCCGTATGGCCGGGTTATTTCCCCGAAGAGTTGCATGTTGATTATGTGACCAACGGCGTTCATATGCCGACTTGGGCAGCTTCGGAGTGGAAACAAGTGTATAATGAGACATTCCCGAAAGGATGGTGGAAAGACCAGTCAAATCTGGAAATGTGGAAAGCATACAACGACCTGCCAGACGAGAAAGTGTGGGCTACTCGTATGCTGCTGAAGAATAAGTTAATAGACTATATTAAGGTACAGTTCCGTGAGGACTGGATGAAGTCGCAAGGTGATCCTGCACGTATTGTTCGCGCGCTGAATGAGATGAATCCGAATACACTTATTATCGGTTTTGGTCGTCGTTTTGCAACATACAAACGTGCACACTTGCTGTTTACGGATCTGGAGCGTTTGGATAAGTTGGTTAACAACCCGAGTTATCCGGTTCAGTTCTTGTTTACCGGTAAGGCTCACCCCGCAGACGGTGCAGGTCAAGGTCTGATTAAGCGTATTATTGAGATTAGCCGTATGCCGCAGTTCCTGGGTAAGATTATTTTCTTGGAGAACTACGATATGCGTCTGGCCAAACGTCTTGTTTCGGGTGTGGATATCTGGTTGAACACGCCGACTCGTCCGTTGGAAGCTTCCGGTACATCCGGTGAAAAGGCTCAGATGAACGGTGTATTGAACTTCTCCGTATTGGATGGTTGGTGGCTGGAAGGCTACGTAAATGGCGCAGGTTGGGCTTTGACCGACAAGCGTACGTATGAGAATCAAGCTCACCAAGATCAATTGGATGCAGCTACGATTTATCAAATCCTTGAAAAGGAGATTATTCCGATGTACTATGCAAAGAATACAAAGGGTTATTCTCCTGAGTGGGTACAGACGATTAAGAACTCTGTCACCAAGATTACGCCGCGTTTCACAACCAAACGTATGATGGATGACTATTTTTCGAAGTTCTACAACAAGTTGGCTAAACGTCACGCTTTATTGATGGCGGATAACTACAAGAAAGCTAAAGAAATTGCCGCTTGGAAAGAAAATATCGCTAAACATTGGGATGAGATAGAAGTTGTTTCAATGAATATTCCGTCTCCAATTGGCACAGAGCCGCCAAGTGTAGGTGATATCCGTCACTTACAAGTCGATTTGGATGTTCACGATTTGAACGATAAAGGTATCGGCCTGGAGTTGGTAGCAGTTCGTACTTCGATGCACAACAACGACAAGTTGTATGATGTAGTACCTTTGAATTTGACGAAAGTCAATGGTTCGCGCCTGACGTACGAAGCTGATTACAAGCTCAACTATGCCGGTGGCATGAAGTTCTGCGTACGAATGTTCCCGCAGAACGACTTACTGCCGCATCGTATGGATTTTGCGTACGTTCGCTGGATTGGTTAAGAATGTTCACGAGCTATAAAAAAGTGTGCCACTTTGCCATGGCACACTTTTTTGTTTGTTATTAGAGAATTTATCTTCCGATTCCAAAACGGCTTTGCAGTTCTTCGTCTGATAGGATAGAGATTACTTTCTTGCCGTCGGGTGTAAATATGTATTGAGGTAAATCAAAAAGCGCGCGCACTAATTCTTGCGCTTCATCGTCAGAGATTTTCTTGCCTGATTGCACTGCTGCATCTTTTGCAAGGGATAGTGCTATTTGATTTTTCCAACGCTCTTTAGCAGACAAGCCAGTTTCCCGAACAGTATGGATAATATTGTTTAAAGCAGTAATAGCAGCCTGTGTGTCCAACATGGCCGGAATACCGGAAATCGTGTAGGAATTCTTGCTGAATTGCTCAATATCAAAGCCGAGTGCCTGCAAATCGTCTTTGATAGATTCTACCAATACAACATCATCGGGTGAAACATCAATCACTTCGGGGAAGAGGAGTTGTTGGGACGCTCCTCTCTCGGTTGTTATCTGCGCCATGAACTGTGTGAAGAGCAAGCAAACATGTGCTCTATGGCGATGAATGAATAATAACCCTTGGTTGGAAGGTAGGAGAAGGTATTTGTCGCCGTAGGAATATGGGCGTAGGTCGCTTACGGACAAGTCAAATAAAGCGGGATTTTCGTCTTCTTGTGGAACAAGCGAGCGCTTGATTTCAGAAGTAGGCGTATATAATTGTTCCCAACCTTTAGGCGATGGTGTGTGGTAGTTTGTTGCCGTGCTGCGGAAAGGGTTATAGTTAGGATCTATTACCACATGCGGCGAATGATTGGCACTTTCCATCAGTGCTTCGATAGGCATTTCTTTCTCGCCATCGCGATTGAAATCCAACGGCGGAGCGATATTGAATTTTCCTAACGATTCCCGTACAGTTGCCAGCAGAATCTGGAAGATCATCTGTTCGTCTTGGAATTTTATCTCCGTCTTTGTTGGGTGAATATTTACATCAATAAACTCGGGGGCGATATCAAAGTAAATGAAATAGGAAGGATTGTCGTCGGCAGCCAACATGCCAGAATAGGCAGTCATAACAGCTTTGTGGAAATACGGATGACGCATATAGCGGCCGTTAACGAAGAAATATTGCTGGGTATTCTTACCTGCCGCTTCCGGTTTGCCAATGAATCCGTGTATGGAGATAATCTCAGTTTCCGTTCGGATGTCCACAAATTGGCCTGTAAATGTTTTTGAACCTTTACCAAATACAGCTTCGATTCTTTGTTTTTCTGTTCCGACAGGCAGTTCCAGGACTATCTCATCGTTATGGACGAAGGTAAACTGCACCTTCGGATATACCAAAACTATGTGATAAAACTCCGTCAAGAGGTTGCGCAACTCGGTTTGATCCGTTTTGAGGAACTTGCGTCGAACCGGTACGTTGTAGAACAAGTTCTTTACTTTGATGCTGGTACCGACGGGACATTGGCAGGGTTCCTGGCTCTCCACTTTACTTGCGGAGATGTGCAAGAGAGTGCCCATTTCGTCCTCTTCCCTTCGGGATTGCACTTCGACTTGCGCTACGGCGCAGATACTTGCGAGTGCTTCTCCTCGGAAGCCCATCGTGCGGAGGGCGAATAAGTCTTGTGCCGTATTGATTTTACTGGTTGCGTGTCGTTCGAAGGCCATACGGACATCGGTTTCGCTCATGCCGGAACCATCATCAATTACTTGTAATAGCGTGCGACCCGCGTCACGAACGATAACCTGAATGCGGCTTGCGCCAGCGTCCAAGCTATTTTCCACCAACTCTTTGAGGCAAGAGGCGGGTCGTTGGATGACTTCTCCTGCTGCAATTTGGTTGGCTACGCTATCGGGTAAAAGATGAATAATATCCATAATGTTATCGGCTTGATATATACTTTATATCTAACGAATATCTAACGAATAACTAACGTTTGGCTTGTGTTAGCGTAGAAAAAAGTAGAGAACCAAAGCAAGGAGAAGGAGTGCAATCCAGAAAGTGAGTCTGGATTTATTTTTTGCGCGTAGAGAAGACATATTCTTCTCATGTTCTTCGCGGAAGGACCCACGATGAAGACGCGCAAGTTTTTCCTTGCGCGCCTCCTTCTCTTTGTCGTAGTAAATGGGGCGATAGTCCCACTCACGTGGTTTATTTACTTTCGGAAATAATACAGACATTGTTATTATTTCTTAGCCACAAGGGCACGATTACTTCACGATGGCAGCGAATTGTTCGTCTTCAGCGAACTTAGCGAATTCGATGTCGTCTTGAGCTTTCGCTTTGAGTTCAGCGTCACGCTCAACAGCCACTTTGAGGTTGCTGTAAACAGCGTCCCGGTCGTTGGTGCGAGCACCTACAACAGCCAGCAGATAAGCGGTAGTTGCGTTAGGCTCTTTTACGTTGTTGAGGGTTTGACGTGCGCCAGCATAGTCCTCGTCAAGGATTTGCTGAACGGCAGCGTTGTTAGTTGCGCTGTTGCCATAAGCCTCTTTTGCAGCTTTGTAGTCACCCTTCATGGTGTAGAGTGTACCTTGAGCAGCCTTGAGGTCGCCGGAAGTGCCGGCAGCTTTGCCGAGATGCTCTTCTGCTTTGTCGAGGTCACCATCAGCCATAGCGGCGAGAGCTGCGTTGTAGTTTACGTCAGCGTTGTTGGGCTCAATTTCGAGGGCTTTATTGTAAGCACGACGAGCTTCAGCGATGTTACCTTCCTCGAAGTAAATCATACCGAGGTTGTTGTAAGCGCGGAAGTCACCGAATTGCTCAGCGGCCTTTTGATAGATGGCTTTCTTTTCTTCTTTGTCCTCGGTGAGGGTAGCAGCATAAAGCATTTCCTCTACATTGAGTTGGCTGGGATCTTCCTTCACGAGTTGTTGGATTTCCTCATCGGATTTGCCAATAAGGTCAGTTGTGAGGATGAGGCGGCTGCGACGCAGAGCGGGCAGAATCTCGTCAGCAATAGTTTTGTACACATTGCTCAGATTCTTGATTTGAGCTTCGCGCTCTTCAGGATCGCTGTACATGCTCAAAACGCGGAGTACGAGCTCTTTGTCTTGGATGTTGCTCTCTTCCATAGCTTTCTGGAAACCTTCCCAGTCTTCAGCGGTGGTGTTCGCTTCGATTTCAGCGTTCACTTTGTCCTTCTTCATTTGTTGTTGGAGGAACTTCTGTGCATTAGCCTGACGTTGGTCAGCCAGTTTGGTGTTGAGGTCCATGCCACCATCGGGACTAGCGTAACCGCTAACCTCAAGTTTGTTGATAGCTTTCTTCTCATCATCGTTAGCGTCCTTAATAGCAGCCTGAAGGTTCTTAACTTCCTGGCTTCCAGTCTCCGAGCTACGGAGGTTAGATTGTTGGATGAGGAACTTAATGTCAGCCTCTTGCATCTCTTGGATGATACGTTGGAACTTGTCAGCCGTCAAAACGGTTTGGTTGTCCTCAGCTTGCGCGAGTTTAGCAGTAGCAACAAGACCGTCAGCTACTTTTACTTCAGGAATTTCGATTTCCTTTTTGCCCTTCTTAGCAGTAAAGCGGAGGTAGAGCTCCGATTTAGCCATAGCGGGGTCATAATCAAAACTGCAGGATTGGCTGTATTTGCCACCCTCTTTGAATTTAACAACGGTACCGTTGTCTTTAATTTTCTCACCCACATAGGTAGCAGTCTCACCAACGAGTTCTCTGCCATCAAATTTCAACACGGGAGTAACGGTAAGGATACCCTTTTTGTCGAATTTTTTAACGGGGAAAGTACCGGTGATGTCGGCATTTACCTTGTTCCCTACAACAGCGAGGGGACTCGGGTTTACGTTGATTTGCTCAGGTTGAACGACCGAGCCGCAGGATGTCAGCATTGCAGCAGCAACGACAGACACAAGAAATAAACCTTTCTTCATAATAAATTATTAAACGTTTGATTTGTTTGTTTGTTCGTTCCAAAAGTGCACACTTTAAGGAAGGCGCACACCTTTCAGCCGGCAAAAGTACAAAAAAAAATGTATCCGTGCAAAAATCTTGTGATTTTTTTTGCATTTTCATAAAAAAAATGTACCTTTGCAGTCAAAATCGCCAAAATATGTCCCGGAAATCACTTATTTTTGTCATTTTAGTGGGTTTGTTGGTTGCCTGTCAACCTAAACCTTCCAAGGTCGAACAGATGCGTGCGGAGAAACGTTATCAGGATAGTGTGTCACTTTGTCAACAAGAGCAAACGCTGCGTTATTCGGATTCGTTGTTGCAAGTGTTGCTACCCCAATCGGATTCGTTGCTAAAAATGTTTCGTTATGAAAAGAACGACCGGTTTGAGAATCATGGCCATTATATTCATCCGCTGTTGCGGACGGTTATTCAGACACAACGTAACTTTTTGCAAGCAAGCGTTTCGGACGATATGAAGGCAGTCGTGCGTAGTTATTATTATGGAGTAAAGTATATACATCACTCCTCGGTGCTATTGACAGCAGATGATGTAACCAATGATTTTCACGGTGAGGCGCATATCTTTGAAGCCGATGGATGCCATGAAATATTGGCGCTGGATAATGACGAAGCCATTCGTTTGCTACAGTTTGTAAGTACATTCGCATCATCTCGCATTAAAGTCACATTATCCGGAAAGGGGAAATGTGTATATTATTTGGGTGATAAAGACAAGCAAGCATTGATAGAGACCTTACGGCTACAAACGCTGATGAACGGCATTCGTCAATTAGAAAATCAAAGCCGTCAAGCATCGCTTCAGATACAAAAATACAAAAAAAGATTAGAAAAATGATGAATTATTTGCATAATTCAAAAAAAAGCACTACCTTTGCCCGCTTGAAAGAGTTACCTATTATAAAATACTACTATGAAAACGCTTGAAGAACTCGTTGCAGAACGCCTTGTTGCGTTGAAAGCCATTAAGTTTCAGCCGTCCAGTCCCTTCAAATGGGGCAATGGTTGGGATTCGCCAATTTATTGCGACGACAGGAAGATTCTCTCTTATCCGAAAGAGCGAGATTTTATCAAATTGGAGATGTCGCGTGTAGTGGCCGAGACGTTTCCTGAGGTGGATGTGATTGCGGGCATTGCGACAAATGCCATTGCTCACGGTGTTTTGGTTGCCCACCAACTCAGTTTGCCGTTTGTATATGTTCATCCGTTCCCGAAAGATCATGGATTGGAGAATCAGATAGAAGGCGATTTGCGTCCGCGACAGAATGTGGTAATTGTTGAAAATCAGGTTGCTATCGGTGACAATTGTCAGAAAGTCATCGAGGCTATTCGCAACAACGGCTGCAATGTGTTGGGCGTAGCGACAATATTTAATTATGAGTTAGAACTAGGCACCCAAGTACTACGCGATGCGAATGTACCTTTAGTGGCGCTCACGTCATTCTCAAAATTACTGGAGGCTGCAAAACGCATGAATAATTTGCCAAAAGATCAGGAGACGTTGTTGCTTAATTGGCATAAGAATCCTCATAAGTGGAAGAAATAAAATGTCAGAACAGAAATACGAAAGCAAAATAGAGTCAATTCCTGCTCCGGTAGCACATGTTTATCCGGTGCTGAGTGACTTGTCTTCGTTGGAGCGTGTGCGTGATCTTATTCCTCAGGACAAGGTGAAAGAGTTAGAGATTTCGTCCGATGCCGTGAAGATGAAGATTGACGGGCTTGGTCAGAAGATTACATTGCGCGTCATGGACCGTATTGAAAACGACACGATTAAGTTTGGTTTGGACAATATGCCTTTGGAGATGAATTGTTGGATACAACTCAAAGAAGTGGCACCCAATGATACGCGCGTTAAACTTACTATTAAGGCGGATATTCCTCTGATGTTCAGGATGATGTTTGAGAAAAAGATTCAAAAGGGATTGGACGATGCAGCAAAAATGCTGACCCAGTTCCCATATAGTCAATGGATATGAAAAGACCTAGAATACATCGCGAAGGAAGAAACATTATTATAGGCCTGTCGTTGGCGCTATTTGTGATCAACGTACCGGTCTTCATGTACTTCCCTCATTGGATTTTTGCAATCACGTTGGTGCTCACCGCGTTATTGCTAGTGTTTGTTACCTATTTTTTCCGCAGCCCTATTCGCGTGTTGGAAGTAGATGACCCGAATTTTATCATTGCTCCAGCAGACGGACGCGTAGTGGTTATTGAACCAACGATGGAAAATGAGTATTTTCACGAGGAGCGTCTGCAAGTCAGTATCTTTATGTCGCCGTTCAACGTACACGCTAATTGGTATCCGATTGAGGGAGATATCATTGTGAGCGAGCATCAGAAAGGCCGTCACAAAGGTGCATGGTTGCCGAAGTCATCCATTGAAAACGAGCGTTCGTTGGTGGTGATTGAGACATTTTCGAAAGTGCGAATTGCTGTGAGACAGATTGCCGGTGCAATGGCTCGACGCATTGTGACGTATGCCAAAGTGGGTAACCGTTCACAACGCAATCATCATTTGGGCTTTATTAAACTCGGTTCGCGTGTAGATATGTATTTGCCGCTGGATACAGAGATGTTCGTGGAAATCGGCGAGCATGTACGTGGAAATGAGACAATTATCGGTCGATTGAATTAATTATTAACCCTTAAATACTAACACTATGGACAAATTCCAAGAACTATTTGCGCAGTATCCGTTTGCGCTGACAGACGAACAGGTAAAAGCTAATGTTGCTGATATTCTTGCAAAGCATTTTGACGAGAACAACAACGTGGAAGTATGGAAAGAGTGCTTGCACCAAATTGACCTTACGACCCTTAGTGCAGATGATACTATCGCCAAGGTAGAAGGTATGGCTAAGGCTGTGAACGAGTTGGATAAAAACTATCCGGGCGTTCCCAATGTAGCTGCGATTTGCGTATATCCCGCAATGGTAGAATATGTGCGTAAGGCTCTCAAAGACCCGAAGTTCAATATTGCTTGTGTGACCGGCGTATTCCCGTCTTCACAGAGCTTCCTTGAAGTAAAAGTGGCAGAAACTGCTATGGCACTCAAGGCCGGTGCAACAGAAATTGATATTGTGCTTTCTGTTGGTAAATTCCTTGAGGGACGTTTGCAGGAGTGCTTTGACGAAATTGCTGAGTTGAAGGCTGTTTGCGGTGATCACCATCTCAAAGTAATTCTGGAGACCGGTATGCTCCGTAACTGCGAGAACATCTGGAAAGCATCCATTTTGGCTATGGCTGCTGGTGCAGACTTTATCAAGACATCAACCGGTAAGATTCCTGTAAACGCTACTCCGGAAGCAACTTATGTTATGTGCCAAGCCATCAAAGCATGGAAAGAGAAAACCGGCAAGAAGATTTGCTACAAACCTGCAGGCGGCGTAAGTACAACTGCAGAGGCTGTACAGCACTTCACACTTGTTAAAGAGATTCTTGGTGAAGACTGGCTGAATAACGAGTCGTTCCGTTTTGGCGCAAGCCGTTTGGCAAACAACTTGCTGAGCAGCATCGTTGGCAAAGAAGTGAAGTATTTCTAACCTACAAAGGTCTGAATACAAAAAAAGCACGCAAAAACGCGTGCTTTTTTTTGATTTATTTGCAACTGTCAAAAAAAAGCAGTAATTTTGCACGCTAATTCGTGCAAATATGAACAAAATTATCAGTAAACGATTCTTTTCCGACAATGTGGCGGAACTGGTTGTAGAAGCACCGCTTATCGCCAAAAGTCGTCGTGCGGGACACTTTGTTATTGTCCGTGTAGATGAACATTCAGAACGTATGCCGCTGACTATCAGCGATGCGGATGTAGAGAAAGGTACTATCAATTTGGTGGTGCAGCGTATCGGCGTATCGTCAGCGAAGTTATGCGCTATGAACGTAGGAGATGAGTTGGCCGATTTGGTTGGTCCGCTCGGCAAAGCCACGGATATTCGCCATTTCGGTACGGTTGTTTGTGCCTGTGGTGGTGTAGGCGCGGCACCGATGTTACCGATTGCTCAGGCACTTAAGGCGGCAGGCAACCGCGTTATTATTGTTTTGGCAGCCCGCAACAAAGACCTTATTATATTAAAGGACGAACTTGCCAAGTATTCCGACGAAGTTATAGTTATGACGGATGACGGTTCGATGGGACATAAAGGCGTAGTGACGGTAGGTGTGGAGCAAGTGATTAACCGCGAACAGGTGGATAAATGCGTGGCTATCGGTCCGGCAATAATGATGAAGTTCGTGGCGCTGACGACTGCTAAATACAATATCCCGACCGAAGCCAGTCTGAATACTATCATGGTGGATGGAACGGGAATGTGCGGCGCTTGCCGTGTGACTGTAGGAGGAAAAACACGTTTTGTTTGTGTTGATGGTCCTGAGTTTGATGCGCACCAAGTGGATTGGGACGAGATGATGTCGCGTCTGCGTTCGTACAAGCCGGAAGAAATGGCGGCTTACGAAGCTTATCAAGCCAGTTCACAGGCAGAAGAAAGCGAATCAGGTAGAGATGATGCATGGCGCGCGGAGTTGAGACAGACGCTTAAGCCGAAAGAGCGTGTAGCTATTGAACGCTGCAAGATGCCGGAACTGGATCCCCAATACCGTGCTACGACTATTCATGAGGAAGTGAATCAGGGATTGACGCCAGAGATGGCATTGCAGGAATCGAAGCGTTGCTTGGATTGCCCGAATCCCGGTTGCGTGAAGGGTTGTCCGGTAAATATTGATATTCCGGGCTTTATCAAGCATATTGAGAAAGGTGATATCAATGGTGCATACGCTGTTATTGCACGTAGCAGTAGTCTGCCGGCCGTTTGCGGTCGCGTTTGTCCGCAAGAGAAACAATGCGAGGCACAATGTATCCACCTGAAGATGAACTCAAAGCCGGTAGCAATTGGCTATTTGGAGCGGTTTGTGGCGGATAACGCTAAAACGGAGCAAGGAGTAAAGACCGCTTCGCTAAAGGAACAAGGACAAAAATGTCGCAAAATAGCTGTCGTAGGTTCCGGTCCTGCGGGATTAACGTTTGCAGGAGATATGGCGAAGTATGGCTATCAAGTAACAGTGTTTGAGGCGCTTCACGAGATTGGTGGTGTGCTGAAGTATGGTATTCCTGAGTTTCGTTTGCCCAATCGCATTGTGGATAAGGAGATTGAAGGTCTCAAACGTTTGGGCGTAGAGTTCCACAAAGATACGATTGTGGGCAAGACTATTTCTGTCGAAGACTTGAAAGCTGAAGGTTATGAAGCCATCTTCGTAGGTTCGGGAGCCGGTCTTCCGCGGTTTATGAATATTCCGGGTGAGAACTTGAACGGCGTTTTATCATGCAACGAATACCTGACACGTGTTAATCTGATGGATGCCAGCAATAGTGCAACGGATACGCCGCTGTTGTATGGCAAGAATGTGATTGTCGTTGGTGGCGGTAATACGGCTATGGATGCTGTCAGAACGGCTAAGCGCTTGGGCGCAGAACGTGCAACAATCGTATATCGTCGTAGTGAGGAGGAAATGCCGGCACGAATTGAGGAAGTGCGTCATGCGAAGGAAGAAGGCATTGAGTTTATGACGTTGCATAATCCGATTGAGTATCATGCAGACGAGAACGGACGTGTGAAAGAGGCGGTATTGCAAGTGATGGAATTGGGTGAGCCGGATGAATCGGGTCGTCGTAGTCCCGTGCCGGTAGAAGGAAAGACGGTAACGATAGATGTGGATCTTGTTATTGTAGCAGTCGGCGTTAGTCCGAACCCGCTCATTCCTCGTGCTGTAGAAGGATTGGAGATAAGTAAGAAAGGTACGATAGTTGTTGGCGAAGATACTATGCAATCGAATATTCCAACCCTCTTCGCTGGTGGAGATATCGTGCGTGGCGGTGCTACGGTTATATTGGCTATGTCGGATGGACGAAAAGCCGCAGCGGCGATGAATGAGTATTTAATGCATAATTCATAGCCCAATAAGGTGCGATTATTACATAGTGCATAATGCAAAATTATGCAGAAGTTCTATATTGAGACATACGGATGCCAGATGAACGTCGCGGATAGCGAGGTTGTGGCTGCTATACTGAATACGACGGATGCAGAACTGACGGAGCTTTTGGATGAAGCAGATATTGTTATTCTGAATACTTGTTCTATTCGCGAGAAGGCGGAAGAGACGGTTTGCCATCGTTTGCAAGAGATTAAAGCGCTGATTGCCAAACACAAACGGTCAGCAGCCAAAGAGCAAGTTGCTTTCCGTCAGCCCATTATTGGTGTGATAGGCTGTATGGCAGAGCGGATGGGAAGTGAGTTGTTGGAAAAGTATGGTGTGGATTTTGTGGCAGGACCGGACAGTTATTTGGATATTCCGAATCTGTTAGCGCAAGCTGAACAAGGACAAAAAGCGCTGAATATAGAACTTAGCACGACTGATACATACAGGGATATTATTCCGGCACGAATTGGGAAGACGATAAGCGGGTTTGTGAGTATTATGCGCGGATGCAATAATTTCTGTTCGTATTGCGTCGTGCCTTATACTCGCGGAAGAGAAAGAAGCCGCGAGGTGGAAAGTATTCTGAATGAGGTAAAGGATTTGCAGGCAAAAGGCTATAAGGAAGTGACGCTGTTGGGACAGAATGTCAATTCGTATCATGGCGTTTGGGAAAAAGAGGGTGAAAAAGCTGTAGATTTCCCGGAATTGTTAGCAATCGTTGCGGAAGCGGTACCGGAAATGCGGATACGATTTACGACATCTCATCCGAAGGATATGAGTGACAAGACGTTAGAAGTTATAGCGGCACATAACAATATCTGTAAATTCATTCATTTGCCGGTACAGAGCGGTTCGAACGTGGTTTTGAAAGCGATGAATCGCAAATATACCAGAGAATGGTATTTGGACCGGATAGCTGCGATACGGCGGATAGTACCGGATGCGGCGATTGGTACGGATGTATTTTGCGGATTTCACGATGAGACGTTGGAAGATCATGCACAGACGCTCAGTTTGATGCGGGAGGTGGGATTTGATACGGCTTTTATGTTCAAATACAGCGAGCGTCCGGGAACTTTTGCAAGCAGGCATTTGCCCGATAATATCCCGGAAGAAGAGAAGGTAAGACGGTTGAATGAGATTATTGCGCTACAAAACGAATTGTCGTTGGCTGCTAATCAGCGGGAGATAGGAAAAGTGCGAGAAGTGCTGGTAGAAGGATTTTCGAAGCGGAGCAAGGATGAGATGTTCGGCAGAACGAGCCAATATAAGACCGTTATTATTCCGCGTGAAGGTCATCATATCGGAGAATTCGTGAAGGTAAAGATTGTTTCTGCGTCTGCGGCCACATTAAAAGGAGAGGTTGTTTTAGATGTCCATCGGGATACCGTTGCGGTAATGTAAGTACTATGTTAGGACTATGTAAGGACTATGTAAGGACTATGTAAGGACTTAGGATAGATTGTAGATAAATAAAAAAAGTCGCCCGGAAGAGCGACTTTTTGTTTGAATCTACGTTGTGACGTATAGATTGTTTGTGTTGAGTAGATTAATCATTTACACCGAGGCACTCATCTTCTGTATCGGCATCAATTTTTTTGTATTTGTAAGTCATTGCGCCACCAGCAGCTTTGATTAAAGCAGCAACGTATTCCTCGACACCTTCTTCGCTAGTCCAAATGAGTTGGAGAGTTTGGGTTGTTCCAGCGACTTCTGCATAGATTTCCCAGCAAGCTGCATTTTCGTCGTCATCGCCCCAATCTTCGCCATTTTCTTTAGCTGCTTCTTCAGCGAGTTTATTGCACTCTTCAACGGTTTTAGCGCTTGACTCTTTGTAAGCATATTCTGCGCTACCAACGGGCATTAGTTTTGCAGCCTGATAGCATTCGTAAGCCCATTGAGCAGCTTCGCGCTCGGTGCACCACATGTAGTCATAAGACACTTGGCTATGTCCGCCAGCAGAAGCGCCAATGCCGAGTTGCCAGCATTTTTCAACGGTGTTGTCGAGAGCTGCGATTTTCGCAGGAGTGAGAGAGGAACCATTGGTACCGCCCGGGAGGGGATTGCTTGCAGTACCTTTACAGCCTACCAATGCGATAGCTGCAACGCACAAAAGTGCTAAAAAAACTTTCTTCATAAGAATAAAAATAAGTTAGTAATGTTGTTTATTTTGTTAGTTTAGTTTCAAAATTCGCTGCAAAAGTACTGCTTTTTTAGAAAATATGCAAAAAAAAGTGAAAAAATTTGCGTATATGAAAAAAAAAGTGTACTTTTGCGCCCTATTATTATGTATGCGCGTTGTGTGCGCGCGCGTGTGTGAAACTAATAAAATATAAGATACATGGAAGAGAAAGAAAAGTATGATGGTTCAAGTATTCAAGTGCTTGAAGGCTTAGAGGCAGTTCGCAAACGTCCTGCGATGTACATTGGAGACATTTCGGGCAGAGGCTTGCATCACCTTGTTTATGAAGTTGTGGATAACTCGATAGATGAGGCTTTGGCGGGTTTCTGCACAGAGATTGCGGTTCACATTAACGAAGACAACTCGATTACGGTTCAGGATAACGGCCGTGGAATACCTGTGGATATGCATCCGAAGGAGCATCGTTCGGCGTTGGAAGTGGTAATGACGGTTCTTCATGCAGGCGGTAAGTTCAACAAAGACAGTTACAAGGTTTCCGGTGGTTTGCACGGTGTGGGTGTGAGCTGCGTGAATGCGCTTTCGACAAAGATGCACGTGGAAGTGTATCGTGACGGGAAGATTCACACGCAGGATTACGAGAAGGGCAAGCCGTTGGCACCTGTTCATGTGATTAGCGAGAATGAGGCCGTTGGTAACTGGGAACAGCGCAAGACGGGTACGTTCGTTCAGTTCTGGCCGGATGGCAGCATATTCACGGAGACCGTTTATTCGTACGACATTCTGGCGAACCGTATGCGCGAGTTGGCTTATCTGAATGCGGGCGTGAAGATTGTGCTGAAGGACAAGCGCGTGAAAGTGGCTGCTGATGCGAAAGATGAGGATGGCAATGCGCTGACGAGCATTAAGGGCTATAAGGGCGAAGTGTTCTATTCGGAGAAGGGCTTGAGCGAGTTCGTGCGTTATATAGACCAGACGCGTACGCCGCTGATTAGCGAGGTTATCCATCTGAATACCGAGAAATTCGGCACACCGGTTGAGGTGGCGATGATATATAATTCCGACTTTAACGAGAACGTACATTCTTACGTCAACAACATCAATACGATAGAAGGCGGTACCCATGTAGCCGGCTTCCGTGCGGCATTGACGCGTGTGATGAAGAAGTATGCAGAAGACAGCAAACTGCTTGAGAAGGCCAAACTGAAAGATAAGGACGGTAATTCGACGATAGACCCGAATGATTTCCGTGAAGGTCTGACGGCGGTTATTTCCGTGAAAGTGGCTGAGCCGCAGTTTGAAGGTCAGACGAAGACGAAATTGGGTAACTCGGAAGTGGCCGGTATGGTATCCGGCGCGGTAGCGGAGGCTTTGAGCAACTATCTGGAGGAGCATCCGGATGATGCGAAGAAGATTGTTGAGAAGGTTATTTTGGCTGCGCAAGCGCGTATTGCTGCACGTAATGCCCGTCAGAGCGTGCTGCGAAAGAGTCCGTTAAGCGGTGGCGGTTTGCCTGGTAAGTTGGCGGACTGCGCAAGCAAGGATCCGAGTGAATGCGAATTGTTCTTAGTTGAGGGTGATTCTGCAGGCGGAACAGCCAAGACCGGTCGTGACCGTGTGCACCAGGCGATTCTGCCGTTGCGCGGTAAGATTCTGAACGTCGAGAAAGCGATGGAGCACAAAGTGTTCGAGAGCGAAGAAGTGCGGAATATCTTTACGGCACTTGGTATTACGTTTGGCACGGAAGATGACCCGAAGGCGCTGAACTTGAGCAAGATACGTTATCACAAGGTGATTATTATGGCCGATGCCGATGTGGATGGTGCGCATATTGCGACGCTTATTATGACGCTGTTCTTCCGTCATATGAAGGAAGTGATTGAGCAAGGACACCTTTATATCGCGATGGCTCCGTTGTATCTGTGCTCGAAAGGCAATTACAAAGAGTATTGCTGGACCGACCAACAACGTTTTGACTTTATCCAGAAGTATGGCGCAGGCGACGAGAAACAAATCAAGACGCAGCGTTACAAAGGTCTGGGTGAGATGTCGGATGAGCAGTTGTGGGAAACGACCATGGATCCTGCGCGCCGTTTGCTGAAGAAAGTGACGATTGAGAATGCTGCTGAGGCAGACCGTACGATTGCGATGCTGATGGGTGACGATGTGGCTCCGCGTAGAGAGTTTATTGAAGAAAACGCCACATATGCAAATATAGATGCATAGTCGTTAGTCGTTAGTCGTTGGATATGAAAATCGCCGTTTATTGTAGCGCAAAAGATGTTATTCCGGAGGAGTATTTGTCGTTAGGCGATGCTCTCGGAGCATGGATAGCAGCAAATGGGCATACGTTGGTATATGGCGGCGCTACAGGCGGATTGATGTCGCGGGTAAGCAATGCGGTTCGCAGTCATGGCGGGGAAGTAATCGGTGTTGTGCCGAAGCGGATAATTCAGGCGGGTCGTTTGGCGAAGAACTGCACGAAGATACACAAGGTGGCATCGATGAGCCGACGCAAGCATAAGATGCGCGAGATAGCAGACTGCTTTGTATGTTTGCCCGGCAGTTACGGAACACTCGATGAGATGTATGACGTGATAGCCAGCGGAACAGTCGGCGAACACCACAAACCGATTATTATCCTGAATTACTTGGGATTCTATGAGGGTTTGAAAGCCGAAGCGAAACATATGAAGGATTTGCAATTCCTGCCCGAACAAGAGGCTTATAAGCCGCTGTTTGTGAATTCTTTAGAGGAAGTATATGAGAGTTTGAAGAGTATAATTATTAAATCATAAATTTATGAATCTATTTACGGCCAGATTAACCGGCAAAATGCTCTCGACGGACGCGTTCGAGAAAACTATTTATGAGATGCAAGAACGTGTTAAACGTTGGCGTCAAATCGAGAAATCACCCGAGTTGGCAGAGTATCAAGAACTCAAGAAACTTGTGGAGAGTCGCGAATTCCAAGAGAAGAAGACTGCATTGCAGACTCGCAAATACAAGGATACCGACGAGGGCCGCAAGATGATGATGTTTGAGCGTCTGCGTAATGCTCGCAGCATGCGTCGCTATCAAGATGCGCTGAAGAATGAGGAGTTTCAGGCGTTTTTGAGATTCCGCGATACGGATGAGTTCCAAAAAGTGAACAGCTTGAAAGAGTGCCTCAAATCGAGTGTGATGCGTCGTTATAACATGATCTATCACTCATCGTATTTCAAGAACTATCTTGCTGTGCAGAACTCTGTGGAACTGAGACAGATGGATGCATTGGAAGAAGAGATTAAGACCGAAGATTTCCAGAAGCGTCATGCATTGTGGGCAGACTCGAAACGTTGGTTGCACTCAGAGGAGTACAAGAAATTCGCGCGTTTTGAGGAACTAGCCAATTCGAAAGATATCAAGTTCTACTTTGAGCAACGTCAGGAGAAGATTGACTGGGCCGAGTTGTTCCGTCCCGCATTCGAAGATCACATGGAATCGAGCAAGAACTGGAAACCGGGCTTTGGTTATGCCAATCCTGCAATGAAAGATGGTCACTCCCGCACAGCTGATCTGCAGGCGTATGCCGGGGGCAAAAATTCGTTCTTTGTAGACGGCCGAATGGATATTGAGACCCGCGAAGAGAGCAAGAAGGCGCTTGCGTGGGACGAGAAGCGCGGTTTTGTGGAGCACGTGTTTGCCTATACTTCCGATGTGATGAACTGTAAGGATGCCTTCTCGCAAGAAGGTGGAATGTTTATGGCGAAAGTTCGCAGTCAGGGTACCGGTCATCACTTCTTCGGTTTGAGTACCGGCAAGACCGACAAACCTCTGGTAGCATTGTACCATTACAACGGAAATATCCATCAAGTGGGTTATGTAGATGGCAAACAAACGCACATGGCCGATTTGACAGGTATGTTACGCACGATGTACTACGTATATACCTTCCGTTGGACGAGGAGCGAACTTATCTGGTATGTAAATAACCTGGAGATACTCCGTATGCCGAATCGTCTGCCGAAAGAGGCAATGTTCTTCTTTGCTCAGAGTTGGCTGCCAGCAACCGAAAAGGGTGGACAAGGTAAGATGAAAGTGCAGTGGGCTAGAGTATTTAGAGCCGTAGATTGATATGTTTCTCATAGCCGGGCCTTGTGCCATTGAAAATAGGGATTGCGTGATGCAAACAGCGGAAACGCTGAAGCATGTTTGTAGCGAATTGGGTATAAAACTATACTTCAAATCGTCATACGACAAGGCTAACCGCACATCTAACAGTGGTCGCGGAGTCGGTCTGGAAGAGGGATTGCGCATCTTGCAAGAAGTCAAGGATCAGTTTGGATTGCCTATTTTGACGGATGTGCATGAGAGTTGGCAATGTGCGCCAGTAGCGGAAGTGGCCGATGTATTGCAGATTCCGGCATTTTTGTGCCGTCAAACGGATTTGCTGCAAGCAGCAGCCCGGACGTGCAAGATTGTCAATGTCAAGAAAGGACAGTTTATGGCACCTTGGGATATGGCGGGTGCGATAGACAAGATTAAAGCCGTTGGCGGTTCGCAGATTTGGCTGACAGAGCGCGGTTCGTCATTTGGCTACGGACGATTGGTCGTTGATATGTCATCGCTGGTTGAGCTGCGCCGTTTCGAGTATCCGGTTATCTTTGATGCTACGCATAGCGTTCAACAACCGAGTACATCAGCCGGGGTGACCGGAGGCAATCGTGACATGGTGCCGCCATTGATGCGTGCTGCTTTGGCAGTTGGTGTTGACGGGATATTCCTTGAGGTGCATCCAGCACCCGAGAAGGCGATATCCGATGCAGCGAACCAAGTGCGGTTGAGCGAAGTGAAACAGATTTTAGAGCAAGCTATAGAATATGACTTTCTTCGAAAGAGCCAAGCAAATATTTGATGAAGAAATAGAGGAGTTGCGCAAATTAGGCGCATCTATCGGCCCCGACTTTGACAAGGTGGTTGAGATGATTTACCATTGCAAGGGCAAGTTGGTGGTGATGGGTATCGGCAAGACCGGTATCATGGGTCATAAGATAGCCTCATCTCTGGCTTCAACCGGAACACAAGCAGTTTTTGTTAATGCAGCAGAGGCGGTGCATGGTGATTTGGGTGTGCTAAATAGTGAAGACTTGGTTTTGCTGGTCAGCAGCAGCGGTGCGTCGAATGAGATTCTCAATGTAATTGACCCCGTTCGCAAGATTGGTTGCCCGATTATTGCGATGACTGGTGACCTTTCGTCGCGTCTGGCGCAAGAGGCAGATATTGTATTATCTATCCATGTGGATAAGGAGGCTTGTCCTTTGGGGTTGGCCCCGACAACTTCAACGACAGCGACAACGTTGATGGGCGATGCGCTGATGGTGTGTTTGATGGAAAAACGTCAGTTCCGTGCTGAAAACTTTGCTGTATATCATCCGGGTGGAGCGCTGGGGCGCAAACTGTTGGGGCGTGTAGAGAATTTTATGACAGAACTCGTTCCTCGAGTGCATGTAGATACATCGTTTAAGGATTTAGTACGTGAGATGTCCGACAAACATCTTGGAACAACTATGGTTTATGACCGTGAAGGAAGGTGTGTCGGGATTATTACGGACGGAGACTTAAGACGTGCTATTCAAAAGTATGATGACTTGCACGTAACAGCGCAAGACATTATGTCGCACTCGTATAAACATATTCACAAAGACGCCCTATTAACGGACGCTTTGGCTATTATGGACAAATATAATATAACTACGCTTGCCGTCACCGAGAAGCCTACGACGGAGGCGATAATAGGCATTATATCTATTCACCACATTATTGATTTTAACTGATTATGGCACAGACAATTTCTTTGTATTGCAAGAACAACAAACAGTTCTATGACGTAGAATGCGGCACTTCCATTATGGACTTTTACAAGCAGACGGGTATTGAGCTTAAGTTCCCGGTTGTAGCAGCGCGCGTGAACTACAAAGTACAAGATTTGCGGTATATTGTTTATAAGCCCAAAGACGTTGAGTTTATAGATGCCAGTTGCCCGGATGGGATGCGTGTGTACGTGCGTACGCTGTGTATGGTGATGGCCTGTGCTGTAGATGAGTTACATCCAGACCTTACTTTACGAATAGAGCATCCTATTTCCAAAGGGTATTTCTGTACGCTTCGCGATGCGAGCGGTGTAAAGGTGACGTTGACTCCCGAGATGATAGCTGCAATACGCGAGCGTATGCAGCAGATTATTAACGAAAATAGGACCATTGAGGTGGAGGAGAAACAAACAAAAATTGTAATGCAGCTTTTCCGTGAGCGTCGCGATTACGAATCCACGTTGTTGGAGACCTTGGGAAATCCGTATTGCCGTTTCTTCCGGATGGGCAATTTTATTGATTATTACAATGGTGTTTTAATGCCCTCTACCGGATGTCTCAATATATTTGATTTGCAGCCGTATTACAATGATATGTTGTTACGGATTCCGTGTCGCGAAGACCCGAATCGTTTGGAAGATATGATTGAGCAAGACAAGATGTTTGACATTTTTAAGGAGTTTGTTGGTTGGAATAAGTTGCTGCATATCAGTAATGTAGGAGAATTTAACAAAGCTTGTCGTAACAATCGTTCGTATGAGATGATTAAACTCAGCGAGGCATTGCATGAGAAGAAAGTGGCTCAGATAGCGGATATGATTGTAGGACGTGAAAACAGACCGCGGTTTGTGCTCATATCCGGTCCGTCGTCTTCCGGTAAAACAACGTTTTCCAAGCGTTTGACGATACAACTGATGGTTAACGGTATTCGACCGGTAGTGTTATCGTTGGATAATTACTTTGTTAATCGTGATGACACGCCTCGTGATGAGAATGGAGATTGGGATTTTGAGCATATCAATGCTGTTGATTTACCGCTATTGCAAGAGCAAGTAAAGGGCCTTTTGGATGGACAAGAAGTTAAGATACCGACATACAACTTCGAAACCGGCAAGCGTGAGTTTAAAGGTAATACTCTCAAACTGGAGAAAGATACTATAGTTATTTTAGAGGGGCTTCACGCTCTTAATCCGTTGTTGCTGCCCAATATCCCGAAGGAAGCAACTTTCCGTATCTTTGTAAGTCCGATGACCACAGTTAATTTGGATAACCATAACTGGATTCCGACTACGGATTTGCGTCTTATTCGCCGCATTGTTCGCGACTATCGTTACCGCAACTACTCAGCTCGTGAGACTATTGCGCGTTGCCCGAGTGTTCGGCGTGGTGAAGAGAAGTGGATTTATCCTTTCCAAGAAAATGCAGACGTCATGTTCAACTCGGCATTGTTGTTTGAGTTGGCCGTATTGAAACGTCATGCAGAACCGATGCTGGCCGAAGTCCCCAAATATTGTGACGAGTATGGCGAAGCTCACCGATTGCTAAACTTCCTCAGTTACTTTGAGTCTATTCCAGAAAGAGAGATTCCGCCGACCTCATTCTTGCGTGAGTTCGTAGGTGGTAGTTCGTTTAGATATTAAGAGTATGAGAAAATTATCGATTATAGTTGCATTATTTTTCTGCATAGCAGGTAGCGCCCAAGATACGCTGGCGATTTCCGTTGATACATTAGCAGCACCGTTAGATACGTTAGTGGCTGAGTCGTCCGATTCGTCACGCGTGGTGCTAATAACCGATGTTATGACGAATGTGACAGTTCATCAAGACGAACGTATTGCCGCTTTGCTATACGAGAAATCCGTAGGCAAGACAAACGAGCCTGTTGAGCGTGATGGCTATCGCGTGCAGATATATTCCTCCAATAGACAGCAGACCGCTAAGCAAGAAGCTATCAAGTTGGAAAAGGAAATGCAAGAGAAATTAGATGTAGCCGTTTATGTGCTATATACGCCTCCATTCTGGAAGGTGCGCTTGGGAGACTTTGCAACATATGAGGATGCGCAAGACTTTAAGTCCGGTTTCATACGAACATTTCCGGCGCTCCAAGGTGATACATACGTAGTCCGAGACCAAGTTCTGTTGACTACGTTCTAAAAAGAAAAAGACGCTGTTTAGCGTCTTTTTCTACTACTGGATTTACGTTGAATCTTTTTCTGTTTGTTGTTATTGATAACTTGAAAAACTGCAAACAGAACAATAGCCAGAATAACGACAATAATTACGCCTAACATCAGCGGGCTGAGGTTGTCGCCTTTGACGCGATTCCACATCTTAACCAATTCTTCATTCATGTCACCGGCATCGTGCATAAGCGCGCAACGTTCAATGACACTTTTATCCGGGTATTGAACAGGATTGGCGTGAATAGCCTTGGCATCTTCGCCGAAGAAATAACTGAGATCCAACGTGTTTTCCCACTCTTCGCTGTCATCAATCCAATCAAGGACTTCTGGTGTAGAAATAACGGATACATAGCCGATAAAGTCCATGTTCTTGATAGCATTCTCGGGAATACACATATAGTTGATAAACCAGGAAGCGGCTTTCTCATTCTTGGCATATTTAGGAATACACCAACCGTCAAACCAAACGTTTGAGCCCTCTTCTGGAATAATATATTCGAGATTAACGCCCATCTCTGCTGCTTCGTCGATAGCCCATTGAGCATCACCGGACCAACTGAGATTCATCCAAGTTTTGCCTTTGGTCATTTCTTCTTTACCGAAATCTACTTCCCAGCCGGCAACATTGTTCTTAGCAGCCATCAGAACCTCTTCTACGCGTGCAATGCGTTCGGGAGTGATGTTTTCTACCAGTTCGTTGCGGGTTATTTCGCCGCGAGCAATCTCATCACGGAAGGCATAAAGTACAATTACCGAATATACATCGCGGAAAGCGTCTTTCATATAGATTTTTCCCTCGAACTTCGGGTCAAGGATGGCGCCCCATGAGTGTAAGTCTTCGCGGTCAACAAACTTTGGATTGTAAATAAAACCGGTTGTTCCCCACATATATCCTACCGTATAGTCGCTAACATTTTCCGTTTTAGACATTTGTTGGAACTTATCTACCACGAAAGGTGCCACGTTGTCAAAATTGCGTTGGTCAGCCGGAATAAGATCTTTGTTAATCTTCTTCAGCAAGTTCGCTTTAAGCATGCGCTCAATGATGTACTCGGATGGGCAAATGACGTCATAATCTTCGTGACCAACTTCAATCTCGGTCAACATGGATTCATTGATGTCAAATGTCTGATAGATGACTTCCACCTCTTCTCCGGTCATTTGGCGATACCAACTTGGGAAAGAATCAAGGACTTCAGTGTCGATGTAGTCTGCCCAGTTATAGACTTTGAGGGTGTGTGCGCGGTCAGCCGCGAAACTGCTCATAGCAAAAGCTGTAACGAGCAACGAGAAAAAGAACTTCTTCATTTTTTACGTTGATAATTTTAGTTTGTGATAGAGTTATTTTTTATTTGGTTTGACTGTTTGGCAGCTCGCCAGTTGATGATAATCAAAAGCACGAGCATGGTAATAAATATTAGTGAGAACAAAGGTCTCAATTCCGGGGTTAAACCTCCCTTACGTGCATCGGCATAAATGAAGGTGGATAAGGTATCCAATCCTCCGCTACCTTTGGTAAAGAATGTCACGCCGAAATCGTCAATACTCAAGGTGATTGAGAGAATAAAGCCACTGAGCATTCCCGGCCAAAGTTCCGGCATCATGACTTTGTGTAAAGCTTGGAACGGGGTTGCGCCAAGGTCAAGAGCCGCTTCATAGATGTTTGGATTCATTTTGGTCAAACGGGGCATCACACTTAGAACCACATACGGCGTACAGAAAACAACGTGTGCTATTATAACGGTAGCCAGGCCGCGACTGATGCCCAAGAATACAAACAAAAGGAACAAGGAAATACCCGTCAATATATCGGGGTTTATCATCGGTATACTATTGAGGAACTGCACAGCTTTACGTCCTTTTTGCCGCATGTTGAAGATGCCGATAGCAGCGAGTGTGCCGAGTAATGTAGCAAACGTAGCAGCAACAACCGCGATTAATAAAGTGTAGAAGAGGGAGTGATACAAGTTCGGATCTACATGCACTTGTGCGACATGGTCGTAACCGGTAAATAGGTTTTCATACAATCCAAAAGTGAAGCCTGTCCAGTTTCCGAGTACCTTACTTTTGGTGAAAGAGAAGATGATAATGAGTATAATAGGGGCATATAACAGCAACAACAGGAACCATAAGTATGTCTGCGATGCTATGCGACGCGCAGTCAAATTCTTCTCCCGTTTGCGGGCTTCTATTTGGGCGGATGATAAGTTTTCTTTCATTGTTGCTGTCAATTAAATAATGGAAGCCGTACCGGATTCCTCTTCGTTGTTACCAAAGAAACTCGTTAAACCGATGATAATTAGCATAATGAGTGACAAAGCTGCTCCGTAGTTCCACATTTGTAAGCCACCTTCTCCGAATGCACGTTGGATAAGTGAACCGAAAAGGGTGATTTTATTGCGGGTAAGTAGTTCTGCAATGGCGAAGGTGCTGACAGTCGGCATAAAGACCATGATGATACCGCTGTAGATGCCAGGGACGGAAAGTGGGAGTATTACTTTAGTGAATACTTCTGCGCGATTAGCGCCAAGGTCATGTGCCGCCTCAATGAGGGATTTATCCATTTTCTGCAGGGTGTTGTATATGGGGTAAATCATAAACGGCAGAAAATCGTAGCACATACCGTAGATTAAAGCTCCTTCGCCCAACGGGATTGAAAACATGTTAAATAATTCAACTGTTGCTAATGTGCGAAGTAAGAAATTTATCCACATGGGGAGGATAAACAACATTGACATGACGGCCGGTGTTTTGAGTTCTGCCGTAGCCATTATGTATGCGGCTGGATAGCCTAAAAGTAAGCATATAATGGTGGTCAGCATGGCTATGGCAATAGAATATATAAAAGTATTTACGGCTTCGCTGGTAGCAAAGAACTGTACAAAATTTTTAATGGTAAAATTGCCCTGCGGATCCGTAAATGCATATACAAATATCAATAACAACGGTAGCACCACAAAAAGCACTAAAAAAAGTACATAAGGCCAGGCCCAGGTGCGGCGGCTGTTGAATATAGCGCTTAACTTAATCATAGTCTAAATCGGATTTAGTCCACTTTGCACAAACGGATGGAACTCGGTGCTATCTGTATGCCGACACGGTCGCCATCATCCCAGACATCATTCGTGTCCACAAAGAGATCGTCGCCATCGTCAGTACGAATAGTTAAATGGTAGTGATCGCCTTTGTATAAAATGAAATGCACTTCGCCTTGCAATACACCATCTTCTTCGTGGTCAAGTAAGGTAACGCGCTCAAAAGAGACACGTACTTCCACTTTCTCTCCGGCACTGAAGCGCTCGGCGGTGCTGTCACTTACTTCCCATTCTTCGTCGAGGAATAGCACGCTGCCACCTTCGAGCATCTCTCCCTCAAATGTGTTCCAAAGTCGTTCTTTGTGCATAACCTGAATGTCTTCTGGTTTGACAAGCATTCCGACTTTTGTGCCAGGGAGGAATTCATGGTAGTCTTGAACCATAAATTCGTAGTCATTATCGGTTTGAATAACCATTTCATAGTGGACGCCTTTGAAAATACAGCTTACTACTGTACCATACCATTTGGTAAACTTGCCTTTTGGCACACGGTCTTCGGGATCATAGTCGGACAAGTCCGGCTGGGCATTCTTGTCGGTTGCCCATATATAAATGTCTTCCGGACGAATAACCACATCAACGGGAGTATTCTCACCAAATCCTGAGTCAACGCAGTCAAATTCTTGGTCGCAGAATTCGACACGCTTATCGCGAATCATGGTGCCATTAAGGATGTTACTTTCACCGATAAAGTCTGCCACAAAGCAGTTGACGGGTTCGTTGTAAATGTCCGTAGGTGTTCCTATTTGCTGAATGCGGCCTTCGCTCATAACCACAACACGGTCGCTAAGTGTAAGCGCTTCTTCTTGGTCATGCGTAACATAAATAAAGGTAATGCCGAGCTTTTTGTGCATCTCTTTTAACTCGAGTTGCATGTCCTTCCGCATTTTTAGGTCCAATGCGGCAAGCGGCTCATCCAAAAGAAGTACTTCGGGCTGATTCACGATGGCACGGGCAATGGCAACTCGCTGTTGCTGGCCGCCGGAAAGCGAATCTACATCGCGGAATTCATAGTCGGTCATGCCGACAGTTTTAAGAGCCTGTTTGACGCGCTTAATCATGGAGTCTTTGTCCACGTTCTTGAGTTTCAAACCAAAAGCTACATTGTCGAATACGTTTAAATGAGGGAATAAGGCGTACTTCTGGAACACCGTATTAACCGGACGTTTGTGTGGAGGTGTTTGCGTAATATCCTCGCCTTTTAATAAAATATCTCCTTCGCTTGCCACCTGAAAGCCGGCTATACAACGTAGCAAAGTGGTCTTTCCGCAGCCGGATGGGCCGAGGATGGTCACAAACTCGCCTTTTTGCACTTGCAGGCTAACATCGTTCAACGCAAACTTACCATCCTCGAACTGTTTCGATACATGGTTAACTTCAATGATGTACTCGGGTTGCTTCATTTTTTATGCACATAACTTGCCAATTACGCCGCAAAGGTACAACTTTTAATTGAATAATTAAAAGATTTTGAGGAAAAAAGCACTTTTTTTGCTAAAAAAGCTTATAATGGGTCCACATTTGGAATAATTTGGACATTTTTGCAGTCCGGAAGCGTCAAAACAAAATCTATTTGCTCTTGCAACATTTGTTTGGCACGAGCATAATTGGAAGTTGTTTCGATGCGCAGTTGTATTGTGCGAATGAACCAGTTTTGCAGGCGTGCGATAGATGGTTCAATGACTACAGAACAACGGGAGCCAAATACCTTGTTCAGTAGGTTTTGCAGCATATTGGCAGCAGCGATTACACGTTGCTCATTGCGATGACGAAGGACCAATGTTATCATTCTGCTGAATGGTGAATAATTAAATGCTTGACGTTCTGCTATTTGCGAGTTGTAAAAACTGAGGTAGTCATGATTATTCAGGTCCTCAAAAATGTGGTTTGTCGTATCGTAGGTTTGAATAATCACTTCGCCTTGTTCGCCTTTGCGACCGGCACGACCACTAACTTGTTCCAACAACTGAAAAGCGCGTTCATAGCATCGGAAATCCGGTTGGTTGAAATGATTGTCTGCGTTGAGAATTGCGACGAGGCTTACATCGTCAAAATGCAACCCTTTGGACACCATTTGCGTGCCGATAAGAATATCCACTTCATGTTGAGCGAAAGCATTGATGATTTTTTGGTGGGCTGATTTTTCGGATGTTGTATCTAAATCCATCCGTAGAACACGAGCCTCCGGAAACAATTCCGAAACTTCTTCTTCCAAGCGCTCGGTTCCAAAGCCATTTATAGTCATTGATCCGCCGCAGGACGGACATTGTGTCGGCATTGGAATAGAGTATCCGCAGTAGTGGCACACCAATCTATGGTTGTGCATGTGCAATGTCATCGGAACATCGCAGTTGGTGCATCGCGGTGAAGTACCACAATCTGTGCAGGTCATCATCGGTGCATAACCGCGGCGGTTTTGGAAAAGTATAATCTGTTTTTTCCGAGCCAGTTCTTCCCGTATACGCTGTATCAAGGAATCGGAGAAATGGCCGCACATTTCTTTGCGATGGTACTGTTGACGTAAATCAATCAGCGTAATCTTAGGCAATTCCAGTCCGGCAAATCGCTCTGTCATGGTAACCAATCCATATTTGCCGTTTTGTGCATTATAGTACGATTCCACCGATGGTGTGGCAGTTCCCAAAAGCACTTTTGAACCACTATTATGCGCCAACATGATAGCGACTGAACGAGCGTGATAGCGCGGGGCTGGCTCTTGCTGTTTGTAACTGGGTTCATGCTCTTCATCCACGATTACTAACCCCAGATTCTCAAATGGTAGAAAAACTGCCGATCTGGCTCCGACAATCAGTCTGGGCTGAGGCTGTAACTGTTGTCTGTAAATCTCCGCACGCAATGCATCAGAGACTCGAGAGTGATATACAATCACTTTGTCTCCGAAAACATGTTGTAATCGGTCGGTTAATTGGGTGGTTAATGCAATTTCCGGCACTAAATAAAGCACTTGTTTCCCTGCTGCTAATTGCTCCTCAATGAGGTGCATATAAACCTCCGTCTTCCCGGACGAGGTTACGCCGTGTAGCAGCACAACGTCGTTTTTGTGCCAGCATGAATGAATGTGTTCGAATGCACGTTCTTGTTGTGTGTCTAAAGTGTGAATTGGCTCGATTTCACCGGTATAATTTGGTAATGAAACGCGTCGTTTCTTCACAGGAGAAAACGAGTATCCTTTGTCGCCGATTTTCTTGGGTAAAGCGGCAGCCATTGTATCGCCAATTGGACACATATAGTAGTCTGCTATCCATTGCCACAATTGTAATTGACGCTCGGTAACTACTGGCGTTTCATCGAGTTGAGAGATGATGTTCTTCAGTACTACTCCTTCTCGCAGGGCCCCTATGTGCTTTCCGCGAACAATGCCGACAAGTTCTTTATTACCCAATGAAACAACTACCCGCACACCGACGGGCGGGTAGTACATATCATCCGGCACACGATAGGAATAAGTGTCTCGGATGCCTAAAGGTAATATTACATCAATTATTTTCAGCGGCAGTAGCTTTTAAATAACATGCGCGGCATAAGGGCTCATAACTGTCGGTTTCACCGAGTAAAACGCGCTTCTCAGAAGCAACCAATCGGTGGCTTACATAAGCAAGATCGCCGCAATGCACACAGATTGCGTGCGTCTTGTACACATCTTCAGCAATAGCCATCAATGCTGGCATCGGACCAAAGGGGACACCTTTAAAATCCATATCGAGTCCGGCTACAATGACGCGGATGCCGCGTTCGGATAACTGTTTACATACGTCCACAATGCCCATGTCAAAGAACTGCGCCTCATCAATACCTACCACATCGATATCATTTGCCAATAACAAGATGTTTTGACTGCTATCTACCGGAGTAGATTGAATCACATTGTGGTCATGACTGACAACATCTTCAACGCTGTAACGCACATCAATAGCTGGCTTGAAAATCTCTACGCGTTGTTTAGCGAACTGCGCACGTTTCATACGGCGGATCAATTCTTCCGTCTTGCCGGAAAACATAGAACCGCAAACTACTTCAATACTGCCCTTCCTGCGAATGGGACCTTGGGTGTCTCTTTCTGAAAACATATTATTGTCTCTTTTTTATATCATTTACCATCATTTGCAGACTCCGAACGCCGTTATAGACGTTCTCATCCAGTTCATAGCATATATCTACCGCATTGCCGTTTTGCAAATGTAGCGCAAAATCGCCCTTCCCAAACGCAATACCGCTAATGGCAGCGGTACGGTCGGTGACATCTAAACGAAGATGCTCTCCGGTTTTTCCTACACGTTTTGTGTAACGATTATTAATCACGTTACGGGTCACAAAAACAGGACGTTCGTTGCCCGGACCAAATGGCTCAAGGCATCGCAATACTTTGTAAAAATGTTCGGTGATATCGGTAAAATGTATCTCTGCCTCTACGGTTATAGTCGGATGAGTTTGCTCTTCCGTAATATGTGTGGCCACATAGTCTTCAAACCTCCGTTTAAATTCCGGAAGAGACGACTCCATCATGCTTAAACCGGCCGCGAATGCGTGCCCTCCGAAATTGGTTAATAAATCTCTACAGGAATCAATAGCACTATATAAGTCAAATCCTCCAACGGAGCGGGCTGACCCTGATATTTGCCCGTTTTCACCGGAAGTTAAGACAATCGTTGGACGGTAAAAATGCTCGGTTAATTTACTTGCTGCAATACCTACTACCCCCTTATGCCAATTTGGAGAATAAACAACGGTTGTATGCTTTTTATCATTGTCCGGATCGGCAGCCAACATAAGTAATGCCTCATCTGCTGTCGTCCTGTCATACATCTGTCGCTCTGCGTTATAGGCATTGATATCAATAGCGCGTTGGCGAGCAAACTCCGGATCCTTGGTTATCAATAACTCTACTGCTTCGCGGCCGGAATACAATCGTCCGCAGGCATTAATACGAGGACCGATCTTATATCCCAAATCGTTGATTGTCACGTGTCTGGCGTCTATTCCGGCTACTTCTATCAATGCAGATAATCCAATAGACGGACGATTCTTGATTTCTTTTAAACCATAGAATGCTAAGATTCTATTTTCTCCCGTAACTGAAACAATGTCGGATGCAATAGCCATAGCAGTCAAGGGCAAGAAACACTGCAAATCCAAATGTACCCGATATCGCTGCGAATAGGCTTGCACGAATTTGAAACCAACGCCACATCCGCTCAAATCTTTGTAGGGATATGGGCAGTCGGCGCGTTTCATATTCAGTACCGCCACTGCTGGGGGAAGTTCATCTCCCGGCGTGTGATGATCACAAACAATAAAGTCAATATTACGCTTGTTCGCGTAGTCAATTTTATCTACGGCTTTAATTCCGCAATCTAATGCGATAACCAAAGAACATCCGGTGGAATCGGCGAAATCTATACCCTTGAACGATATTCCATAGCCTTCCGTATACCGATCGGGAATATAAAAATCTACATTGTCCGTGAGGGATTTTAGAAATGTGTACATGAGTGCCACAGCCGTTGTACCATCCACGTCGTAGTCGCCATAAACCAATATCCTCTCGTTGGAATCAAGCGCTTTATGCAATCGAGCCACCGCTTTATCCATGTCACGCATCAAAAATGGATCATTCAGTTCGTCCAATGAAGGACGGATATATCGACGTGCTTCCGCAGCGGACTTAATACCTCGCACCACCAGCATACGAGCAGCCATGAACTCGATATTAAGTTCTTTCGCTAATTGCTCGGTGAGTTGATGCTCCGCTTCTGTCAGTTGCCGTATGTTCCAAATGGTTTCCATTTATCTTAATTCAAATTCATCTGCATCTTGCCACAAAGGTAATACTTGCCTGAAATGGTGCAATTTATCTACATCCAGGTCGGCTATCTGTGTGCCTTCTTCGTTATCGGCAAAATGCACAATTGGCTGCAAATAACTGTCGTATGCGATGGAGTGGCCATTGTAGTGCATCCCCTCGGCATCTTCACCCACAATATTGGCAGCACAAACATAACACTGGTTTTCTGTCGCTCGTGCGGCGACTAATGCGTCCCAATAATGAATCCGCACTTCAGGCCAGTTGGCGCAAACAAGCAGAATATCATACAAGTCGTTTTTATCTTGTCTTGCCCATATAGGGAAACGCAAATCATAGCAAATCAACAACCGGAACTTGACACCTTTATATTCGATAATCGGTCGCTTTCTTCCGGCCGTAAAGAATTGGTCCTCTCCACCATGCGCATAAAGGTGAGATTTGTCGATGAAATCGGGCGTTTTGAATGGTTTGATAAAGAAACCGCGATTATACAACTGCCCTTTTTCGCTACAAATAAAAGACCCGACAATGGCTATATCTAATTGGTCTGCATATTGCTGAAGCGTACGTATTGTCTCGCCATCTACCGGTTCTGCCAAGTCCGGACGGTCTGTACAAAAACCGGTAGTAAACATCTCCGGTAACAACGCCAAATCCGCTTTGCCTTGCAGCGCCTCCAAACGAGCGCAGACCCGGCGGAGATTCTCTGCCTTGTCTGCCCATACAACCGAATATTGTAAAATGGCTACGCGCATTCGCCTGTTATTTCTTGGAGGACGATGGTTTGCCAATGGTCTCGCGCATGGCAGTATCCGCTTGAATATTCTGCATGCGATAATAGTCCATAATACCTAAATTCCCTTTACGGAACGCATCTGCCATCGCTTGAGGAACCAAGGCTTCAGCTTCAATCACTTTCGCACGTGCCTCTTGCGCCTTTGCCTTCATCTCTTGCTCATTGGCTATCGCCATTGCACGGCGCTCCTCGGCTTTCGCCTGAGCGATATTCTTATCTGCCTCTGCTTGGTCCATTTGCAGTTGGGCTCCGATATTCTTACCCACATCAATATCCGCGATATCAATACTCAAAATCTCAAATGCCGTTCCGTCGTCAAGACCCTTGGATAGCACTAATTTACTGATGGAATCGGGGTTTTCGAGCACCATCTTGTGACTTTCGGCCGAACCGATGGAGCTAACTATACCTTCTCCAACACGCGCTAATATTGTATCTTCTCCGGCACCACCCACCAATTGTTTAATGTTCGCGCGCACAGTCACACGGGCTTTGGCTATCAACTGGATACCGTCTTTGGCTACTGCTGTTACCGGCGGAGTGTCAATTACCCTCGGATTCACCGACATTTGTACAGCTTCAAACACATCGCGTCCGGCCAAGTCTATAGCCGTTGCCATCTGGAACGGCAAGTCTATCCCGGCTTTGCTGGCGGATACCAATGCATGTACCACCCGCTCTATATGTCCACCTGCCAAATAGTGTGCCTCCAAACCGTCGCGTTTCACATCTTGAAGACCGGCTTTGTGCGCCTCAATCATGCAATTCACAATTTTCGTGGGGGGCACTTTACGGATACGCATTAAGAACAACTGAACCAATGAAATACGAACACCGCTCACTTGTGCGTTAATCCACAACATAAATGGCACATAGTAAAAGAATATGATCACCGCAATGGCGATAATCACTACCAAAATAATCTCAAAAACTTCCATACATAATATTTTTTTAAATTCAACTTCTAATTGACACTAGTTTGCAACGTAACATAAACGTAATATAAACGTAACATAAACGGCATGCTGCCGTGGTGGTATCGGGCTGCGGTAAAATTAGTCCTCTTTTTTCAAATTCTCAATTTTCTTGCCAGGTGCCGCCAGTTCTACCTTGGAGTCAATAGTCGTATCAAGCGACATCTTTTCGATAGCCCGACTGCGAAAGAATCCGTAAATGGCTAATCCGGTCAGTACTAAAGCTGCGGCCAAGGTTGCATGACCGGCCCACGGATAAATCGCTGCCACTTTCCAGTACGCAAAGAATACGCTGCCGGCTAAACTGAGAAAACCGCTTATACCGGCTATTCCGAAGCCCGGCAAAAGGAACATTTCCGCCACCAATAGGGCTACTCCAAACACTAACAATACAATAACAATCGCAATATACATAGCACAATTTGTTTTTTCGCCGCAAAGGTACAACAATTTTTACATATATGCAAATTTCCTTGGTAAAAAATATTATAATGCAAATTTATTTGCATGATTCAAAAATATGTTGTACCTTTGCAGGCTGAATTGTAAAATGCATTATTATGGCGGAACAAAAGATTCAATTACCTGAGAATGCTTCGCGGCCATTAAAGCCGGGTGAAAAATACGAACCGATATTGCCGGCCAACAAGCAATTCCCTGAAGTAACGCCTTATAGCGTCGGAATGGGTGTGCTGATGGCCGTGCTCTTTTCTGCGGCGGCTGCTTATCTCGGGCTGAAAGTGGGACAAGTGTTTGAGGCGGCTATTCCGATTGCGATTATTGCAGTAGGCTTGTCGGCCGCATTACGACGCAAAAGCGCTTTGGGCGAAAATGTGATAATCCAATCTATTGGTGCATCGTCCGGTGTGATTGTCGCTGGAGCCATCTTCACACTACCGGCCTTGTATATCTTGCAAGCCAAATATCCGGAGATAACCGTTAGTTTTATGCAGGTATTCCTCTCGAGTTTGCTGGGTGGATGTCTTGGCATATTGTTCTTAATCCCGTTCCGAAAATACTTCGTACAAGAGAAGCATGGCGAATATCCGTTCCCGGAGGCGACGGCCACGACGCAAGTGCTGGTCTCCGGCGAACAAGGTGGCTCGCAGGCCAAACTGCTTCTTTGGGCGGCCGGTATAGGTGGTTTATATGATTTTGTGGTTTCTACCTTCGGACTTTGGACGGAGAGTCTCTCCACGCGTATGACCGGCTGGGGCGAGATGGTGGCGCAGAAAGTGAAGTTAGTGTTCTCGATTAACACGTCTGCAGCCGTTTTGGGTCTCGGATACATTATAGGTCTCAAATATGCAGCCATCATTTGTGCCGGTTCGTTCTTTACATGGTGGGTTATCCTGCCGTTAGTAGGTTCAATGCCCGGGATGGAGACGACTGACCCGCAGTTGATATATTCCAATATTGGTCGTAATATCGGTATCGGTGCTATTGCAATGGCAGGATTGATAGGTATTGTCAAGAGCTGGGGTGTTATCAAATCAGCAGTCGGACTTGCCGGAAAAGAACTTGGAGGCAAAGGTAAAGCCGTAGCGCAAGCCAGTTTGCGTACGGAACGCGACCTGAGTATGAAGTTTGTCGTAATTGCGGTGGTGGCTGCATTACTTATAACACTTGTATTCTTTTGGGCGGGTGTGCTGCATAACTTCATACAGGCTTTGGTAGCCTTCCTTGTGGTGGCGGTGATTTCGTTCTTGTTTACCACAGTTGCAGCAAATGCAATTGCCATCGTAGGCAGCAACCCCGTTTCCGGCATGACGCTGATGACGCTTATCATTGCATCCGTGGTGTTTGTGGCCATTGGTATGAAAGGCGCCTCCGGCATGGTTGGGGCGATGGTGATTGGCGGTGTCGTTTGTACGGCATTGGCGATGGCCGGTGGTTTTATTACCGACCTGAAGATAGGATATTGGATAGGAACGACTCCGGCCAAACAGGAAACATGGAAGTTCCTTGGTACGCTGGTTTCGGCTGCCACCGTAGGCGGGGTGATGATTATATTGAACAAGACATATGGTTTTGTGGGTGAGAATGCGTTGGTAGCACCGCAGGCCAATGCCATGGCGGCCGTTATTGAGCCGCTGATGTCTGGACAAGGCGCTCCGTGGATGTTGTATTTCGCGGGAGCGGTGTTGGCACTTATCCTTAATTTCATGGGGGTACCGGTTCTGGCATTTGCACTTGGTATGTTTATTCCGCTGACGTTGAATACACCATTGCTTGTAGGTGGTGCTATATCATGGCTGGTAAAAAAGAAAGGTGACTATGACAAGGGTACGCTTATCGCCAGTGGCTTTATTGCCGGTGGCGCATTGATGGGCGTTGTATCGGCATTGGTAAAATTCTGCGGAGCGGACTGCTATTTGAGCGAATGGGCATCTGGTAGCGGAGCGGCCATAGTGGCAATTGTGGCATACGTTGCATTGATAGCCTATTTTATTTTTGCAAGTAAAAAATCAACAAAATAACAAAACAACAAAACAACTTTTATTATGGTAAATTACAAAGACCTTGGCCTTGTAAACACCCGTGAGATGTTTGCGAAGGCAATCAAAGGCGGCTACGCTATTCCCGCCTTCAATTTCAACAACATGGAACAACTCCAAGCTATCGTTAAGGCTTCAGCTGAGACAAAGTCTCCGGTTATTATCCAAGTATCCAAAGGTGCACGTAACTATGCTAATGCAACACTCCTGCGCTACCTCGCAGAAGGTGCTGTTGCTTATGCAAAAGAACTTGGTTGGGAGAAACCTCAAATCGTTCTTCACCTTGATCACGGCGATAGCTTTGAGACCTGCAAGTCCTGTATCGACAGCGGTTTCTCAAGCGTCATGATTGACGGTTCTGCACTTCCCTATGAGGAGAACATCGCCCTCACCAAACGCGTAGTTGAGTATGCACATCAGTTTGATGTAACTGTTGAGGCAGAGCTCGGCGTATTGGCAGGTGTAGAAGACGAAGTTGCTTCTGAAGAGAGCCATTACACCAAGCCCGAAGAAGTGATTGATTTTGCTACCCGCACAGGTTGCGACAGCCTCGCTATCTCGATTGGTACCAGCCACGGTGCTTACAAGTTCAAACCCGAACAGTGCACACGCGACCCGAAGACCGGTCGTCTCGTTCCTCCTCCATTGGCATTCGACGTGCTCGACGCTGTAATGGAGAAACTGCCCGGCTTCCCCATCGTGCTCCACGGTTCTTCTTCCGTTCCGCAAGAGTACGTAGATATGATCAACAAATACGGTGGCAAATTGCCCGATGCTGTAGGTATTCCTGAGGAGCAACTTCGTAAGGCTGCCAAGAGCGCTGTTTGCAAGATCAACATTGACTCCGATTCTCGTCTTGCCTTCACTGCTGCAGTTCGTAAGGTTCTCTTTGAGAAACCCGCAGAGTTTGACCCGCGCAAATACTGCGGTCCTGCTCGCGACTTGATGGAGGAACTCTATAAGCATAAAATCATCAACGTTCTCGGTTCTGACGGAAAGGCATAAATTATGGCACTTCCTTTTATGACAGCTGAGCAAGCTGCTCAATTCGTGTTTGACGGTGCAATCTGCGGCATGGGTGGTTTCACCCCTGCCGGAGCACCGAAAGACGTCCCTACTGCTATTGCTCACAAAGCAGAGGCGTTACATGCAGAAGGCAAGCCCTTCAAGATTGGCATGTACACAGGTGCTTCTACCGGCGATAGTTGCGATGGCGCTTTGGCTCGTGCTCACGCCATTCTTTTCCGTACACCTTATCAGGGGAACAAAGAC
>CAJOFT010000002.1:0-46243 GCA_905234025.1 Paludibacteraceae bacterium
CATGTTGCGGTTGCTGACGCCTCCTGTGGTCATCTTTACCAAAACGTTCGGAATGTACACTGAAATATATCCGCAGCTGAAGACACGCAGTATAAAATCATAATCCGCTGAAATGCGGAAAGCCGTGTCATAATCGCCAACCTGCTCATACACCGCGCGACGGACATACATGGTCGGATGCGGACACATCCAGCCATACTTGAGCTGCTTCGAATTGAAAATATTGCTGCGCCAATAACGAATGACGGTGTTGATTTTTGACGTGTCGGTGCAATACAGCAAATCGCCGTAGGCAATGTCCGCGCCTGTTTTCTCCATGTTGCGGACAATCGTTTCCACCGTGGTCGGGTCCGCCAGCACATCATCGGAATTGAGAATGCCGATTATATCACCCGTTGCGCGACACAAGCCTTTGTTAATAGCGTCGTAAATGCCGTTGTCGGGCTCGGAAACAAAAGCAGCAATATGGTCGCGGTGCTTTTTGACAATAGACAAAGTTTCGTCCGTGGATCCGCCGTCAATGATGATGTGCTCAATGTCGCGGTAAGTCTGTGTTTCCACGCTGCGCAAGGTGTTCTCCAACAGTGCTGCACTGTTATATGTTACGGTGATAATGGAGACTTTCATCGGCTGATTTCGTTGTAAAGTTGGTAAAGCTGGTTATACATGGCATCCCACGTGAAGTGTTTGGCGTTTTCCTGTCCTGCGCGACGGAGCGCCGTGGCATCAATGGTGCCGTTTTTGAGCTGGAGCAAGGCATCCGTCATTTCGTCCGCCAAGCGCAAAGAGTTAGACGGCGGCACGACAATGGCTCCGTCTCCCGCCACTTCGGGCAAGGAACTGACACCCTGCACGACTGCCACGCAATCGGCTTTCTGCGCTTCGAGAATCGGTAAACCGAAACCTTCGTACGCAGACGGATAAAGCAGTGCAAAGGCATGATTATAGAGGACATTGAGCTGCTCGGAGGAAATGTGCGAGAAGATTTGATAATGGTTTTCGCCAAGTTCATCTTGCAGGATTTCGTGTTCCTCCTTTTTGAGCGGTGCTCCGACCATGACAAGCGGCATTTTCATGCGCCGCGCGATCTCAACTGCCATGACGAAGTTCTTGTATTCTGCTTCGCGCGCGCCGACAAAAAGCAAGTAACCGCCTGATTCAAAGTCAGTTATATTCTTTTCGTCGGACACATGGAACAAAGGACTGACACCGTTGTAGATGACGCGCACGTTTTCTTCGCGGACAGACGGATACAAGCGAAGCAAGTCCCGTTTCGTGCTTTGCGAGATACAAACGACCGCTCTTGAATGGCGCAAGGCGTGTTCCTCCTGGTGCAAATGGACGGCTTTCGGCAAGCCATGACGGCAAATGTGATAGGTCAGGTCGTGAATCGTGGTGACGTTTGCGACCTTCGGGTTCTGCATGACGCGGAAGTAACTGCTGTGGAAAACAATCGGTTCGTTCACCTCGAAGAGCGGTTCGCGGTAGCGTTCAAGCTTGCGCAACGGACAGTCCATCCGAATGGAATCCGCCACATTCATCCGCTTGCGCTGGATGTTATTGCAGGGATAATCCATAATCGTCAAATCGAGCCGTTTGTCCGCCATGGCACGCTGTTCGAGTTCGTACCAAACGGTTGAGATACCTCCTGCGGGTTGCAGAGCAAAGACAATATTATCCAAATAAAGTTTCATCCAAGTAATCGCAGCCACTGCGCCATGACAGGTTCCAACGCGAAATGTGCTTTGGCGTAAGCATATGCGGCATCGCCAAGTTTTTTCCGCTGTTCGGGAGTATTTATATAAAGGTTTATCGCCTGCGCGAGCGCGTGCGAGTCTTCGGGCGGCAACAAGATTCCTGTTTGCCGGTTGGTGATGAGTTCCGCCGGTCCGTGCGGGCAGTCAAAAGCCAGGCAGCAACAGCCGCAAGACATGGCTTCGATAAGCGCCAAAGGCAATCCTTCGTAACGGCTGGAAAGGACAAACAGCCCGGAACGGCAGTAGTCGGCGGTAAGGTCAGTGCTCAAGCCGTTCATTTGGACGGAATGAGCAATGCCCAATTCGTTTGCCAACGCAGACAAGTGCTGCCGTTCGTCGCCTTCGCCGACGATTTGCAGTTTCCAGTCCGGATGTGAGGACGCGACCTGTGACCACGCGTGCAGCAAGAGGTCGTAGCCTTTCTGCGGGTGCAAGCGTCCTACGGAAAGGATGGTTTTGCGCTCGTGTCCGCCGCATTTGGCGGGCATGATTGTTGTCGGATTCGGAATGCACACCGTGTTGGTCACGCCGGCTTTGCGCCATTGTTGCTCATCGGCATGCGTGAGAACCACCAGTTTCTCAACCTTGCGCACAGCACGTTGCAACTGGCGTGTGCGAATCTTGCCCAAGAGACGCCAGAACGGTCCTTTGTGGAACTGCATAAGCAGTTGCTCGCGCTGGGTCATGGCAAAATGTATTTCCGCCAGTTTGCGGCAAGGCACATTGAGGCTTCCGAGGAAGGCTATTTCTTTGCCGCACAAGGAGATACAAACGTCCGCCTGCGTGTCTGTGAGCAGTTTTTGCAACTTCCGGCGATATATTTTCTGTCTGCGGCGGTGGTTGATGAACTTGCGCAGCAAGGGTGCATGGAAGTCGGTGTCAAAGTCGATGTTCAGTTCGACCACCTTCACGCGCTTGTCCAACGGGAAATAAGAAACCTGTTTGCTTGCGGGCGTAAGTTCGGTGGTAACGATTGTTATATGCTTATCCGGCAAAGACGCCAAGTAATTCGCCTTCTGCGTCAGGACACGTTCCATGCCACCTGCATTATACAACTGAGGAATGCAATAGACGATGTTCATACTGCCGCCTCCTTTCCTGATTTGTGCGGTATGAGGCAGTTCCAGTCAAAAGTTGTTGCCGAACGCACGATCCACAACAGCAACAGCGACCATGTCAGTACACGCGGTGGGAACAAGATGGGTCCGCGGGTGTAGAAGACCGAATAGGACACCAATAAATAATATATAAGGTACCAGTAGATGTTTGTCCGGCTGCGGTAATAACTTTCCTTTACCGCCCAGCCGACAAGATACATTGACACTGCTACTCCGCCGTATTTCGCCATGCGGAATGCGTCGCCGATCATGTTGCAGCCCATTCCCCAGTCGCAATTCGGACCTTCGAAGATATATGTTGTCATCTCCTGCGCACACATGGTTTCATACGGTCTCCCCGTCCATGCAACGATGTACTTTGCCATGCCGGGAATCGGCGTTGCGAGGTCAATAAGCATGCCGTTGAACCAATCGTTGGCGTGGTGCAAGCCGTATTCCACCAATATAAAGAGGTTTATGCCGTTGATGGTAAGGTCGGAGAATATATCCACCAAGTCATCCCTGTTCATGCCGTGGACGATTTGGACAATGTTGCCGAGTTGGGTCTTGCGGGTTTCCATCACAACCCACAGCCCAATCACGCCGACCAGCATGACCACAAGGATTTCCCACACGCGGAAACGGCGGACGTTGTTGTTCCATCCGACCACCAGAATCAGTCCGACACCCAGTACAACCGTGCGGCTACCAGTTGCCAGAATGAGCAAGATACATGTGCCCATTGTGAGGAGATAGAACCACCATTTGGTTTTCGGGATATGATAGACAAAGATCGCCATCAGATAAATGGCAAGCGTAAAAATGACGTAGAAATAGGAGTATATGCCGACCTCGCGGATGTTTCCTCCGCCGCCGTAAACAGCATTCATCGCCGCCCAACCGCCGGAAGCAACATACAAAGCATACGTGCCTACGGTCAGCAGGAAAATCAGAATATACTGGTTCAGCGAAATGCGGAATTCCACTTTCTGCGGCTCGGGACGAGCCATCCGGAGCCAGCGTGTGATGCCCAACATATAGAACGTATATCCCATATACGCGATTGAAACCGCGCGGTCCATAACCGCTCTGTCCCACGGACGCCAGAAGAACATCCAGTTCTCGCGTTCGGGGAAATAGAACAAGGCATAGCCGAAGTTCACGAAGAAGAACGCCACCGCAAAGAACAGTTCGAATCCGACGAAGTTTTTGCGACCGTTGGTCAGGAAATACAGCAGGTTCTGCACCACAAAACACCATGCAATCATCTGGCAGAAGTCCGCATGATAGCCTTTCGGCGCCGTTGCACAAAGCACCACGCCGATTATCGCGAAGGCAATATGTATGAACCATGCTACCATTTCATCAGATTCTTGTGTTTTGTTACAGCAATACAGAAAATCACTTCACACAGTCCGGACAACGCCAAACCTGCTGCCACGCCGTAAACGGACGGTTTGAGCAAGAGCCAGACTGACACCGCAGAGAGACAGGTTACCAGTGCCACGACCTGATTGGCTGTGACCAGATAACGGTGGTTTGTCGGGACAAAGACAAAGTCGACAAACGCCGTGCCAAGCAGCCAGAACAGCACCGTTGTACTCAGGATGATACTTACCGGATAAGCCATCGGCAGTTCTCCGTGTCCCAGCCACAGCACAAGCGCGACAACCAACAGACTGACCGCCACTTCGCCGAACATAATGCGCCGGACTTGTTTCGACGTTGATTGCACGACAATCTTCGGGAAGAGGGCGTCGTTAATCTTCATGAGCATGATCCGCGGCACGGTGACAATCTTGTTTGCGAGGTCATAAACCGCCACGTCTGCCATGCCGAGGAAAGCACCAGTCAGCAGGACAACGCCCTGTTCTTTGGCAATTCCCATTATGTTGGTCAGGAAGAAAGGCACCGCTTCGGCGTAATATTGTTTCGTGTTTGCGAACGGGACAAAAGGCATCTTCACACCGTCCTTGAAACGTATGAGCAGCCATGCGGCAGCCGCGCCAAGCAAGGAGGCAGCGGTCGTAATCAGCATGAACAGCCATACATCGTCCGGCGAGTGCAACAGCCAGAAGATGAACGGCAAACTGAGCAGTTTGCTGCCGAACTGGATAAATGTGACCACCCGCATGCGCTGTACACCCTGAAAATACCACTGCGGGAACAGAATACAGGACAGCGTCTGGGCGAAGCCAATGGCAAAGAGCAGCCGGTGTTCCCGCAAGAACGGAACAGCCAACAGCAGTATTGCAAATAGCAAGGCAACCAGCATTTCGAGCCCCAATTTGGCGGTTTGTATAGCAGAAAGAACGCTGCCGAGCTGCTTTTTGTCGCCACCGTCCACCATGATTTGTGCCACACGTTTGGCACCAGGAAGGTCAAAACCGAAGTTCACCGCCGCCATGAGAATACACGTGACCGACCAAGCAAACGCATACGTGCCGTAACCGGCATCGCCCAGCCGGCTGATAAGGAAAGGATAAACGATGAGGTAAAAACACATGTTCAGCACCTGCAAGAGGGTCATGAACACGTAATTTTCCGCCACTTTGCGGTTATTGCGGAAAGCGTCTGCTATGTAATTTCGCCACGCCATACAGAATCGGCGCGCAAAGGTACAACATTTTTTTCATATATGCAAGAAAAAAGCCCAAAACATTTGTTTTGGACTTTCTTTCCGTGTTTTTGGCTCTAAATGAGCGGCAAAAGCAGGATTAAGCTTCCGCTTGTTCAGCAGCAGGAGCTTCTGCTTCGGCAGCAGCCTCGGCAGCCTCTTTGGCAGCTTCTTGAGCAGCAGCAGCGAGTGCTTCGTCAGCAGCCTGGCGTTTTTTCAGCACTTCGGCAGCTTTAGCCTTGTTAGCCTCTACTTCCTGTGCATGAGCAGCCTTTTGTGCAGCGGCTTTCTTGTCAGCCTCAGCCTTGGAAACCTTCTGGTCCTTAGCCTGCTGTTGTGCCTTCCAAGCATCGAAACGCTTTTGTGCCTCTTCAGCACTGAAAGCACCTTTAGCGACACCACCCTGGAGGTGCTTCATCAGCATAACGCCCTCAACAGAGAGGAGATGACGCGCCGTGTCAGTGGGTTGTGCACCAACGCCTACCCAATAGAGCGCGCGCTCAAAATTGAGTTGGATGGTAGCAGGATTAGTGTTGGGGTTGTACGAGCCGAGACGCTCAATGATTTTGCCGTCACGCGGCGAGCGGCTGTCAGCAACTACGATGTGGTAGTAAGCATAGTCTTTGTGACCGTGACGAGCCAAACGAATTTTTGTTGCCATTTGTTTTTTGTTTTGCGGGCGGGGGATTACGCGAATCCATGCCCCTGGTTAATACTAATAATGACGTGCTTTTTTCACGAAAAAGCAGGCAAAAGTACTGCTTTTATTTGACATACACAAATTTTTCTGCATTTTTCTTGCATTTTATCGCTCAAAGAGGCGTAAAAGGTTCATTTTCTTTCTTCCGGCTTCTCCGGTGTAGGGATGTTCGCGGAGCGACAGGTTAAAGAACGTGCGTCCTTTCAGCACAGTTTGCGGATGCGTGAATTCACGGAATCCCCATTCGCCGTGGTACGCGCCCATTCCTGAGTGACCTGTGCCGTTGAACGGAACACCCTTGACCATCATATGTATGCACACTTCGTTGATACATCCGCCGCCGAACTGCTGCGTCTGCATCACACGGTTCGCCCAGCGCATGTCCTTCGTGAAGAGGTACATGGCAAGCGGATGTTCGCGATCTGCAATAACATCCATGAGTGCGTCCGCTTCGGCGTCCTTGAAGGGAACAACAGGCAGCAGCGGACAGAAGAGTTCGTGCCGGACAATGTGTTCGTCTATGTTCACCGGATAAATAAGCGTCGGCGCAAACTTGCGGGTCTCGGGGTTCCCCGTTCCGCCGAAGATGATGCGTTCGCGGTACTCGTCCGCAAGCCCTGCACACTTGTTGTAAGCGGCTTCCGTAATGAGTCTCGGGTACTCGGGATTGGTTTCTGCATGTTCTCCAATTTGAGCCACAAAGGCTTTCTTCAGTTCTTCGAGGAAAGGCTCCGCCACCTCCTCCGCCACGGCGATCTGGTTGATGTTGATACATATCTGTCCGGCATTGCAGATTTTGAAGAAGGCGATTTTGCGTGCGGCGTCCTTCAGGTCGGCATCTTTGCGTACCACGCACCAGTTGCCTGTTTCCCCACCTAATTCAAGCGCCACAGGCGTAAGGTTCTTTGCCGCCTCGGCAAGCACATGTTTTCCGACCGCAGGCGAACCCGTATAGAAGATTTTGTCGAAACGCTGTGCAAGGCACATATCCGCGACATCGTGTCCGCCGTCAATGAGTGTGACATATTCAGGCGGAAACACCTCGGCGATGAAACGTTTGAGCACCGCCGTGCTTGCCGCAGACTTGCTGCTTGCCTTGATGACCACCGTATTTCCGCCAGCCATTGCCGCCGCCACTACACCGAGTGTCAGGAGGACAGGAAAGTTGAACGGACTTATGACCAACGAGACGCCATAAGGCATCTTATAGACCTTCGTGCAAGTGCTCGGGAAGCATAACAATCCGCTGAAATGGCGTTCCGGCCGTGCCCAGCGGCGTAGTCCTGCAAGCATTTCGTTGATCTCGGTTATAACGGGCCCGATATCACAGAGGAAGGCTTCAACGCTGCTCCGTCCAAGATCTTCCGCCAACGCTTCCACAAAATCATTCTCGTGCGCCATCACAGCCGCTTTCAGTTTGCGGAGTTGCGCTTTGCGCCATTTGACAGGCAGTGTCGTTCCTGTACGGAAGAACCTGCGTTGGGCATCTACGACTGCACGGATTTCTTCTTCCTGAAATGGTTTGTTGTCTTGCAAGGTTGCCATATTCAATATATATTATAGTGCCTGAATTAGGGCAACGGTCATCAAACCGCAACAGACCAGTTTGACAACCGTGCCGAAAAAGATGCCGAGGAAACTGCCCCAGCCTGCTTTTAGTGCATCTTCGAACTCTTTGCCGCCAATCAGTTCTCCCAATACTGCCCCGACAAGCGGTCCCAAGATGACTCCGACGGCTCCGAACGCCAATCCGGCAAACACGCCGATTGTGCTTCCCCAGATGCCGTATTTTGTGCCGCCGAACTTCTTCGTTCCTAACGCGGGCACAATGTAATCCGCCACTTGCAGCACGACCACGACGATTCCCCAGATCAGAAGCGTCTGCCAAGAAAATTCAACCCGTTCCGTTGCTTGCGCAATCCATAATCCCGCATAGGCGATTGGCAATCCCGGCAACCCGGGCACGATGCAGCCGATTATGCCGACCAGCATGCACAAAAACGAAAGTATCAGCAAAAATATATCCATAATAGTCTCCTCCACATTTTCGCGGCAAAGATACAACATATTTTGCAACTGTGCAAATTTTTCTGTAAAAAAACGCGGAAATCGGCGACTGCAAGTACGTAGTTCCTGAATCGGTGAAGAAGTTGGAAATTGCGCCAAACAACCGATCGATTTGCAGCCAAATTACCGAGCAAATTTGCGCCAAATTACCAATTAAAATTCAAAAAAACGCTCAAACTCTTGCGTATATCAAGAAAAAGCAGTAATTTTGTATAAATTTTGGTAGCAAGAATGAACAGGAAATTATTTATTTGGATTGTGAGCTGCTTCATGGCGATTGGGATGCATGCTGAGACGGTCCGGGTATTGCGGTTTGTGTCGGTAGCCGGATCAGAGAGCGAAGTGGCTCTGAACAGCCTGCAGAAAGTGGTCTTTACCCGAGACAGCATCATACTCATCTCCGCCACAGACGGAGAGGCTACGCCTATGTACAAGTATGACTACCAAAGCCTCCTGTTCGCCGAAAGCAGTACTCCAACGGAGATTGAAGAGGTGAGAAGTGAAGAGCTAAGAGCTAAGAGTCAAGAGCTAAGAGCCGAGAGTGAGAAATTTATCAAGGACGGACAACTCTATATCCGCCTTGACGGGCAAGTGTATGATATCATGGGAAGAATGATAAAATGATGAAATGATGGAATGATGGAAAAGATTTTTACAATCGTGCTGCTATGTGCAGCGATGAGTGCGAGTGCACAAACGTACGTTTGGAAGAACGGTCACGCACTGATTGAAGATCCGGACAGTATCACGTTTGTCAAGCCGGATATGGGTTTGCAGGTGTTTGACAGTTTGGATGGCGGGACACATTTTGACTATATGTTCACGTATCCTACGACCGATCATGCGGGTAAGCCGTGTGTGATGTCGGCAGTGTTGTATCTCAATCCGGCGCAGAAAACAAGCAAGCAAATCGGCAAGATGGCGCTGTTCAACCATTATACCATTCTTCGTTCGAATCAGGCACCGAGTGCGGGCGAACTGTTCGACTTACAGACAGTAGGTCTGAGCAAAGGTATGCCGGCTGTGCTGCCGATGAGTATGGTGACACTCAACGACCTGTATAACCTCGGAATCAACGACAAAGATGCGTTCTTAGAGCCGCTGGCATCGAATATGAAGAGCTGGATTATTTCCAAGAAATTCAGTCTGGATGAGTTCACGGAGCTGCTTGGAACAGACAGCATAGCCAAGTTTATGAAGCCCCTATATTGTGATTCCACTTCGGCGGAAATGCAGCGTGTGCTCAGTTATGTGGACAAGATGCGTTTCATCGATGACTGGACGCCAGATGCGGATACGGATGTGAAGCTCTATCACTCGCTCAAGGATGATATTGTTGCGCCGGAGAACTCGGAGATGATGTATCAATGGCTGGTGAGCAAAGGTGTGCAGCACGCAGAGCTTGACATGACCTCGCTGGAAGATGCTCACTTGGATTCCGGAACGTTCTTCATGCTCTACGCAGTAACAATCGATTTGAAAGATTGGTAAAACAGAATGTATGCACAAGTGTATGTGCGGTGCAAAAACAAACAAAAAGTGCGGCAAAAACGCACTTTTTTTTGCATATTTGCAAAATTTGTTGTACCTTTGCCGCCCAAAATGGAAATTGCCAAATGATACGGAGAAGTTACATATTGTTACTACTGCTTTGGTGTGCGGGGCTGTGCGCACAGGAGGTGAGCAATGCCGATTGCCGCGAGAAAGACAAAAAGGTGTATATCACCTATAATCTGGACAAAGAAGCCAATATCAGCCTGAAGGTCTCCATTGACGGCGGTTCGTTCCAGTCCGTCAACGGGGCTTATCTGTCCGGAGACGTTGGCGTGAACGTGAAAGCAGGCACCAACAAAACCATCGTGTGGGACGTGATCCGTGACCGCGGCAAACTGATCGGCGAAGTGAAGTTCCAAGTGGTGGCGGTTGAATCGACGAACGCCGCCAACAAACGGCTTAAGGAAGAACGCAAACAGAACGATCCGTCGTCCTATGCGAACAAGCGCAACCGTTTCTACTCCGAAGCGGGAAAGTTTGCGTTCACGTTGGTGGAAGCGGGCTTGGCTGCGTCGCTCAAGAAAGAATCCGGTGTGCCATTTATATTGTCGGTTGCTACCTTCCGGTGCAAGATGTTCGAAATAGCTCCGGCAGCGTTTACGTATGATTTGAGGTACCTGTCCTCCAGTCCGCGGAACGGTCTATACTGGAAGCCGCAAGCACGAATCGTGTTCCCGTTAGCGGACAATTGGGCGCTTGTTCCTTCAGTTGGTCCGTCGTACGATATATTCAACAAAGAATGGTGGGTAGTTGCCACTGCACGCGTACGGTACATATCCACTCTCATGTACTTCGACTTTTACACCGGTTATGAAGACAAGGGCTTCGCCGTCGGCGTGACAGTTTCCGGTGCTTTAACGTTTGGAAAATGATGATTGCTATGAAGAAATTGTTTGTTATAACAGGCTTGATTTTATATGCGCTGCCGCAGTTTGCGCAACGCAGTTCGACATCAACGACGCCTGCACGGTTATTCAACATCCAGAAAGAGATTATTCCGCCATTCCTGACGGTGGACGACCAGTCTGTATTGTTCTCTGACGCAGACGGAAACAACACGATCAACGCGAAAGAAGAGTGCCATATTCAGTTCACCGTGCGCAACGACGGCAAAGGAGATGCATACAACTGCATTGTCAAGGTCAAAGGCGAAGGCACGACGGAAGGTTTGACGTATGCGGACTACAACCTGCCGGTCATAAAAGCAGGCGAATCCTATCGCGTGAGTATTCCCGTCAATGCTTCGATGAGTACGGTCAACGGCGAAGCACGGTTTATTCTGCAAGTGGATGAGCCGAACGGATTCGGAACAGACCCGATCCAGTTGGCTGTCGGCACGCATAAGTTCGATTCGCCGTTTGTGGAGATTGTAAGCTACAAGATTCAAAGCGGCAGCGATTCGCAGTTGCGCAAGAAAAGACCGTTCAAATTGCAAGTGCTGCTGCAAAATACCGACCAAGGCGTTGCCAACAATGTCAAATGCAGTTTTACCATTCCGGAGAACATGTTCCTTCTGGACGGCGACAGAAACCAGCAATTCGAGACGTTGCAGCCGAACGAACAGAAACTGCTGGAGTTCGAAATGCAATCCAATGCCAACGTGAAAGACAACGTGGATATTGAGTTTACGCTGTCCGAATCCTACGGACGCTATGCGAAAAACGCAACTATTCCGTTGCATTTCGGTCAAGCCATCAGCAAAGGAATGACCAGTATCTCGGTAGCAGGCAGTGCAGGCGCAGGCGTGGCAATCACCAAAGGAAGCCTGATTTCGGATGTGGACGAGAACATTCCGAAGACAGACAAGAAAAACGCCAACACCTTCGTGCTGATTATTGCCAACGAACGCTACCAGCAGGTGGCATCGGTGCCGTTTGCGATGAATGACGGAAGAATCTTCCAGCAGTACTGCGAACAGACATTGGGCATTCCGACGAAGAACATCCACATCCGCACGAACGCGACAGGCAATCAGATCAAGGGCGAAATGAGCTGGCTGAAGAACGTGGTGGAAGTGTTTGACAATCCGAACGTCATTTTCTACTACGCCGGACACGGAATCCCGGACGAATCCAGCAAAACAGCCTATATGCTGCCGGTGGATGGAATCATGAGCGATTTGAGCACGTGCTACAAACTGGACGATTTGTACAACACCTTGGGCGAACTGCCCGCAGGACGGATCTCCGTATTCATGGATGCCTGCTTCAGCGGCAGCAAGCGTGAACAGGGGATGCTTGCTTCGGCACGCGGTGTCGCACTGAAAGCAAAAGCCGGACAACCCAAAGGCAATATGGTGGTGTTCTCCGCCGCACAAGGAGACGAGACGGCTTATCCGTACACCGCCAAACAGCACGGTATGTTCACGTACTATCTCCTCAAAAAACTGCAAGAGACAAAAGGAGACGTCACTTTGCAGGAATTAGGGAACTATATCACCACAAACGTCAAACAGCAGTCTGTTTTGGAAAACAACAAGATGCAGTCACCCTGTGTCATGCCCGCAACAGACGTTGCAGACAACTGGAAGAACTGGAAACTGAAATAAGCACTCATACATAAAAACATATGAAAAATATCGCTTTTATAATCAATCCGATTTCGGGAACACAACAGGGCATCAAACGCAAACTGCCGAAACTGATTGAAAAAGAACTGGATCGCAGCCAGTGGTTGCAGAACATCGTATTTACCGAATATGCGGGTCATGCGACAGAGTTGGCAAAGCAGTTTGCCGTTATGGGTTTTGATGCCGTAGTGGCAGTCGGCGGAGACGGCACGGCGAACGAAGTGGCACAAGGTCTGCGGGACACGGAAACAGCTCTTGGCATATTGCCGATGGGCAGCGGGAACGGTTTTGCACGCCATCTGCATATTCCGATGCAACCGGTGAAAGCCATACAGATGCTGAACAGGTCGGAAACAATCCGTTGTGATTACGGACTGGCAAACGAACGGCTGTTTGTCACCACATGCGGAACTGGCTTTGACGCACTGATTGCCTATCAGTTCTCCAAAGCAGGCAAACGGGGACTCAAAACCTATGTGGAAAAGGTGGTGAAAGACCTGCTGACCTACAAGAGCCAGACCTATCACATTGTCGGAGAAGATCTGGACATTACCCACAAGGCGTTTCTGATTACGTTTGCGAATGCTTCCCAGTGGGGCAATGACGCATACATTGCGCCGAAAGCAAGCGTGCAGGACGGTCAAATGGACATCTGTATGATGAGTTCGTCGGCATTGTTAGGTGCTCCGGGCTTGGCACTGCGACTGTTCACAAAGAACATCGACAACAGCCTGTTCATGGACACGGTGAAGGCAAAAGACATTATGCTGTTCCGCGAAGAAGAGGCGCCGTTCCATATTGACGGCGACCCCGTGAAGATGCCGAAAGACATACGGATTAGGATTGTGGAAAACGGATTGAAAGTATTGGCGGAAAAGAGGTTTTAAGGAGTTAAAGAGTTAAAGAATTAAGGAGTTAAGGGATTAAAGAGTTATGGTCGTAAAGTTTATCAACAAGAGCAATAATCCGTTGCCAAGATATGAAAGCGCACAGGCAGCAGGCATGGATATACGGTGCCATATTGCGGAAGCCGTGACCCTGCAACCGCTGGAGCGCAAACTGATTCCGACAGGTTTGTTCATGCAGCTGTCGGTCGGTTACGAAGCACAAATCCGTCCGCGGAGCGGACTGGCACTGAAGCGCGGTCTGACCGTGCTGAATACACCGGGAACCATTGACGCGGATTACCGCGGAGAAGTAGGTGTCATACTGATAAACATGTCCAACGAGCCGCAAACCATCGAGCCGGGAGAACGCATCTGCCAAATGGTGATTGCAAAGCACGAACAGCCGGAAGTGTTGGAAGTGGATGTACTGGATGAGACGGAACGCGGAGCTGGCGGATTCGGACATAGCGGAGTGAAATAGTGAGATTCAGAAACGTCATATTGGTCCTTGTGGTGCTACTGCCGCTGACAGCAGCATTTGCCAAGAAGAAACCGGCGGCACCGACTGTTCCTGAAGAGCAGTTGGAGCAGTTCAAGTACTATTTCTATGCCTCGCGGGAAGCACTGGACAAGGAAGAGTACGACCGTGCACTGGTGCTTTTGCACTTCTGCGAACAACTGAATCCGTACGACGGTTTGACCAAGTCGAATCTCGGACGGTTGTATGCGGCATTAGGTCGTGAGAAAGATGCCGAGAAAACGCTGGAAGAAGCGGTCAGACTTGCGCCCAATGACTGTTGGGAGCCATTCGCAGATTTTCTGCTCCGCAAAGGAGATATAGTGAGTACGCTCCGTGCACAAATCGTGACGGAAGCAGCTCACAGACGCAATCCCAAAGATGCAGATATAGCGGATTATCTGCTTCCCATCTATGTGAAACGCTACCAATGGAACAAAGCCGTTGCGTTAATGGACGAGATTGACGCATTACGCGGCTACAATGCCAACAGCGCGCTGAACCGTTACCGGATTTACTACCAGATGGGAAACCGCAAACGCGCCTATGAAGAAATAGACCGCTACCTCAAGCAGGATCCGACATCGTTGTATTTCCTCATGCTCAAGTCCAATATCTATGCCATGCAGGAAAACTTCGTCGAAGTATATGCCATCGCCGAACGGATTGCCAAGACCGTTCCGTTGGAAGAGGAAGACTACCAACTTATCAAGCAGGACAAGTATTGCGCGTACTATATCAGTCTCATCAAAGCGGAAGAAGCCGATTCGCTGATTGTTGCGGGTAACATAGAAAAAGCCTTCGAGACCTACGAGATTTCGTTGTTCCTGCTCCCGCAAAACCTCTATACGCTGAACAACTACGCCTATAATATTGCCATTCACGGCGGCGATATCAAACAGGCGGAACGGATGAGTGCTGAAACCATCAAAGCCGAGCCGAACAATGCGATTTATCTGGACACGTACGGATGGATTCTGCACCTGCAAGGACAGAATGCACTGGCAAGTTTCTATCTGAAACGGGCATTGGAGAACGTAAAGGACGACTTCAACAGGAAAGTGATTCAGGAACATTTGGACGAACTTGAAAAATAGAACATACATATTGCTTTTGTGTGCGGTGTTCCTGCTTTGCGGCTGCGCGTCAAAGAAGCACACCGTCAAACCGACCGAGCCGCAGCCGGATCAAACAACGCCGACATGGCACACGGCACAAGCCGCAAACACCCAGTTGACACTGGACGTGGATATGCAGCGTTACAGCGTCATGTGCCAGATACAGGCTGTGCGGGATTCGATGATTGTTATTTCCGTCATGCCAATGCTGAACATGGAGCTTTTGCGACTGGAGTTTACACCGGACACGGCAATCGTGATTGACAAGATCAACCACCGTTACACCAAGTTGGCACTGGATGCTGCACAGGATGAGGTTGTGCCGGCAATCAAGTGGAAAGACCTGCAGAACTTTGCCACAGGAACGGGGTTCAACTCCTTGGGCTACTCGTTCCGCGAGCACACCGTGCGGCTCACTGCATCTTACGGAGAGATTGTATATGATGCGCCCGTAAACGTCAGACACCAACGGCTTGAACGCTACCAGTTTGTAGATATAAACACGATACTGAAATGAAACGACTGCTGACATATTGCCTGATAAGTATTTGTGCCATAAGCATTTATGCAGAAAGCGTCAAGACGTTGCAAAAACAGCAGCGCGAACTCAAGCAGCAGATTGAGCAGACGAACAAGATGCTGCAACAGACGAAGAAAAACGAATCGGCAACCGTCACCAAACTACAGTTGCTTGACCAAAATATCAAGACGCAGAAGAAGTTGATTTCGAATCTGGACAAAGAGATTTCAACCTTGGACACGGAAATGGCAGGCTTGAACAGGCGGCGCGACACACTGGAACGCAATTTATCCGCCCTGAAAGCCGATTATGCCAAAATGGTGCGCGAAAGCCACTATGCCCAACTACAGCAGTCACCGTTGCTGTTCCTGCTCTCATCAGATAGTTTCCAGCAACTTGTGCGCCGGATCCGTTACATGCAACAGGTGGCACAATACAGGCGGCTACAGGTGGCGCGCATTGAAGGCGTCAAACTGGAAATTGAACAACAAGACCAGCAATTGCGTGAGCACAAGCAGGACAAGCAGCAGGCTCTCAAGAAACAGAAACGCGAACAGGAAGCACTTGCACGCGACGAACGCAAGCAACAACAGATGCTCAAAGACCTGAAGAAAAAAGAAAAAGACCTGCTTGCCGAACTCAAAAAACAGCAAAAGAAAGCGGACGAGTTGAACAAGAAGATTACTGCCACGATTGAGAAACAGGCGAAGGAACAGGAGAAGGCGGCACTGACCAAAGAACAGCAACTCGTTGCAGGCGGATTCGAGCAGAACAAAGGCAAACTGCCCTGGCCGATTGAGAAAGGGTTTATCTCCGGCACGTTCGGCAAACACCAGCATCCGCTATACAAGGATGTGACCGTGGACAACAAAGGCATTTACCTGCAAACGACTGCCGGAGCGGCTGCACGTGCCGTATTTGAGGGCGAAGTGACTTCATGCTTTATGATGAGCGGCTCCTATGCCGTCATCGTGGCACACGGAAACTACAGGTCGGTTTATGCAGGTCTGAGCCGTCTGAACGTCAAACAGGGGGACAAACTGGCTGCCAAACAGAAAATCGGAACAATTTATTCCGACCCCGAACAAGACAATAAAACGGAACTCTTCTTCCAAATCTGGAAGGACAAGACAGTACTTAATCCGAGCAACTGGCTCGCAAAATGAAAATTGACAAGTTATGAAATATAAGGCATTTTTACTATTCGTTCTTGGCACCGTGCTGCTGTCCGGCTGCAAGAAAAACGACTGGATGGACTGGAAAGCACAAAACCAGTTATGGCTGGAGCAGAACAAAACTAAACCCGGTGTAGAGACTTCTTCGACCGGATTGCAATACAAAATCATCGCAGACCCGAATCCGACAGATGCCAAACCAAATGTCAGCAGCCGTGTTTATTGCGACTACCGCGGCACACTCATTAACGGCGTACAGTTTGACGGAGGAACAGCCACCCTGCTTGTCAGCAACGTCGTTGAAGGCTTTGCGGAAGGACTGAAGAAGATTCACTGTCACGGAGACATTGAACTGTATATCCCTTACGAATTGGGCTACAAGGACGAAGAACAAGGCACTGAAGGAACGGCGTCTTATATTCCGCCCTATTCCACGCTCATCTTTACCATCCATATCCGTGGCGTCCAATAATCAGCCGCAAATCAAATGATGCACAAATCATTTATATTCCTGATTCTTGGCGCACTAATCCTTTCTGCCTGCGAGGACACCACGTACAAGAGTGCCGTTCCGACACGTCCTGTCCAACTGGTCATAAACACTTCCGCAGGTATGTATGTACACTTTGTGCGGGAAAATATCGGAGCCTATGTCATTGTGGATCACAACGGCTATCACTTCAACGGACAGACTTTGCCGCTGACAGAGACCGATTATTACGGCTTTGCGGGAGTGGTGGTTTATGTGAACAACGACCGCAACTATTGTGCCTTTGACCTTTGCTGCCCGCATTGCATCAATCCGGCAAACCCTTGCACCATAGACGGTTACTTTGCCGTTTGCCCGATTTGCGGCGAACATTATGACTTGAGTTTCGGCTATGCGACGCCTTCCAAAGGCTTCAGCAAAGAAGCACTACGCAAATACACCACTTCCTATGCTCCACCCCGCTTGACAATCCACGACTGACATGATTTCACACGACGACCTTATATCCATCGGCACCATCCGCCGGACGCACGGCAAGAACGGCGAACTGCAATGCCACACAACCAACGAGTTGTGGGAAAATGCCGATGCGGAGTTTGTTCTGCTCGACATAAACGCTATTCCTGTGCCGTTCAGAGTGACAGACTGGCGCACAAAAGGTGCTGAAGACCTGATTATGCGGCTCAAAGGCGTTGATTCGGAGCAAGCTGCAGCGCGACTGGTCGGCTGTGAAGCCTTCATGCTGCGCAGCGACATCAGTCGGCAGGAAGGTGACACCCTACTGACATGGCAAGACCTCGCCGGACGGCGGCTGCGCGATACGGAACAAGGCGATTTGGGCATTATCCGCGCCGTGGACGAAACGACAGCAAACACCTTAATAGAATTAGAAGACGGACAACTGCTGCCCATTCATGAGGACTTTATTGCCGATATTTCCGATGACACAGTAACCCTCACACTCCCCTTCCTCCTTAAATGAGGACAAATCGCCAAATCGTAAATCGCCAAATCGTAAATGAAAAAACTGACCATTCCCGAAATGCACCGCCTGACGCCTGAAGCGTTTCACGAAGCAGAAAAAGTGCCGCTGATTGTGGTGTTGGACAATGTACGCTCGCAACATAATGTAGGCGCCGTGTTCCGTACGGCGGATGCTTTCCGCCTGCAAGACGTGTACTTGTGCGGAATTTGCTGCTGTCCGCCGAACGCAGAGATTCACAAAACGGCATTAGGCGCGGAAAACACAGTGGAATGGCAGTATTTCAAAGATACCATGGATGCTGTCAACGCCCTGCACGAAGCAGGTTTTACCGTCTATGCCGTTGAGCAGGCGCATGGCTCTATCACGCTCGAAGAAGCAAAGGAAAAAATACGTAACAACCGTTCGAAAACCGCCGTCATTCTCGGGCACGAAGTTTTCGGCGTGCAGCAGGAAGTGGTCGATGCAAGTGACGGCTGCATTGAGATTCCGCAATATGGCACGAAACATTCACTTAATGTATCCGTCACCGCAGGGATTGTCATCTATGAACTCTTTAACGCTCTTGTCACCCGCCCGTGATTTGGAGGTCGCCAAGGCGGCAATCCAAGCCGGGGCAGACGCAGTGTATATCGGAGCGCCGCGATTCGGTGCGCGGGAAGCGGCAGGCAATCCGATGGATGACATCGCCGCCCTTGTCCGCTATGCCCATCCTTACGGTGTGCAGGTGCTTGTGACACTCAATACGCTCCTTTATCCCGAGGAAATCGCTGATGCTTTTGACATGGCGAAACAATTGCATCGAATCGGCATTGACGCACTCATTGTACAGGACTTGGATTTTGCCGCGCGCCTTTTCCGCGAACTGCCGGATTTGCGATTGCATGCTTCCACCCAGTGCGACAACCGTACGCCGGAACAGGTGGCACGTCTCAGGGACATGGGATTCAAACGGGTTGTGCTGGCACGCGAATTGTCGTTGGATGAAATCTGTGCCATACATAATACCGTGCCGGATATCGAGCTCGAAGCGTTTGTGCACGGAGCCTTGTGCGTGTCCTATTCCGGACGGTGCTATATGTCGGAAGTGCTGCTTGGTCGCTCCGCCAACAGAGGTTGCTGTGCGCAGATGTGCCGGATGCAATATGACCTTCTGGACGAGGATATGAACGAGATTCTTGACGATGACGGCAAGCCCATTCACCAGCAGTATCTCCTTTCCTTGCAGGATCTTGACCGCTCGGCATATTTGGGCGAACTTGTTGACGCAGGCGTTACCACTTTCAAAATTGAAGGACGGCTCAAGGATGCTACGTATGTCACCAATATCACTGCATACTACCGCCAGAAAATCGATGCAATCTTCAAATCATCCAATATTCATATTTTCCAAACCTTCTCCCCTAATCCGGAGAAAACCTTCCACCGCGGCGCCACCGATTATTTCCTGCACGGACGCACACGACCGATGGCGAACAGAATGACGCCCAAATCTACCGGCGAATATATAGGCGAAGTGCTGGAAATGCACGCGGACACACTGCGGGTGAAACTGCTGCCCGGCATCGTGCTGCATAATGGAGACGGACTGACCATCGGCGATGAAGGCTGCTCCGTGAACGGCATAAACGGCAATATCATCAAAATCAACAAAACATTAGACATAAAACATAACACATTCAAACTGTTCCGCAACCTGGACACCGCGTTTCTCAAATACCTGCACGCGCAACGCCGTATTCCCGTGGACATTGTCTTCCGCGAAACAACGGACGGATTTGCTTTGCGCATCGGTGACCGCGAACAGACGTTTGTTTATAACAAGCAACCGGCACAAAATCCCGAAAAGGCACTTGATACCATTAAGAATCAGCTTTCCAAACTTGGAGACACGCCATACACCGCGCGCACGGTGCAGATTGAATGTCCGCCGTATTTTATACCGGTTAGCGTCCTGAACGACTGGCGCCGCCAAGTCACCACAGAAATGAACAAATGAGAAAATGAAAAAATGAGTAAATGAGTAAATGCGAAAATAATACAATAAATCGTCCAATTGTCAATGACATGGTTCTTATGACTTGCCGTTACTGCCTGCTTTACGAATTAGGGTATTGCCGGCGTGTCAATCCGCTGAAGAAAGAGCCGCGTTACCTGCGTCTCCGCAACGGTACGCTCATTCGCCTGCATTTCGACTGCCACCGCTGCGAAATGCAACTCCTCAAATAAAACCACACTTTTGCTTTCGGAGGATTTGATTTAACAATTGAAGTACTTATCTAGGTAACGGTGCATAGCGGTGCACGTCGTACGTCATAAAACCGTTATTATACTATTTTACTTCTTGACCTTGTACGCTATATATCTTTCCATCGCGGAGGATGAAGATTTGACCACCAATTATGATTTTTTCATTTTCACATTTACTCATTTTATCATTTGCGATTTGCTCTATAGAAGACGCCGTTCCGGTAGTAGTGAACGTACCGGATTGGGAATACGCCGGTGTTTCATCAAGTTTCTTCGCAGTTACGGTATAATCATACTTTGTGCCAGATTCAAGATTGGTAATCGTGAACTGCCAACCCGTTGTGGTTAACAATGCGTGTGCAGCATTGTGAGCCCCTTTTATAGCAGGAGCAAAGGCAATACCAAGTAATCGTCCATCTGCAGAGAACGTCAAACGACATACAAGCACTCCGTTTTTGTATATATCAATCTCATATGTATCTGCCTGCGCAGAAACCGGCCATGTGATGGTAACTGCGTTGTCTTGAGGCGTTGTTTGTACTGTGGTAACCGGTTCTGTAACATCCTCTGCTTCTATCGCTTGGATATTACCGAAATCTTTCCATAAATAAGCTGCTTTATATGCCGCCACACTTTGCGCAGGCACATAAAGCGTGCAAGCGGACAAATCCACGTCCTCAAATGCGATTGAATCCGAATGAAGTTTCTGCGGCTCTACCGCATAATTGATGACCGAAGTTAATGGACATGCTCCAAACGCCACTATGCCGATACTATCCACATGAGAAGGAATAGTCACAGACTGCATATTGCAGGCAAAGAAAGCCGCGTAGTCAATAGTAACGACACTGGTTGGCATAATGACAGATGTCACTTCTGTACATCCGTTGAAGGCACCTGCGCCAACGATTTCGACGCCTTCAGGAATCACGTATTCGCCGGATCTTCCTCTTGGGAAACGCACAATCTTTGTCCGGCTTTTGTTGAACAAAACACCTTCTACACTGCAAAATACAGAATTGTCCTGTGCGACCTCAAAGTTCTGCAAATTGAAGCTGTTATTAAAGGTATTAAATGCGATGCGATTAACGCTTGCTGATATGAAAATGGAGTCCATAGAACATCTATAGAAAGCATATTTTCCGAGCGATGTTACGCCATTCTCTATGGTCACAACAGATACATCATATTGGCACCATGGAGCAGCCCCTTTCTCATAATTATACATAGCTCCTGTACCGGAAATGACAAGATGCCCTTTGCAATCAAGCGTCCAAGTCAGATTTTCGCCACAAGCACCCTTAAACACACGACATTCGGGAGCTTCTTTGAGTACCGTAACAGTTATGTTTTGTGCGCGGTTTTCAATGACATTTTCTTTGTAGCGATAGATGGATGTGGTAAATTCCACATATTCGCCACCTTTTAGTGCTTTGCCGGTATTCGGTTTGCCAAGATAGACATAGAACCCTCCTGTTTCAAGCGAATAAGCTGCAGCGGATATATCATCTGCTATATTGAAGCACTGGGTTCCAGATTGCTCGTCAAACGGGCGGTAAGGATCTGTGTAAGATACATAGCCCCGGATAGTATATTGTTCTTGAGTAGATTTGCCGACTTCCAGTTTTTTGCCAATAGCAAGTGCTTCGGCTACAGAAATAACATTTTCTATGGAACGGATATTTCCATACTCATTCCACATGCTCCATATATTTGCAGATTGATAGGCGGCTGCGCTTTCGAACGGGACGTAAAGTATGCTTGCATCGGCATTAACGCCTGCAAACACATTCTGTGTGATAACTTGCGGAATGGTTGCATAGTTAATAATTGAAGTCAAACCAGTGCAATCAAAGAAGGCAAACTCTCCAATGCTTGTGACGCCGTCGTTAATCACTACGGAGTTAATACTAGATTTTTGTGAATACCATGAAGCAGTAGAAGAAGCATAGGAGGTATAATTCGTCATTGCTCCTGTTCCGCTGATGGTGAGCACGCCGTTGGTCAAATTCCAAGTGAGATTCTCTCCGCACGACCCGCCCTCAGCAAATAATGTCCCAATACTTGCCAATGTGGCAAACAATAGAGTTGATAATTGCTTTCTCATATTTATTTTAAAGCCGTTTTATTCATTTTCGCCACAAAATTACAACAAAAAATCAACATCTGCAAGCGCAGATGGAGAAAAATTTATTTTTCTGCAAATTTAGTTGCGATTTTTTGGTAGTTTTTTATGGAAATACATCTTGCTGTTAGAACAAGTATCCCATTTTGACGTAGAAGTTTGCCCATTTTTGATTGTCTTGTTTGTTGAGCGGCATTGCCCAGTCACAGGAAAGAACAAAGTTTTCGTTCATACCAATCTTCAAGCCCAGACCGGCTGTCATGTGCGGCAGAAAGGCATTTCTGTCCTTCGTGTCAAAATACGTGTCATAATCATCCCCTGCAGCGGTCATACTTTCCAACAAGTCCCGATATTTGCCGCCGGTGTTTATCTCCACCAACTCGTTCAAGTCATACGGCTGCGTGATTACGCCCAGATCGAAGAAGGGGTTGAGACCGATATAGAAGTGCTGCCGTCCGATATCGAAGTTCACCACGCGGAAGCGGAACTCCACATTGGCAAAAGCAAAACCGTTAGCTAAAATACGGTTTGCCATCATTCCGCGAATAGAGTTGCCACCGCCCAAGCCTTCATAATAGACACGCTGGATAAAGAGCGCATTCATGTAGTTGTTCATATAGAACGGGGACTTGCCGGCAATGTTGTTCTGCGTACCGATGCGGTAAGCAAAGGTGATGCGGTTTTGTCCGTTTTTGTCAATATAGCAGGGCACATAATGGCGGAAAGTGAAATTGAACTGGAGGTGGTTATACCCCGCATCCGCCTGATTGCCGTACTTGGCGTTGAAGGCTGCGGAATAGGTGAAGAAAGCGTCTGCATAAATGCCTTTGTTCGGTCCCTGACGCTTGTCACGCGTGTCATAAGTAATGCCACCGCGTACATAGGGATGCCAGCCGCCGTTCTTCTCGTCATCGCCGATAAGCCCCCAAGTCTTGTACTTATCATAGAGCAACGGTGCGTCCGGATTCAACGCTTTCTGGTGCTCCAAAGTCGGGTCGTACTCGTTCTTACCGTTAAGCATGTCAATGTCGCAATCGTCAATAATATAGCCGAGCACGCCCAATCCTGCATTCCACTTGAGGTCTTTGTAAATCGTGCCTTCTATATCTCCCGCCACACGGATTAGGTCACGTTTGTACTTGTAGAACACGCGCGTGCGGTAGTCCTGCACTGACATCTTCTCCGGCTGCTTGGACCAGTCGTGCCAGGAATAATGATACCGCGACTCATAGCCGTTGAAGCCGTAGAAGTCGCACATGGCATCGGGCAGGTAAGTAGCATCCAACGTAAGACGGTAGCCCGGAATAAGGTACTTCGAATCGTAGTTGAAGCGGAAGATTCCGTGGTGCTTGGTGGTGTAAGCCGTCTCTACATACAGCGAGTGGATGTATTCGGGATATTGGGAACCATCGCCGTAGTAATAAACGTTAGTGAGCACACCGCCCTGAAACCCGTAGTCGGCATCATAGGCAATGGAAGGCAGGATGCCAAAGTTCCAGCCAGTCTTTATCTTGCGGCCGAGGGAGTCCACCTCCTGGGGTTTTGGCTCGCGTTTGGCGTTGGCGGCAGGAACAAACAGCAATGCCGCAAAGAGGAAAGAGAGAATTTTTTTCATTGGAGTTGTTGTTTTATTGGTTAGACCATCCTATGGTAATGCAAGTGCAATGGCAACGCCGAGGTAGGTGCCAACAGCATAACCGACGAGACCGATGACAATGCCGGAAATAAGTACTTTCTTGTTCTTCATTGCACCGACAACCGGCGGTACAAACGGCGGCGAACAGAGCAGCGCAATCTGGCTGACGCAGAACAAGTCACCACTGACATGGGCTATCTTGCAGAAAAGCAGGTGCAGACCTGCTGCGCATACCATTACCCACAGCACGAACAAACCTATCATCAGCGAGCCACCGTTGACGCTGTGGATGTCAAAGAGCGACGCCACAATCACAGAGAAAATGAGAATGAAGAACATACCAAGCTCGAACGTCTTGGGCAATTCACGCACTTTCTTGAAGAACGATGCGATAATAGACAGGGTAGTAATCGTCAGAATGACAACGAGTTCGTTGAGTGTGCCAGTGAGAAGCAATGCCAGTCCTGCGCCAATGGCGAGGAAGAGAATACTTAACGCCAAGCCTATCATCATACCGCCAATTATCCTGCGGTGGAACATACCGCGGTAGTTCTCCACATCCTTCGATTCCACGTCCTCATCCGTACGGCCTTTGCGGGTCACGTCCTGATAAGGCAGAATCTTGCGGAAAACCTTATAGCCGCCACCTATCATAAAAAATATATAAGGTGTGGTGAATACCATTTCAAAAGCAAGCACTATCGCCATAACGGTCTTGTCCACGCCCAACGATGCACCTAACGCATTGAAGTTCATGGTGCCACCGGTATAAATGCCGGTCATCATAGCGGCAATCTTGTTGAAGTTGGCAATATCCGGCGTGCGGAAGATAAAGTAACCACTGATAACAGCCACCAATACAGCCGTTATGCCGCCTGCGAGCGACCAGATGGTTTTCGGCAATGCTTTCGTCCATAGTTTGAAGTCGCAGTTGAACAACATGAGCGGAATAGCCAACGGCACCGTGACGGACATGATGGTTGATTGCAACTTGCCAAATGTCAGCGCGGCGGCTGTTTCAGGCTCGAAGTGCACAAAACCCGTCAGGGCAAAGATAATGCCTACGGCATATGCGGCAACAACCGTGCCGATTTTCTGCATCCATGTCCAGCGCTTGAAACACTCAATAATGAGCACCGGCACAAGAATATACAAAGCGATAATAATGTATGCTCTAATCATTTTTGCATTTTTTTGAAACGGCGGAACTGATATACATATTCCTGCACGAACATCCAGAACGGAATAGCAGTGAACAGGGTGAGGGGATAATAGACCGTCTGCCAGACGTATTGGACAGAGTTATGGAAAGCAGGGTCAGCTACCTTGCGGCATATGTACAGCCACATTGCCCAAAGCGGAATGGTCAGCGCGGCACTCACAGCAAACAGCGGCGACAGGAGAATAAGATAAAGCAACAACGCCCATTTCGGAACCTTGCGCTCCTTGAATCTGTCAAACGGCGCAGGAGGATTGGCTTGCAGCTTCGCCCAATTGGCATCGTAATCCTCATCATCCGGCACCCACAGGAAAGTCTGCCGCATACGTTGTGTCAGTTCGTCCCGCAGGGCAAGAATAAGTTGCGGACGATCCATGTCGGCGTGTGTCTGCGTAAATTCCGTGACGTTCAGCGGCTTACCGATATTGACGGTGAGGTTGTTCCACAAGTGAAACCAGTCACCATATTCCAGCCCGACCGGCACGATATAAACCGGCTTCTCTGCACCGAACTCGTCATTGGCTTGCAGCGCAATGCGGAAAATGCCTTTGCTCAACGGTAGCAGCGAGTGCTTGGTGCGGTGTGTGCCTTCCGGCAGTATGCAGAACGGCACGCCTTCGCGCAGAGTTGCTACGGCGTTATTGATGGTCTCGTCGTTCTTACGCACCTCGTCCAAACCGTCACGCACACGCTTGATAGGCATGATCTTCAGCCAGTTGAGCAACTTCGCCTGTTTGGGCTTGCGGAATATATCCGCCCGCGCCACAAAGACCTTGCGCTTGTGATCTATGCCCAATATTGCCATTGCATCGCATAGGGCATTCGTGTGGTTAGGGGCATAGATATATGCTCCGTCCGTAGGAACGTTTTCCTTGCCGACTAACTGGAAATGCCGGTACGACAACCGGAACGTCCAATCGACGTAGGGCCGCAAAAAAGTATATAACTTATCCTTGTCTTGTATCCGGGTCATAACAACTCTAAAAAAAGCGACCCTCGCGAGCCGCTTTTTTTTATTTGGGTCAGCACTATTACTTCAGTTCAGCCAAATACTTGATAGTACGTACCATCTGGCTGGTGTAGCTGTTTTCGTTGTCGTACCAGCTAACAACCTGTACCTGATAGGTGTCGTCGTCAATCTTGGCAACCATAGTCTGGGTAGCGTCGAAGAGCGAGCCAAACTTCATGCCGATAACATCGCTGGAAACGATTTCGTCCTCTGTGTAACCGAAACTCTCGGTACCTGCAGCCTTCATAGCAGCGTTGATGCCCTCTTTGGTGATGTCCTTACCCTTAACAACTGCAACCAGGATAGTGGTCGAGCCGGTCGGAGTCGGAACGCGTTGTGCGCTACCGATGAGTTTGCCGTTCAGTTCGGGGATAACGAGACCGATAGCTTTTGCAGCACCGGTGCTGTTGGGAACGATGTTCTGTGCACCTGCACGGCTACGACGGAGATCACCTTTGCGTTGCGGACCGTCCAGAATCATCTGGTCACCTGTGTAAGCGTGAATGGTGGACATGATACCGCTTTGAATCGGAGCATATTTGTGCAGCGCAGCTGCCATCGGAGCGAGGCAGTTGGTGGTGCAGGAAGCAGCCGAAATAACAGTGTCAGCCGGAGTCAGAGTCTTGTGGTTTACATTGTAAACGATGGTCGGAAGGTCATTGCCTGCGGGAGCGGAAATAACGACTTTCTTTGCACCAGCCTGAATGTGTGCAGAAGCTTTCGCTTTGCTGGTATAGAAACCTGTGCACTCAAGAACTACATCAATTCCGAGTTTGCCCCAAGGCAGTTCAGCTGCGTTCGGCATAGCGTAGATGGTAATTTCCTTACCGTCAACGGTAATCGAACCCGGAGTAACAACGGTCTTGCCGTCTTCAGCGAGAACAGCGTCTTTGTAAGCAACAGTGTGTTTGCCTTCACCGAACTTGCCGGCGAAACCACCTTGAGCGGTGTCATACTTGAGAAGATGAGCCAACATCTTCGGGCTGGTCAAGTCGTTGATGGCAACTACTTCGTAACCCTCTGCTTCAAACATCTGACGGAAAGCCAGACGACCAATACGGCCAAAACCGTTAATAGCAACTTTTGTCATAAATTAGATTGTTTAAGATTGTTTAGAATTGTTTATTGTTGTTTGAATTTGTTTGTCATTGTTCGGTATTAGTGCGTGTACAAGGTCACCCACGTTTTGCGGTGCAAAAGTACAAAAAATCTCTCATGTGCAAAAGAAAAATATGCTTTTTCTTTATTTTGCTACTTGCAAGTTACACTTTGTTTACTTGCGTCCGAAGTCCGCCGGAATCTCCCCCCAGAGAATGGTTTCCCACTTTCTGATTTCGGTATTCCACGTGTTCTGCCGCAGCCATTCTTCGGCTTTGCGTACCATAAAAAAAAGTTCCTGATTTTCAGTATTCCATTGGATTTTGCTCTTGCACTTTTTCTCTCTTACCCACGCCAATGCTGTCACGGAGTCGGTATATAACGTCCACGGCAGCTTGTATTTCTTGAGATACGCCAAGCCAAGCACCAATGCCAGAAACTCGCCTATATTATTCGTACCCTGCATGAAAGGACCGCGCCGGAAAACCTCTATCCCCGTTTCCGCCACAACACCACGAAACTCCAGCACGCCCGGATTGCCCGAGCATGCGGCGTCCACCGCCAAAGCAGGATATTTGGGTTGTGCGCCCATATGTACTCCCGCCGGGAATCGAACCCGGATCTAAGGTTTAGGAAACCCGTATTCTATCCATTGAACTACAGGAGCCCGATGTTGCTACACCTTATATATTATTGTATCTTCACGTTCTTGCGCATCGACTCGCGAATCAGCTGGCGCAATTCGGCGGTCTGCGTATCGACATTATTGTGGAACAGCGGCCGGAAGTCTTGTGCATAAACACACTTTGCCGGTTTGATCTTCAAGTCATCCAACGTGCCAGACACATCTACGCCGATATACAGCGGCGAAAGAAGATTGACATGGTAATCGAAGGACATATCCAGATTATGCCGTCCGCCGACAGCAGCCATATAGTTGTCTATGCTCACGCAGAACGGATATACATCTATTTCCTTCTTGTAGAGCGTCAATTCGGCAGAAATTGAATCCACTCTGTTCTCGGTTTTCTTCTTGAACATAAGGATTTTGCTTATCTTGTCGAATGTTTCGCCGTCCAACAGCACCAGGTCTTTTCCGAAGAGCGAGCAAGCACCACGGATGGTGGAAGGCTTAATCTCGTAGTTCTGGTTGAGATAAGTCTCCGCCGCAAGGTGGAACTCAGCTTTTCCCGCGAAAGATTTGAGCATTGGCACCATCGTGTCGAGTTGCGGAATCATACCAATCAGCGCGGCAATGTCCACATCCAGCATGTGGTAATCCAATCCGAGATAGATGTGGTTCTTTCTCGGCGTACGGTACATGGCTGTCAATTGGAGTTTGGCGGCGTTGCAGACAAAGCCCATTTCTTCCAAGACAAGCGTGTTGTTACGCACATAGACCTTTCCGCCCAAGTTGTACGCCGTTTCGTTGAACACCTTAGCCTCTTTTATCTTTGTATTCAGCACCAGATCCACCATCGGCGGCACGAGGAACGGTCCGCTTGATTCTTCGGCTTCACCTTCTGCGGGAGCAGGCTCCGCACTTGCAGTCGCGGGCTCCGGTTGCTCTTCCGAGCCGGTATCAGCAGAGAAAAGTTCCATCAGCTGGTTAACGTCCGTGTGCTCGGAGATGAAGTTCAACTCACCTGTAAGGGTGTCACGTTTCTGCAGCCAGCGTCCGATGTTCTGCACTTCACCGACGAGCGAGAAGTCCGAGTTGCCGAGTTTGATTTGCGAGGTAGCGATTTTGAAGTCGCGGTTCGAGTAATCAAACGTCATCTGCGGCACGGAAATATGCTGCGGGAACTCTACCCAGTCTATTTCGGCTTTGTTCATATCGAAGTGCAATACCGGATTCCACTTGAGCAGTACATTCTTGCCACGGGAATTGTAGCGTGCTTTTGCTTCAATGGCAAAGTTCTTGGTGTCCAATTTGATATCCTCGTCCGCATTTGCCGTGAACGCATCCGATTTAATGGATGCAGACAAGGTCGGCGTTGAACGGAGACGGCTTCCACCGGTCAGTTTGGCTTCAAGCTCGGACTTGCGCAAATGTGCGTTGATGTTCGTGTATGTCGCTTTCAGATCATTGAATGCGACTTTGCCGTTGAATACGGGAACACGCGTCGTGTCCTTGGTATCATATTCCGTGTAAGCCGTAATATGCGGCGCGTCTATGTCCGTCTTGATAGTATCCATATCCGCCACGAGGTGTTGCTCCGACTTCAAATCCACATTGGCATAGAGCACCGGCAATGTCTTGAGGATGTTGCCCAGTTCGAGGTGCAAATCAGATGCTCCGAGATTGACTTTGCCAATTCCCGGGTCAGCGAAGTCCACCGCCGCCATCTTAAACTTCATATCCAGCCAGTCCAGTTTCTTCCAAGTCGGTTTGACATTCGGCATCTTGAAGGCGATATCCGTCTTCGGAAGGCGGACTGCCATGCTATCCATGAGTACGTCCAGATTGCTCAATGTCAGGTTTCCGCCAAATTGTCCCTTCTCCAGTTTCATGTCCGTGAGGTCTGCCAAGCGGATTTTCGCGGAAACATCCCCTTTGACATGACCGTTCACTTTCAGGTTTTCAGGCAGGAAATACGCCAAGTCCAGCAAATCGGCATCCAACTGCATCTGCATGTCCAGTCCCAAATCTGCCAACAGTTGTGACACATTGCCCTTTGCGGAAAGGCGTATGCTCTTTGAGCGTGCAGAGAGACGTTTGAGCGTTGCTTGCGAACGGCTGCCATTGTTCAGGTCAATATGTGCGTCCGCTTCTGCCGACAAATCACTGACCGTGTAAGGAATCGGTGCATAGTTGGCTGTTGCCTCCGACAGAACAACCGTTGCATCAACAAGCGGCATCTTTTTCTCTGCGAACTCACCAAACACATGTGCTTTCACGCCTACGTTACCGGCAATAGAGATTTCTTTCGGAACCAGAGACGAGTACTGCGCAGGCAGTTGTTCCAAGACTTGCGTTATTGACCATGTATTGGTTTCGACATTGAGATCCATTGTAATGGTTTCCGACATTGCCGCCTTACCGTTTACCGCCACTTGCAAGCCGTTCCAGTCCAGCACGCATTCTTCCACTATGGCATTGATATTGAGCAAGCTGTCCACTTCCGCCAATGCGGAGAGATTCAGAGCCAAGTTGCGGAAATCAAGGCTGTCTTTCTCGTCCACAAAACTCAGTTGCTGTGTATTCAGCGACACACGGTGTACGCGGATGTCAAACGGAAGAACCGTTGCAGTAGAATCTTCAGTTGTATCCTTCGGCAAATTGAGCACATCGAAGTTTGTTTCGCCGTTGGCATTGATGAACGGGTTGAGAATAACATCGTTCAGTGTCACTTCGCGGATGTCCAATATCTGCGAATCAAGGTACTGCTTGATATTGATATCCACTAAAAGATCCGGCGCCGCCAGCAAGGTGTCAGATTGCGCACCTTCCATCGGATTGATGACGTAAAGTCCTTTTACTTCCACTCCGAAATGCGGGAACGTGCGGAAGAAAGTCAAGTTAACCTCTTCCAACTCGTGCGGGCAAGTAAGCAACGAGTCCACCACACGGTTTGCTATCGGTGTCAGCTGCTTTGGCGTAAAGACCACGTAGCAGGCTATGCCCACTACAAGCAGCACCAGTCCGACCAAAGATGCCAACGTAATGCCGAATACTTTTCCAAAAATCTTCAGAAAGCGTTTCATTTCTTCCTATTAGCTACTTTTTGATATGTATGTTTCTTACTGAACTCGTCCTCAATCTGCAAGTCTGTATCATTGAGTTTGAGGATGTTATACACCTTCGGGATTTCAGCACCGCCGTTATCCATCAGGTGAATCTGCGTAAGGTCAGCCTTCACGATTTTCCACTTGAACCAGCCGTTCCCGTGTACTTTCAGGTCTTCGGGAAATACATCTTCTGCTTCATTCCATTCGTACCCATATCTGTACTCGCCACTTTCCGACTCGTTCGTGAAGCACATAAATGCTTCCGTGCCGACTTCCTGCCATGTACCAATGATGTCTGCATCGGTGTACGTTACTTCTTTCTTACAAGACGAGAGTCCTGCTACAATGGCTATAAGAGCCACAAAAACCAATGATTTAATGTTTCTCATAACTAAGCTTTTTTAATTTGTATGTTAATAGAATAATTGTCCATTTCCACCGTTTCGCCTTCCACATTGTCGGCAAGGACGATACCTGCAGCCAGCACCTGTGAGGCGATGTAGTCGTTGAAGTGCTCAACGGCTTTTTCTATCTGCGGATGGCGGCTGAGCACAACATTGATGCGGTCGGTTATATCCAAGCCCGAGGATTTGCGGAGATTCTGAATACGGTTAATCAGTTCGCGGGCTACTCCTTCCTCTATCAGGCTGTCTGTCAGTTCGATATCAAGGGCTATTGTCAGATTGCCTTCATTCATTACGAGCCAGCCGGGCATGTCTTCGGTGATGATTTCCACATCCTCTGGAATCAGTTGATAGTTGACCGTTGACAATTGGTATTGTCCGTCCTTCTCCATAGCGGCAATCTGGTCTTGAGACATGGCGGTTATTTCCGTAGCGGCGGATTTCATGTTTCCTCCAAGTTTTTTGCCCAGCACTTTGAAGTTCGGCTTGATTTTCTTCACCAGCTTCACTTCGCTGTCTTCGGCGCGTACGATTTGCAGTTCCTTGACATTGACTTCAGACCGGATGAGGTCGCTGACATGCTGCAAAGCTTTGAGTGTCTGCTCGTCTCCCACCGGAATAACGGCTTTCTGCAAAGGTTGGCGCACATTCTTCTCGGCGCGTTTGCGGAGTGAGAGAATCATGGAAGTTGTCTGTTGTGCAAGTGCCATCGAGCGTTCCAAGTCTTTGTCTATCAGTTTCTCCTGTACTTCAGGCCAGAAGCTCAAATGTACCGTTTCACCTGTCAGGTCTCGGTACAACCAATCTGCGTAGAACGGTGCGTTCGGTGCCATGAGTTGTGCTACCGTCTTCAGACAAGTATAAAGCGTCGTGTATGCCGCACTCTTGTCGGCGTTCATTTCGCCGCCCCAGAAACGTTTGCGGTTCAGACGGACATACCAGTTGCTGAGGTCATCCTGCACGAAGTCGCTTATTGCGCGTCCTGCTTTGGTAGGCTCGTAGGCTTCGTAAGAAGCAGTAACATCTTTGACGAGCGAATTGAGTTTGGACAATATCCACTTGTCGATTTCCGCATATTCCAGTGCTATCGGACACTCCGGTGTCCAGTTATCCACATTGGCATAGAGGGCAAAGAAGCCATACGTGTTGTACAGTGTGCCGAAGAACTTGCGGCGGATTTCGTCCACGCCTTCGCGGTCGAATTTCAGGTTCTCCCACGGCGAGGAATTCGTCAACATATACCACCGCAGCGGGTCTGCGCCGTATGTATCCAGCACCTCGAACGGATCTACGGCGTTGCCGAGACGTTTGGACATCTTGTTGCCGTTCTTATCCAAAACAAGACCGTTGGAGATGACGTTTTTGTATGCGACCGTTCCTTCAATCATGGTGTGGATGGCATGTAGCGTAAAGAACCAGCCACGTGTCTGATCCACACCTTCGGAGATAAAGTCCGCGGTGCGTTGTGCGTCCTTGTTCTCGAACGGATAATGGTTCTGGGCATAAGGCATAGCGCCGGAGTCAAACCATACGTCTATCAGATCGAGTTCGCGCTTCATCGGTTTGCCGGACGGCGAGACAAGAATGATGTTGTCCACATATGGTCTATGCAAGTCAATCACATCCGGTGCATAGTTCGCTTCAGAATAATCGCCAACAACGTGTTTCTTCCAGGGATTTTCTTTCATGAATCCGGCAGCGACGGACTTGTCTATTTCGACAAAGAGTTCGGCTATCGAACCTATGCAGATTTCTTCCTGTCCGTCTTCAGTGCGCCAGATCGGAAGCGGCGTTCCCCAATAGCGGGAACGTGAGAGATTCCAGTCATTGAGGTTGTTCAGCCACTGTCCGAAACGTCCTGTGCCAGTGGATTCGGGCTGCCAGTTGATGGTCTGGTTGAGCGCAATCATTTCGTCGCGCGCCATGGTGGATTTGATGAACCACGAATCCAGCGGATAATACAGGACAGGTTTGTCCGTGCGCCAGCAATGCGGATACGTATGGACATGCTTCTCAATGCGGAAGACTTTTCCTTCGGCTTTGAGCATCAGGCAGATGGAGAGATCCAAGGTCTCGTCTTTGTCCGTCAAATTCGGGTCGTAAGCGTTCTTGACAAAACGTCCCTGCCATTGATGGTAGGTCGGACGAATACGCTCTGCGACAAACTGCGGGTCAAGGTCATCGAGACGGAAGAGTTTGCCGGTCATATCGACCATCGGGCGTTTCTCGCCTTTCTTTGTAAGGAAGAGCATGCCGGGAACACCTGCTTTTGCGGCAACAAACGCATCGTCCGCGCCAAAAGTCGGTGCGATATGCACGATACCCGTTCCATCTTCGGTGGTGACGTAATCGCCTGCGATGACACGGAAAGCACCTTCTCCGGGATTTGCCCAATCAATGAGTTGTTCGTATTCCAAGCCGACGAGGTCGGTTCCTTTGCCGCGCCAGATGATTTCGGGCGTTTCGCCGAGTTCTTTGGCATATGCCGCCATACGGGCTTCGGCAAGAATAATAACCTCATTCTCCAAACGAACTGCTACATAGTCAATCTTCGGTCCGACGCAAAGCGCCGTATTGGAAGGCAACGTCCACGGCGTAGTGGTCCAAGCGATGATGTAGGTAGTTAGACCGCCGGCGCTGTTGGAAGTTAGACCGCTGACGCTGTTGGATGTTAGACGGAACTTCGCCGTGCAAGTGGTATCTTTCACGTCGCGATAGCAGCCGGGCTGGTTGAGTTCATGGCTCGACAAGCCTGTTCCGGCAGCAGGAGAGTACGGCTGAATGGTGTAACCTTTATATAAATAGCCTTTCTTGTACAACTCCTTGAGGAGGAACCAAAGCGTTTCAATGTATTTGTTGTCGTAGGTGATGTACGGATGCTCCAAATCCACCCAGTAGCCCATCTGGCGGGTGAGGTTGGTCCATTCCTTCGTATATTTCATGACCTCGCGGCGGCAAGCTGCGTTGTATTCGTCCACGCTGATTTTCTTGCCGATGTCTTCTTTTGTGATGCCGAGCATCTTCTCGACGCCCAGTTCCACAGGCAATCCGTGCGTGTCCCAACCGGCTTTGCGGTGCACCTGATAGCCGCGCATCGTTTTGAAGCGGCAGAACGTGTCCTTGATTGTGCGCGCCAACACATGGTGAATGCCGGGCATGCCGTTTGCAGAGGGCGGTCCCTCAAAGAAATAGAAAGGTTCGCGTCCCTCGCGGGTTGTGATACTCTGATGGAATAAATCTTCCTTTTCCCATTGCGCCAATACCTCGCGGCTCAGCTCCGGAAGATTGAGTTGCTTATACTCCTTAAATCGTTTCATTTTTGGTTTTCTCTCGTTACTTTTTACCTTTTCGCACAATTAGCGTGCAAAAGTACAACAATTTTCCGACATATACAAATATTTTTGTATAAAAATTTTCTTTTCTTGATTTTATGGCGGAATTATGGTAAATTCTGCGCAAAATCAGGCGGGTTTCAACGGTGTCCGTGAGACGGGATATGCCTCAGTCAGTATAGTGTCGGTTTCGGGTGCATTATGATGCAATAATGGTACAATAATAGTCCAATAATGGTGCAATAATAGTGCAATGAAAAGAGGTATAACTATATATTATAATATATAGTTGTTTTTTTGATAAAAAAACAACAAAAATCAGCAAGAAACAAGATGTCCAAAAACCTGAACAACAGCGGAGCGGAAGTTGAAAGCGACGCGACAAGAATCAGGAAGCAGCACAATAGAAATCAGGAAGCGGCACGATGGGAATCAGAAAGCAGCACAATGGGAATCAGAAAGCAGCACAATAGAAATCAGAAAGCAGCACAATAGAAATCAGGAAGCAGCACGCTGGAAATCAGGAAGCGGCACGATAGGAATTGGATGCGGAAATTGGCTGCGGGAAGCGGAAATTGAAGACTGCGGAACTGGAAAGAGGCGGAATTTGGAGGAGATTTTTGGTGAAAGTTGACAGATTTGGATGAATTTTATGGAATTTTAGTGGTTTTTTGGTAGCAAAATGATAAAAAAGAAAAGAATATTTGCATATATGAAAAAAAAGTTGTACCTTTGCGCAATTTTTTATATTATGGAGGAGTGTGGCAGGATTTGAACCTGACAAAACGAATGGAAAATCAACCATAAAAGGTAAAGAATTGAAACAAAATTGTACGGCGCGGGCGAGACACCCGCGTACCCGAAACTGAAAGCAAAATAAGGAATCTCATGCCGCGGGCAGGACATCCGTGAACCCAAAGCGCAATGCCACAATCGAATATACCCGCCCGCAAATATGCGAGCGAAAGGAACAATCAAAAACAAAACAAACTCACAACAATACAAACTAACAATCAAAATATAAACAAACTAAAAAACAACACAATCTTATGAAAAAGAGTTTTAAATTTGCTGCGATGATTGCTGCCGTGGCACTTGTAATGAGCGGATGCATAACCGCTACAGTAGTATTAACCGAAGCTGCCAACAAAGAAGAAGAGGAAATCCTCAGCGGACAAGTATTCGAAGTTGAGAAAGCAACCGTGACTTATCACAACAACGTTATCCTGTCGTTCAAACAAAACGGCAAATTCATCCGCGTTGAAGAACCGAACAAGGACAAAGTGACCATCATCCGTCCGGATTCCGCTTTCGAAATCAACACGAGAGACAAAAGTTACATCAGTTCGCCGAACACGAACGGAAAGTACTACTACAGCGATCAGGCGTATGTTTATCCTGATGACTGGTTCGATCTGCACATGTTCTTGGGCGATGTATGGACCACCGAAGACGAGAACAAGAGCACCACGATGGATGTCGCCGGCAGAGAGTGCAAAGCATATAAAAGCGACCGGTTCGAATATGCAGGCTACAAGCGCGTGTTCATGTACAAGAAAGTCGGCAGCACGATTCTGATCAGTGCCATCAGTTTCGACTACTCATGCATTGACGATTTCGCTGTACCTGACGGCTTCCAGCACTGGCAAGGTACCGTATATTGCTCGCGCGACTTCAAATAAGGAAACGCATTTAGCATAATTGCCATGAAGGGAATTGTATTGGCAGGCGGGAGTGCAACCCGTCTGTACCCGTTGAGCAAAGCCATCAGCAAACAAATCATGCCGGTTTATGACAAGCCGATGATTTATTATCCGCTGTCCACGCTGATGCTTGCAGGAATCCGTGAGGTGCTGATCATTTCGACACCTCGCGATTTGCCGATGTTCAGGGAACTCTTGGGCGATGGCAGCCGTCTTGGTATGCGGCTTGCGTACAAAGTGCAGGAAGTGCCGAACGGTCTGGCACAAGCGTTTGTGTTAGGCAAAGAGTTTCTGAACGGGGAACCCGGATGTCTGATTCTCGGAGACAACATGTTCTACGGGCAAGGATTCCGGACGATGTTGCAGAAAGCAGTCGAGCATACGGCTGAAGGTGCATGTATCTTCGGCTACGAAGTGCAAGACCCGCGTGCATACGGCGTGGTGGAATTCGACGGAAACGGCAAAGTGCTGAGTCTGGAAGAAAAACCTGCGAACCCGAAAAGCAATTATGCCGTGCCGGGATTGTATTTCTACGACAGCAGTGTCTGCGAGAAAGCCGCAGCATTGAAACCCAGTGCGCGAGGCGAATACGAGATAACCGACCTGAACAAGCTGTATCTGGAAGAAGGAAAGTTGCATGTGCAATTGTTCGGTCGCGGATTCGCTTGGCTTGATACGGGAAACTGCGACAGTCTGTTGGAAGCAAGCAATTTCATTGCGACGATTCAGAAACGGCAGGGATTCTATATCGCCTGCATCGAGGAAATCGCTTGGCGTAATGGCTGGATAGACAGCAAGCAGCTGGCAGCACTCGGCAAAGAAATGAAAACGGAATACGGAAGGTATCTGGAACGTTTGGCGCAATAAAGTAGTTCGCGGGCGGGACACCCGCGTACCCAAAGATGTGTAGATACAGCGGACTGATATTAGGAGTGGTTTTGGCGGTGATGGCAAGTTGTCACCGCACTGCGCCGCAGCAACCAACACAACGAAGCAGCAGCAGTATCCCGGACATAAGAATGATGGGGTTGCTGCAAGTGAACCAGAGCATGGCGAACGAAGCGGACAAAGTGCTGCTGCAAATGGCAGACAGCCTGCACGAAGCCACCGGAACGGAATTTGCCCAGATGCCCTGTGGCGGTTGGAAAAGCCGCCGAGATTCGGTTGCACGTGAGAAAAGTCTGTACGCAGAAACACCGCAACTGAAGGAAAAATGGCGTGTGCGGTTCAAGACCATGCGTCTTGACGGAACTCTGGTCAGCGATACAGAAGGAGTTTATACCATCCGGACATTCGAGTTGCCAATAGCCATTGAGGATGCCGTTGCGGAAATGTATTCCGGCGAGAAAGTACTGCTTTTGGCTCCGTGGTACACGGCTTACGGCATCCACGGAAACGGACGTGTGGCAGGCTATGAAAACGTGCTATTCGAGGTAACTCTCGGCGAAAAAACAGCAGATTCGGAATTTACCAGAAAAGAATGAAGAAGATTGTATATTTCATAGGACTCATTGCGCTGGCGACGCTTAACAGCTGCTCCGGCAACAGTTACTCTGCCGACCTGAAAGCGGAAAAGAAACTGATTGAGGATTATATCGCGCGCAACAACCTGAACATCATTTACGAACTGCCGGCAGATGATGTGGTTTGGGGTGAGAAGGATTATTACCAGGTGGCAGGATATGATTACCTGTACTTCCATTTGGTGCACCGCGGCAGTCCGTTCCACGTAAACGGTGACGGAGACACGGTACGTACGGATTCCGTCATTGCGTCGGAAACCGTGGTGATGCGCTACCGGAAATATACGCTGGAGGTAGATGCCGATACAGCCGATTACATGACCACGCTCAATAGTGCCTATCCGTTGGAATTCAAGTATCTGACGGACTACACGACAGCACCTGTGGCATGGCATGTGGCTGTAGGACTGATGAAATACAGCGATTCGGAGTGCAAGATCATCTGTCCGAGCAAACGCGGCTTTACGGAAGACGGAAACACCGTGACACCGTACGGCTACGATCTGAAAATGAAAATCAAGAGATAGAATATGAGTTTAGTAAAAAGTATATCCGGCATCCGCGGCACGATCGGCGGCCGCGTCGGAGAAGGACTGAATCCCGTTGATATCGTGCGCTTTACAGCCGCATACGCCGTGCAACGTCTTGCATGGTGGGAAGCAAACAAAAGCCGAGTGAACAAAACCATCGTAGTAGGCCGCGATGCCCGTATATCCGGCGAAATGGTGGATTTACTGGTTACCGGAACGCTTATCGGCATGGGATTTGACGTGGTGAACATCGGAATGGCAAGCACTCCGACTACCGAATTGGCGGTGACCGGCGAGAATGCCGCAGGCGGAATCATCCTGACCGCCAGCCATAATCCCAAACAATGGAATGCGCTGAAGTTGCTCAACGAACGCGGCGAGTTCCTGAATGATGCGGAAGGCAAGGAAGTGCTGTCCATCGCCGAGCGCGAGGATTTTGCGTTTGCGGAAGTGGACAACATCGGGCGTGTTGTGCGCAAGGATTATCTGCCGTATCACGTAAACAAGGTGCTTGAGCTTGAACTGGTGCACCGCGATGCCATTCAGAAGCGCGATTTCACGGTGGCGATTGATTGTGTGAACTCTGTCGGCGGCTTAGCTATTCCGGCTATATTGGAGGCATTGGGCGTGAAGAACATCATCCGTCTGAACTGTGAGCCGACAGGACACTTTGCGCATAATCCGGAGCCGCTGCCACAACATCTGACGGAAATCAGCGAGTTGCTGAAGTCCGGCAAGGCAGATGTAGGTTTTGTGGTTGATCCTGACGTTGACAGACTGGCGATTATCTGCGAGAACGGTGAGATGTTCGGTGAAGAATATACGCTGGTCAGCGTGGCAGACTACGTGCTCGGACATACTCCCGGCAACACGTGCAGCAACATGAGTTCGACACGTGCATTAAGCGATGTGACGGCAAAACATGGCGGATCGTATTCCGCTTCGGCAGTCGGCGAAGTGAATGTGGTTGCAGAGATGAAAGCCACCAATGCCGTTATCGGCGGTGAAGGCAACGGCGGAGTTATTTATCCTGCATCGCACTACGGACGTGACGCATTGGTAGGAATCGGTCTGTTCCTGAGCTGTCTTGCCGAAAGAGGTTGCAAAGTAAGCGAACTGCGTGCAACGTTCCCGAACTATTTTATCTCCAAAAACCGCATCGACCTAAAGCCGGAAATGAATGTGGATGCCATTCTTGCGCACGTCAAAGAAGTGTTCAAGAACGAACGCATCAACGACAAAGACGGTGTGAAGATAGACTTCGCAGACGGCTGGGTACATCTGCGCAAATCCAACACAGAGCCGATTATCCGTGTCTATTCGGAAGCAGCAAGCATGGACCAAGCCAACGAACTGGCACAACAAGTGATTGAGCAAGTATGGAAATCCTGATAACAAACGATGACGGTTGGGGCGCACAAGGAATCATGCTGCTGACAAAGCTGATGACGCAACTCGGACATGTGACCGTAGTGGCGCCGGACGGACCACGAAGCAGTTACTCGAACTGTATTTCCATGGGCAAGCCGATGACGCTTGAGAAAGTGGATCTGACAGACTGTGACGCGTTCTCCATTGCCGAGAAACGGCAAATTGACGTGTATGTGACCAACGGCACGCCGTCAGACTGTGTCAAATTAGCGCTGAACGTGCTGTTCAACGACCAACCTGAACGGATTGATTTGCTTGTGAGCGGTATCAATCACGGTTCCAATGCATCCATTAACGTGGTGTATTCGGGAACGATGGGTGCCTGCTTCACCGGTTGCGAACATAATATCAAAGGCATCGGGTTCTCCATTTATGACAATTACCAGCCAACTGACCTTTCATACTTTGAACCGTATATCGTCGAACTTTGCCGGCACTTGTTGGATACTCCGTGGCGGCGCGGATTAGCATACAATATCAATGCACCGAAAGGCAAACTCAAAGGTATCAAGTGGACAAGGCAATGCGCAGGACACTGGGAGAAAGAGATTCGCGAACAAATCAATGAGCAAGGCAAGAAAGAGTATTGGATTACGGGTGTATTCGTGAACGAAGAACCGAACGCCGAAGATACCGACGAATGGGCAGTTGCCAACGGATATATCTCCGTGCAGCCTTGCAATGTGGATATGACCGACTACGCCTCGCTATAAACGATGCAACGTTTTGACAAATACTGGATAGGGATAGTGCTCGGCTTGCTGATGCCGGCACTTTTCATGTTTGTGTATATCGACCACTTCCACCTGTGGTACACGTTCAAGGAATTCGGTTGGGGACTCAGTCAGACATTCAGCAAGTTGCTGCAAGTCAGCGTTTTTCCGAATTTAGCTTTGGTGTTTGTGTTTTACACCACTGATACATGGAGGCTCAGCAAAGGTGTACTTATCGGTGCGATGCCGTATATTATTGCGGCGATTGCGTTAACATTCTAATGCGCTGTGCGGCAGTTTGTGCCACGCGGTTGTCGCCCAGAAGAGACTGAATATGCTTGTAATCTGCAAGCATATTTTTTATATACTCCTTGTCTGTCAGCAGTTTACGCAGTTCGCGGCGGATGTTGGAGGTTGAGAACTTCGGTCCTATCGCCTCATAAATAACCTGCCTGCCTGCAACAATATTCACCAGTGTGAAGTACGGAATCTTGAAAATAAACGGCTTCAGCCATCCGAGCCAACGACTGGTGTAAATACGGTAAACAGACAACTGCGGACAATTCAGCAAGGCTGTTTCCAGCGTTGCCGTGCCGGACGTTACCAGCGCCGCTTTCGCTGTTGCCAGCAACTCCCACGTATTGCGGGTGAGGGACACGTTTTCCGACAAGTACGGTTGATAGAAGTCATCCTCAAAGCCCGGCGCAGCAGCAATTGTCATCGGTAATCCCCACTCTTTGGCGGCTTTCAGCATTTTCGGAAGACAGTTGTTTATCTCGCCTTTGCGGCTACCCGGGAGAAGAGCAATCACTTCTGCGCGTTGCTCTTGCGGATGTGCCGTCTGCCACTTGGCAATCGCTTCTGCGGTCGGGTTTCCGATATACGTACATTTATAGCCGTATTTGGCATAAAAGTCCGGCTCGAACGGAAAGATGCCCAACACTTCGTCGCAAAGTTTTGCAATGCGGTGAATGCGGTGCGTCTTCCACGCCCATACCTTCGGCGGGATATAATAGACAATCTTTATGCCCGGCAGATTCTTCCGCGCGAATGACGCCATCTTGAGGTTGAACGACGGGTAGTCCACCAACACCAGGACATCCGGCTGCTCATCCATCAATGCCTGTCTGGCGATACGGAAGTTCTCTTTTATCTGTCCTGCATTGCGCAGAACGGCGATCACTCCCATAAACGCCATTTTCGTATAATCCTGACAGATTTTTGCGCCGGCTTGGCGCATTTTTTCGCCGCCCAAGCCGACAAACCGAGCCTCCGGATCCTGCTTGCGCAGTTCCTCCATCAACGCCGCAGCATGCATATCGCCGGACGCTTCGCCAACCAAAAAGAAATATTTCATTATTCCGGCATCATTACCACCTCCATGACATTGCCGCTTGCCACTAACTTGCGAAGCAATGCCTGCACTTTCTCGGCTGTGATACTATTAACAATTGCCTCATATTCTGCGGCTTCGTTTTCGTTGAAGCGGTAGTAATCCATTAAGACACTATACCAATAGCTATTGCGCTCTAATATCTCCTTAAAACTCTTGATTTTCTTTTCTTTGACTTTCTGTAAGTCTTCTGCCAAAGGACCTTCAGCGGCTATCTTTTGCACTTCTTCATGGATGATACCCATCAGTTTCTCCTGTTTTTCAGGATCCGTATCGAACTGCATCGTCAGCGTAGCTTTCGCCACAGGCTGGCGGCTCATAGAACCGGAGCAGGATACGCCATAAGAACCGCCTTCGCGTTCGCGAATCGATTCCAAGTAACGTGTTGAAAGAATATTACCAAGAATAGACATCGTAATATCATTCTCGAGCGAATAATCGATATCGTAAGAGGTGTATTGGATACGGTTGGTGGCCGTATTGACTTTCATCTCACGGGTGAAATAGTTCTTCACTTCACCTTTGGGCACGCGAATGTTGTGGTCGTGGATTTGCTCGCGCTTCTTGGTTGTTTTGAGTGACCCAAGCCATTGCGCAAGGGCTTTTTGTGTATTGGGATCATTTGGATCTATATTGCCCACAAACACGAACATAAAGTCTGCCGGATTGGCAAAACGCTCACGATAAACCTTCATCACTTTTTCCAATGAAACTTGCTTCAGCATCTCTGTCGTTAGCAAAGTCACGCGCTCAGAGTGGTCGTTCACCATCATCGTCACAGAGTCGCGGAAAATCGCTTTGTGGTTCTTGTCTTTGTTCGCCAACTGCGCATTCAGCATGTTCATCATCGTTTGATAAGCCGTTTCGTCCTCACGAGGAGCCGTAAACGTCAGATACAGAAGTTGCAGCAAAGTCTCAAAATCCTTGATAGAAGAGGAACCGCTTACCGCTTCACTAAAGCCATAGATATTGGCATTCAGGTCAACGGTCTTGCCGGTGAGTGCTTTTTCCAAATCTATCCGCGAGAAATCGCCAATACCCATCATCCCGATGATATCGGTTGCCAAATAAGCGGCAGCCAGGTCTTCTTGCGCCAACAAGGATTTTCCGCCCGCTGAAACGGCATATAACAATATCTCGTCATTCTTGAAATTGGTCTGTTTGATGGCGATGCGGATTCCGTTTTTCAGAAATAGCTCTGTCGCGCCGACTTCATCGTTGTATTTGATTTTCTTTATCTTACCCGCTTTCGGAGTATTTTTCACAAGTCTCGTATCTATCGTTTTGTTCTCCGGAGCGGCAATCTCGGCTTGTTCTACTGCAGCAAGTAGTTGCAATGTCTCTTCTTCGCTTGGGATTTTCACGCCTTCTTTGTCCGGACCTGTAATCGCGATACTCGGAGTGGGCGTAATATATCCTTCTGCCAATTTATTCACCGCTTCCAAAGTGATTGTCGGCAGAGCTTCTTGGACAAATTGATATTCCCATTCGATACCGGGAATACTTTCTTCGCGTGTGAAGTTACGGATGTACTCTTGTGCTAAAGACTGATTTTGCCGTGTGTTACGTTCGTTGTACCATTGCTCGTATTGGTTCAGCATTGCCGTCTTTGCCAAGTCTAATTCCGATTGGGTGAAGCCGTAGCGGCGCATCGTTTCCAATTGCATCAACAGGTCTTTCAACGCTTCCGACTCGCGGCCTTCTTTGGGAGCAACGACTGCCATAAAGGCTTCTTTGAGCTTAAACGGTTGATAATAATAAGCCGAATAACCCAATGCCGATGCATCCGGCCTCAATGTCAGTTCGTCAAAGCGGTTGCTGAGCATTGAACGGATTAAGCGGTGACACAGGTTTAACGCGTATTCCATCTGCGTCCCTTTCAGCATGGATGGGAGTGGCTCACGAAGATATTGAACCTGAATGAGTGTCCGTTGTGCCTCCGGATCAGTTGCTACTGCAACGGTCGGCGCGCTGAAGTAATCCACCGTATATATCGGACGTTCGCCGCGATTGCTGCGTTCGGGCACATCCGCCCAAAGCGCTTTTATCTTCGCCTCTATCGAATCCACATCAATATCGCCAACAACGATGATGGCCTGATTGTCCGGTCCATACCATTTCTTGTAATAGTCCCGCAGCGCATCGTATTCGAAGTGAAGAATCACCGTCGTATCGCCGATGATATCGCGCTTTCCGTATTGGGAGTTCGGATACAGTTTACTGCGGATGATGTTATTCATGCGCCCGTTAGCATTGTTGCGGGTACGCCATTCTTCCAATATAACGCCACGTTCTGAATCAATCTCTTCCGGCAATAACAGTAGCCCGCAAGACCAATCATGCATAACGAGCAACGCCGAGTCAATGATTCCTTCACGAACGGTCGGAACATCGGAAAGACGGTAAACCGTCTCGTCAATCGAGGTATAGGCATTGATATTTCCGCCGAAACTGACACCTATTGACTCAAAGTAATTGATGATTCCTTTGCCCGGAAAATGTTGTGTACCGTTGAATGCCATATGTTCGAGGAAGTGTGCCAAACCGTTTTGGTGGTCTTCTTCGAGAACAGCGCCGACCGCTTGTGCGATATGGAAGTCGCAACGTTCCTTCGGCTGCTCGTTATGACGGATATAATAGGTCAGTCCATTGTCTAATTTTCCGACACGGATTGCCGAATCCACCGGCAACTTCGGCATCTGCGCCGACACCGACACACTTGCCATTCCGGCAAGCAGGAACAATACGAATAATCTGATTTTTCTCATAGTTGTATTATTTGACATGTTATCATTTTGCAATCTTGCGTTGTACACACTCCGCGATGAAACGAGCCACTTCCGTGGGTTCCAGACCGGTGACATTGAGCACAAGGTCATAATTGCGTGCATCGTAGCGGGTCTTGCCGCTGAAGGTCTTTGTGAAGTTCTCGCGCGCCTCATCCACTTTGTCAATCAAAGCGTCAGCACTGCCTTCGTTGATATTGAGACGGCGTGCAACCTTGTCCCTGCGGAATGTTTTTTCCGCCATCAGGAACACCTTGAATGCGCATGGCTCGTCCCGGAAGATATGAAAACCTGTGCGACCGAGTATGACGCAGGACTCTTTATGGGCAAGCGAACGCACCAGAAACTCTTCGTCCTTGTACATCTCCTCCGACACATTCTCGTACCACCAACTTGGTTTGACGGCTTTTACTTTGTCTATCTGTTCCTGGGTCATGTTGTAGCGTTCCTTGATGGGATCCAGCAATTGGCGGTCATAGAGTTTGACGCCCAGCATTTCCGCCAGTTCCGTAGCGATTTGTCGTCCGCCAGTACCGAACTCGCGACCGATGGTTACAATAAATCTTTTTTCCATATGTGTGGTATTATTTGTTCGTTGTGTATGTTTTGCATTTCCAATAATGATTCACAAATGACTCTTTCAGCCTTGTTGGTCGGAGATGGCGGCAAGAGTGAGCAGAACGCTGACTTCTGCAACCAGATCATAAATTTGGTCTTTTTGTTCCGGCGTGAAATTAGGTTCCATCTGAAGAATCATGTTCTTCACACGTTGACCTTGTTCCTCAATTTTTTCATCGGTCACGACACCGTCTTCCATAAGTTTTTGAAAAGAAGGGCGTTCCATAATCAGTTCGTCCATGTTCAGGGATCCTGATTCGTTAAAGAATTTATTCATAACGCTTATTTTTGAATATTTGACTTAAATTTGCTGCAAAGATAGTTAATTTTTGTCGGCTTAACAAATATTTTTGTCAATTTTTGTCGAATAATTGGTTTTTACGGGATATTTTGGCATATTTGCAGTTCTCTTTTCCACCATTCCACCATTTCACCATTCCACCATTAAGCGGCTTGCCGCGCCACTTGCGCCATCTTTCTGTTGTTGCATGACGATTATTTCCTATCTCTATTACAGAATAGCAGCAAACTCCCACGGGAAGAGGTGCTCTATGCCATTGTTGTTCGGAAATCGGATTTCATCTAACGTCACTACCACTTTGCGATACTGATCTGCTATTTTCACTAATGGCGCGTACTCATGTTTGGCTGTCTCTTCGTTACTTGCCATCTCCCAACATACCTGCACATA
>CAJOFT010000002.1:46352-49473 GCA_905234025.1 Paludibacteraceae bacterium
ATACAGATAGTTGTAATATGCCAAATCATTGCTGTAGTACTTGCTATTCCCGGTAAGTAGTTCTTTTCCAGCTATATGATAGCGCTCGGCTTTGTGCATCAGAAATGCTTTGCCCAGATAGGAGATATACGAAGACAAGGTCTCGTAGTTGGTTTTGCGTCCTTGCGATTTGAAATAATTGACGATATTGGAAACAGAAACCATGTGTCCGGCATTATTAACCAGATAGCGGAACAGGTCTTCCATTAACTGCGGGTCTTTCACATTATACCGACGCACTATATCCCGCAGCATAACTGTATCTTTGACAGCAGACACATAATTGCGACGTATATCTTCCGTATTCAAATGAAACAGCTCCGGTAGCATACCCATTTGCAAGAATTGGAGATAGTTGGCTCGTGTCATCGGAAGATCTTCCATCGTTGTGTATTCCTGAAAACTATACGGCAGTATCTCAAATTCTACATACCGTCCGGAAAGCAAGGAAGCCAACTCTCCTGATAGCAAATCAGAGTTGGAACCGCTGATGAACAGTTCTTGTGGCTCTGCAAAATCCTGTGAGTGCGAATTGACGAACTGCTCCCATTGCAACACCAATTGCACCTCGTCCAAGAAAAGATATACTTTTCCTTGTGGATGAAACGCAGAACGGTATTCTTGGTATAACTGTTGCAAATCTTCAGCCGTTTTGACATCACCAAACTCAAGATACTCCTTGTTTATATATAAGATATTCTGCGCAGGAACACCTTCGTCCATCAGTCGTTTGGCTAATTGACGTAGCACAAAACTTTTACCGGCACGACGTTGACCGATGAGCACTTTTACGAGGTTATTGCCTGTTGCAGCATGTATCTGGTCCGTGTAATTGGTACGCAGAAATCCCAACTCCGGCACATTGCCATCCCATAGATTGTACTTGCGAATTTGATCTAACATATATGCAGTATTTTTCTCGTGCAAAAAATGCACTCGATTAAAATTTGCCGCAAAGGTACTGCTTTTTTTTCAAATACACAAGAAAAACCATAAAAAATCTTACATTTTTTCAAATAGAGTTGAAAATTTTAGCATCATCATTCGCATCATTTCATCATTTAGTTCGTTAGTGTTTTCAATAATTCGACAGACAATTCCGTTTGTTCCTCCAGAATCGGCGCAACATTAAGCATGTGTCGCTGATCTGTGACATCCCAATGAAAACCATTGGGGATCTGTTTTGTTTCTCCCTGCAGCACATACACATAGCCGAATGTCTTGCCATCTTTCAGCAGTCGGTCGATACACAACACGCGGCAGTTCTTCCTGTCAATTACGATATTGCGCCAAATATATTGGGCAGGCTGCGCGGCATGGGACGGCGTAAAAGTTGTGCGCCAGATCATCGATGTTCCTTCGTCATCCACCTCATAGTCAAGCAACAAATCAATGTATTTATCGCATTTGAACGCATACATCCGGCCTCACTTGCCGAAATCCGCTCACCGCAAACGGTATATCTCGGCGCAAGCTTTGTTCATATTGTGCGTCTGTCAGCGGCTTTTGACTTCCGCATCCCACTAAAGCTATTACTGCCGTCAGAATAATGAATATTTTTCTCATGTTTGTATTGTTTTGCTGCGTTCTTTGTTGCTTATTAAATGGACAGGGCATAGTGGTTAATGGATTAGTTCGTTAATAATTTCCTTCTCACCAATGAGTTGGGCATAGAGGTCAAGACCTTTTGCTGTGAGGCGATAGGCTTGTTCAGGTAAACTGGGATGGGCAGGATATGCAAACGTAATATACCCTTTTGCTTGAGTTGGTTTGAGGTAATTGTCTATGAAGACTTTGCGACTCTTTTGACGCAATCCCAGACCTGCAACAATCTGTCTGCGCGGAAGGGATTGTTTTCTTAAGACGAGCACCAGTTTCTGTATTCGTACATCCTCCTTGCTTGTTGGTTTCGGCTTTTCTTTAGTAATCGTAGGCTGAATGGTGGTCTTCTCATCGCGCTCCATCTCCGGATGTTGTATAGTAATCTTTTGACCAAGAGAGGATACGTAGAACATATTGAGGATGACAGGCTTGGTGCCACGGTTCTCGCCGCGATGGATTGTGCCGATGACCTCGACCAGAGGCTCGCCTTCGTGGAAAGTCTTTTCTGAACCGTCTTGACAGACGATGGTCAATTCGCCCTGCTGCACGATGCCATAGTTAATGACGGTATGATGATGCCAACCGGTCTTGGCGCCGACAGGAAAGTCCAAACGAATAACGCGTAGTTCCGGTTTGCCATTCGGAAAATCCGGCAGGATGGCGCCATCCCAACTCTGCGAAGTGCGAATCAGTTCTGTAGTCTTAATAGCCATAATGGTGTGCGGTGTTTGTTTGCGGCTGCAAAAGTAGTAAAAATATTCGGTCTATGCAAGGGTTTTACGTAAAAAATAATACAGGCTTAGATTTTTTTCGCAAAACATAATACAAGCTGTATAGAAAACACCCTGTATTATTCCGGGAGATAAGGAAATATAATACAAGCATTAAAAAGATACAGGTCATAAAAGGGGATTGTATGTATAGCCTGTATTAATTTATGGATGAATGAAAGTAGAGTTTGTAGTAAAATAATACAGGCTAAAACTCAAACATACGAAAATGACACAAGCCTGGACTTAGATTAATAGAAAAAGACACAAGCTATTATTTTACCATATAATAAATGATTGCACCTACTATCGCTACCTGCGCTATGAGTATTGCCGGAAGACCCCATGTGAATTTTTTATGCAGTGTCTTGTGATGCCATGCTTTCATGCCGAGCAAAGCACCGAGACTTCCTCCTGCCGCCGCCCACCATAGCAAAACCGATTCCTCAATACGCCATTTAGACCGTTTGGCTTTCCACTTGTCGATGCCGTACAAAACGAATGTCACTATATTGATAACCACAAGGTAGGTCAAGACAATGTATAAAGTTCTCTGCGTACAGGGCATGGTTATTCTTCTTGCTCGTAATAGTACGAATAATCGATGCCTTTCATAAATAGTTCTCGGTCGTCAATCTTATCCGTCAATGCCGGTTTCAGTAAGGCCTTGATGTACTTGGCATCGGTTGTACTGGCGTGCATAGCTTTCA
>CAJOFT010000003.1 GCA_905234025.1 Paludibacteraceae bacterium
AGCAGCCAGAGCATTTCTATGTGAGCAAAGCGAAACATAAAATTATTTTCTCATTTATTCATTTTCTCATTTAGTTCGTTATTGTCTTCAGTACAAAGTACCTCAACAATATTTCTGCGATGAGGCAGAGCAGGGCAGCAATGAGCCACGGGGCAAAGTTCTCGCTGCGTTTGCTGAATTCGCGGACGCGGAGTTTGGTCTTTTCGAGCTGGTCAATCTGCTCGTAAATACGCTTGAGAGAGGAGTTGTCCGTTGCGCGGAAATACTCACCGCCGGTTGTGGCAGCAATGTTGCGGAGCGTTTCTTCGTCAAACTCCGAGTTCATGGTCATATACTGCGTTCCAAGCGGTGTCTGAACGGGAACGCGGGCTTCTCCGTGGCTGCCGACACCAATAGCGTAAACGCGTATGCCGAAGGTTTTGGCAATCTCGGCAGCGGTTTGCGGGTCTATGTCGCCGCGGTTGTTACTACCATCGGTGAGAAGGATAACGACTTTGGATTTGGTTTCGGAATCCTTCATACGGTTAACGGCGTTGGCAAGACCGAGACCGATAGCAGTTCCGTCTTCGACCATGCCGAATTTGACGGAACGGAAGAGGTTGACAAGTACGGCGTGATCCGTTGTCAGCGGGCATTGCGTGAATGATTCTCCTGCAAAGACTACCAAACCGATCTGGTCGTTCGGACGAGCAATGACAAAGTCCGTGGCAACGGCTTTGGCGGCTTCAAGACGGTTGGGCTTGAGGTCTTCCGCCATCATCGTTCCGGAAATATCCAGCGCCATCATAATGTCAATACCTTCGGTGGATTCTTTAGACCAACGGTTGCTCAATTGCGGCCGTGCCAAAGCAATGGCAAGGAATGTGATAGCCACCACGCGCAGCACAAAAGGCACGTGAAGCAGGTAAATGCGGACGCTCTTCTTCTGACGGGCAAGCGTGTCTGCGGAAGAAACCTGCATACTGGCATCCTGATCGTGCAAACGCCATACATACCAGCCAATTACGGGAATCAGCAGAATGAGCAACAATAAATATGCGGGACTTGCAAAAGTCATGATTTACTACGTTTTATATATTCAGAGACTTTGATTTTCTTTGTCTTTGTTCCTGTCGTTTCACCATTATCCGGCTCCTCTTCTTCAACAGGCGTTTCGGGCGTTGTTTCGTGAACGAAATCGTATGCGGTTTTGAGCGAGAGTTCGTTCTCATCGGGTGTAGCAGTCCATTTTGCAAATTTGACCAGATCCGCGAGAGACAACATTTTGCGCAGTTTTTCGTACAATTCCTTCTGCTCGACAAGCAACGGTTTCATTGCGCGGAGCGTTTCGTCGGATGTTTTTTCGGAACTGCTGACTTTGAACCGGCGACCGATATATTCACGTACTACGTCTGTCAATTCGGTGTGGTATTCTTTGACCTGACCGGACTGCCAAATTTTTTCTTCTTTTATCTTGTCCAGTTTCTCCAAAGCGACTTCTTCAGCAGGGCGTTGCGGTTCTTTACGAGCGGGCGGAATAACGCCTTTGCGGCGACCGATGAAGAGTGCGAGATAGCGTGCTCCATACGCCAGACCTGCCAACAAGATGATAATCAGAATCCAGCGGAAAATGCCCCACCACCAAATCGGCGCTTTGGCAACCGGTTTGATGTCCGTAATGGCAAGTGACGAATCCACTTCAAAAGGCTGTATGACGTTGAGCGAAAGTCCCTGGCTGCGGAATGTGTCGCCGCCGGAAACAAAGGGTAGGGGCTCTATATAAAACAAGGAGTCCTTGAAAGAAGTGATGGTCAGGGTTTGGTAGAGTTGGTAGCGTCCATTGTCCAATTTGACCGTGTCCACATTTGTGCGATCCACGATTTCAATGTCAGGAATAAGCGTTTCGCCATAAACAGGCATCTGCACCTGTTCCGCGGGATCGCAAATCGCCTGCAGATGCAGATTGGTCTGGTCACCAATAAAGAGCATCGTGGAATCGATGGAGGCGGAAACTACTATTGCAAGAATAAAATTCAACATAATTTGTCTTTTTGTATTTTTTGCGCCGTGTCCAATCTGTGTCAGGTTACTCTCGGCTTAATCTATCGTGAATCTATCGTGAATCTATCGTCGTTGATTGGGTGCGTTTTGTATTCGTTTTTGGTTCGTTTTTGCCACGTCAGGGATTGCGGAAGAGTTGCATGAGGGCTTTGACATAATCTTCATCGGTGCGGATGGTGATGCTGTTTGTTCCTGTTTTGGTCAAAAGCGTTGCGAGGGCAGATTGCTGGTTCTTCCAAGCCGCGGCATAGTTGTCGCGGACGGATTTGACAGCCGTGTCTATCCAAATGCGTTGACCGGTTTCGGCATCCTTGACTTTGAGCAAACCAACGTTTGGCAACTCTGCGTCGCGGCGGTCGTAAATCTGTATCACGTTGATATTGTGACGGTTAGCCGTAATCATTACCGCTTTTTCCATATTCTGCGCCGCTGTTTTGCTACGCCACCAGTCGGAAATGCAATCGGAGATGAGGAAAGCTGTGCAACGGCGTTTCTGGGCATTGGTGAAGTACTGCAAAGCACCTGCGATGTCCGTGCCGGAGGTTTGCGGTTCGAACGAAAGCAGTTCGCGGATGATGTGCAGGACGTGGGTTTTGCCTTTTTTGGCGGGAATGAACTTCTCAATATGATCGGAGAAGAAGATGACGCCGACTTTGTCGTTGTTCTCAATGGTTGAGAAAGCAAGTGTAGCCGCCACTTCCGCCATCATATCACGCTTCATCTGCGAAATGGAACCGAAATTCCGGCTTCCGCTGACGTCCACAAGCAACATGACGGTCAGTTCGCGTTCCTCCTCAAAAACCTTAATATAAGGCTTATTGAGACGAGCTGTGACGTTCCAGTCAATGCTGCGGACATCGTCTCCGAGCTGGTACTCGCGCACTTCGCTGAACGCCATACCACGACCTTTGAACTGGCTGTGATACTCGCCTGCAAAGATGTTGCGAGACAGACCGCGGGTCTTGATCTCGATTTTACGAACTCTATTTAGTAACTCCTCTGAGGTCATGGCATTTTTTCATTTTCCCATTTTCTCATTTAGGGAACCTGGACGGCGTTGAGGACTTCAGTAATAACATCCTCTGTGGTGAGGTTGTTGGCTTCGGCTTCGTAGGTGAGACCGATACGGTGACGCAAAACATCGTAGCAAACAGCACGTACATCTTCCGGAATCACGTAACCGCGACGATGGATAAATGCGTATGCACGGGCAGCAAGCGCGAGATTGATGCTGGCACGCGGACTGCCGCCGAAGTTAATCATCGGTTTGAGTTTTTCGAGACCATATTGCTCGGGCTGACGGGTTGCAAAGACGATATCCACAATGTATTTCTCGATTTTTTCGTCGAGATAGACCTGACGCACGACTTCGCGTGCTTTGCGGATTTCCTCTGTTGAAAGGATAGGCAGGACTTTTTTGCGCTCGCCGGAAATGTTCTGGCGGATAATCTGCTGCTCTTCCTCTTTCTTTGGATAACCGATAACGACCTTGAGCATGAAACGGTCCGTCTGTGCTTCGGGCAGCGGGTAGGTACCTTCCTGTTCAATCGGGTTCTGGGTCGCCAAAACGAGGAACGGATCATCCAGTTTGAAGGTCTGTTCGCCGATGGTTATTTGACGCTCCTGCATGGCTTCGAGCAATGCGGACTGCACCTTTGCCGGCGCACGGTTAATCTCGTCCGCCAAGACAAAGTTGGCGAAAATAGGACCACGTTTGATTTTGAACTCTTCGTTTTTCTGGCTGTAAATCTGCGTGCCCAAAACATCAGCAGGCAGCAAATCCGGCGTGAACTGAATACGGCTGAAGTTGGCTTTGATAAGTTCTGCCAAAGTTTTGATAGCCAGTGTTTTAGCCAGACCAGGAACGCCTTCGAGAAGAATGTGACCATCGCTCAAAAGACCGATGAGCAGGCTCTCCACGAGATGTTTCTGACCGACGATAACTTGGTTCATACCCAGTGTGAGGGTGTCCACAAACGAACTCTCCCGTTCGATTCGGGCTTGGAGTTCGCGGATGTCAATTGTTGTTTCCATATAAGATAGTTTCAAATAGTTTCTGATTGTTTGGAATGGTTTCCGATTGCCTTATAGCAAAAAGTGTGCCAAACTAATACAGTTCGACAATCTGGCGTGGAACGCGGCGTGTCATTTGTGATTTTTTCATCGGTTGTACATTATCCGTCTTTAGCGATGTAACCCGCTGTGTAGCACGTACTTGTATCGGAATTTCCATTTGTTTCGTTCCCTGCATTTTTGCATCAGCTTTGAGATTTTTTTCCAAAATATACAAATGTCCGTCGCGGCGCTGGTAAATGGTGTTGAGCGAGACCGTTCCGTTGGCTTTGCGGAGCCGGAATTTCTCAATTTGCTGTTCGCCCATGTTCAGAAGATTGAGCATCTGGAGCTGGTCGCGGTTCAGTTTGTAGCCGAAAGGAATATTGACGTAAAGTTCGCCTTTTTCGGAGAAACGGCGCACTGAAAGTGTCTGTGAATCAAGGATATAGTTGCGTTTGATGGAATATTTGACAATGCCAAAGTAATTGTGTGATTCGGTGTGCGTAAGGACGGTTTCGCCTTCGGATTCGTTGGAAACGACCCAGTGTTTGAGGTCATCGGCATTTTTCTCAAAGTCATAGCGGATGTTTCCTGCCTGCCAAAGTCCCCAATGGACAACGACGCCGGAATCAATGGCAGCAGCCATTTTGCGTGCGTCCTTGTAGGTGCGATCCAGTGCATCGCCTTTGTAAATGGAGTCTGCGAGCTGGCGTATTTCGGGTTTGAAATAGCGCTTGCACCATTCGCCAGCAAATTGTATGGAATCGCGCGCGTCGTATGCCTGATAGGGCAAATTGACAACACGTGCAATCATCTGTTCCATGCCCCAAGCTTCGCCTTCGGCATCCATGCGTACATCGCTGACAATGCGGTATTCGGCATTGTTGTCGGAGAAATCTTTTGCCATCTGCACATAAACGGAGTGGAGCAGAGCAGCCATCTTTTTGCGTTTGTTGCGCTGCTTGGAGGCTTTTGCGGCAACTACGGTTTCTTCAAGAGCAATAGGTTGTTCTTTTAGAACAATTGTTGCGGAATCGGTCAGAGCAGCCAGAGGAAGTTCCTGCTTTTCATAGCCCAAAAAGGAAACAATGACCTTGCTGTCAAGCGGCAAGTTGGATGAAAAACGAAATTCTCCGGCATCGTTGGTCGCCGTTCCTGCTACAGGATCATCCACAGGATAGACAGTGGCATAACCAACGGGGTCGCCGTCAGCGGTCAGAACTTTGCCCATATAGTCCCGTGCGGAAACTGCTACAGAAAGCAAAGAGAGAAATGATATATATATAAGGTGTCGCATGTGCATTTTTTTGTTTATTGCCAAAAAAGCGCGCAAAGTTACAACAAAAAATCCAAATATCCAAGAAAAATGCGAATTTATTTGCATATATGCAAAAAAAGCAGTATCTTTGCGCGTTAATTTGTGTATGAAGTAAAAATGACCATGAAAAAAGGAACCAAAATTGCCTTGTGGGTAGTTGGCGCGGTAATCGGATTAGTCGTGCTGTTCGTGACATGCGCCGATGTGACAGTAAGCCGGATTGCCGAAAAGAAAGCGCGCGAAGCCATTGCCAACGCGGAACTGCCGTTTGTTGTGGAGTTCGGACATATCCATGTACTGCTGATGAGCAAATGCGTGGAAGTAGATGACATTCATTTCGGTGCTGACGGCGATGCGCTGAAAAGCAAGAAAATTGATACGGTAGATGTGCGCGTGCCGAAAGTGGCAATACGTAACATCCATTATATGGATTTTATCAAGCACAAGAAAGTGTCCATCGGTTCGGTGAAGGTCAAGAAAGCCTGCGCGGAACTGAAAGGCAAAGGCAGCAAACTTGCCGTTGAAGCGGACAGTCTGACGGTGGAGTTGAGGAATCTGTATTATTGTTTGGAAGATTCAACGTTCGGTTATTGCGATTCGCTGTACTATCTGGCGTTGAACAGGTTGCAGTTTACTAATGCAGAAGGCATTACGAAAATAGAAGCCAACAAACTGCGCACGGAAAATGCGGGTGCAATCTGTTTGGGCTATACACGAATCTGGAACTGCGTTGGCAAGCGTGAGTTGGCGAAGATAAAGAAAGAGCCTTCCACGTGGATGGATTTGAAACTTGCAAGCGTTGAACTTGCGCCCATGAACCTGTTCCGAACCGATTTCAAAAACGGATTGCATTTGGAAAAGGTGGTTGTCAAAGGTCAACATATGGAGAATCTGCGTGATAACCGTCTGCAGCCGACCAAGCCGTTCCCGATGCCACAACAAGCGTTGATGGCGATGAAGTTCCCAATGAAGATAGACCGAGTGGAATTTGAGTTGCCGAAAATGGATGTCGGCGTGCTGATGACGGACAAGAACCTCGGCGAATTGCAGTTGCACAACATCAAAGCGGTTGTGCGGGATTTCAGTACGAAACGCGGGAATGTGATGAAAGTGGATTTAGGCGCAGAATTGGGTAGCGGAAAAGTAAACGGATTGTTCAAATTACACAATAACAATGAGTGTCTGTATGAGATGAATCTGCGCGGAAGAGACATAGAGACAAGCAGTTTGGACAAAATGCTGCGTCCAATCGTGGCGATGGAATTGGAATGTCATGTGGATTCGCTGAATGCCGCATATTCCGGTAACAAGGAAAAAGCAAGCGGAACGGTTATGCTGGCATATCACGGAATGAAAGGAAAGGTCTATAAAGGCGAAGATATACCTATCCGGATCGTGCAACAGAATGCGGGCGCGATAGAGTATTTCGTGAACCACCTGATACCGAAATCCAATCCGCGAAATGACAGCAAGACACCGCTGACGTTTAATGTGGAAGTGGAGCGTGACGAAATGCGGCCATTCCCGATATATGTCATCAAACCGCTGATAATGGGAGCCGTGCAGACGTTCTTGCCGGGATTGTTCCAGGGAAAGAAAGTGAAGTGATTTACAATTTGGCGATTTACGATTTGCGATTTATTTGATGATTTACGATTTGACGATTTATTTGGAGATTTGGGGATTTTAAATGTAATATTGACGTTTTGGTTCGTGCTGTTTACGGACAAAGGCGGAAGCGATAAGTTAGCACTTGGCACGGAAGCGTTGGCATTGCGGACACAGCGCGGGATAGCGATTGATTCGCTGGATTATGCGGTGTGCCCGTTGTATGTGGAAAGTCTGCGGCAGAAAGGTGCGCGCGTCTGCCATACAACACGCTGGCTGAATGGTGCCACCATAGAAGCGACATTAGACGTAGCGAGTGCCATTCAGAATTTGCCTTTTGTGAAAAGCATAGAGGCTTCGCGCTTTACGGATGACGGGAACATAGAAGCGCCGCAGAAACGGCTGCATGAACGTCTGTTTGACGAAACTCCCGATTTTCGGGAACAATTGGAGCTGTTCAATCTGCACCGATTGCATGAACTCGGATATCGCGGGCAGGGCATAACAATGGCTGTTATAGACGGCGGATTTGCGAACTTACAGACGCTGACGGTGTTTGATTCGATACGTAAGAACGGTCAGTTATTGGGAGAATATGATTTTGCGGAAGACGAGACACCATTCTCCGGCACGGAAGCAGCCGAGCACGGATCAATGTGTTTAGGGCTGATAGCAGGCAACAGAGAGGATTATCAAGGAGCTGCCAATCAGGCAAAGTTCTATGCGATGCGCTCGGAAGAAGTCGGGAATGAATCACCGAAAGAACCTGACAACTGGGTGGCAGCGGTAGAGAAATGTGACAGTCTGGGGGTGTGGATTGTATCCACCAGTTTAGGTTATTCGCAGTTTGATTATCAGGAATGGAACTATACGTATAATCACTTGGACGGCAAGACATACCGTGCCTCCCGAGCAGCAACCATTGCCGCGCGTAAAGGGATGCTATTATGCACAGCTGCAGGCAATTCGGCAACGACAGACTGGCCGTGGATAAACGTACCAGCCGATGCGGACAGCACGCTGACTGTAGGTGCAGTAGGCAAGGACAGTATATTGACATATTTCAGTTCCATCGGACCGACAGCGGACGGACGGATCAAGCCGGATGTACTTGCATTAGGCTTTGGCGCAACGATCATCAATCCGGCAACAGATGAACTGAGAAGCGGTAACGGCACCAGTTTCGCGACGCCGTTGTTGGCAGGATTCGCTGCATGCTTATGGTCGGCTTATCCGACGGAAACGAACATGCAGATCCGTGAGCGGATAATCCGTTCTGCACATATGGCGGACGAAGCAGACGGGAATTACGGTTACGGCATTCCTGACGCGTGGAAAGCATATTCAGGGCAAACAGCTATTCAAGAGACGCTTGAGAGAGGAACGACAGATGCCAAAAAAGTGTTGCTTGACGGGCATATTATTATTGAGCGCGACGGCGAACGATATACATTAACCGGACAAAAACTGTAAATCCAATATAAAATGAAAAAAACATTGATGCTCATGGTAGCAAGTATTGCGCTGATGGGGTGCGCGACCAAGAAACCTCATTATGAGTCGGTGGACGAATATCCGGTAAAAGCCGGTAGTGTAAAAGAAGTCGCCTATATGGAAAGCGAGACGACTTTTACGCTGTGGAGCCCGAATGCCGATTCTGCAATGGTGTATCTGTACGAAGCCGGAGAAGGCGGTGAACCCGTCAAGAGCCAGCATATGACACGGCGTGTTGACGGAGCATTCGAGACATCTATCCGTGGTAATTGGAAGGGATATTTTTACACTTTCCGGATCTGGGACAGTTCGTCCAAATGGGAACTTCATGAAACTCCGGGTATATTTGCGGTGGCAGTCGGCGTGAATGGTAAACGCGGTGCCATTGTGGATATGAAAGAGACTAATCCGAAAGGGTGGGAAAAAGACGTCCGCCCTGCGATGCAGAACGTATCGGATGCGATTGTGTATGAGATGCACCACCGCGATTTCAGTATTCATCCGAGTTCGGGCATCCAAAACAAAGGCAAGTTCATTGCTTTGACGGAGGAAGACACAGAATCGCCGGAAGGTCAGTTAACGGGCATCCGACACTTGCAACAATTAGGTATCACGCATGTCCAGGTTCTGCCGTCGTATGACTATGGTTCGGTGGATGAGACCCGCCTTGCGGATAATAAGTACAACTGGGGCTATGACCCTGTAAATTATAACGTGCCGGATGGCAGTTATTCGACTGATCCGTATGATCCTGTTTGTCGCATCCGCGAGTTCAAACAGATGATTCAGGCACTTCACAATGCCGGAATCCGAGTGATTCTGGATGTTGTATATAACCATACGTATGATGTTGCCCAGTCGAACTTTACGCAGACATGTCCTGATTATTTCTATCGTACACGCAAGGATGGCTCACTGGGCAATGCGTCCGGTTGCGGAAATGAGACTGCAAGCGAACGTCCGATGATGCGGAAGTTCATGATAGAATCCGTGTTGTGGTGGGTGAACGAATACCATCTTGACGGTTTCCGTTTTGATTTGATGGCGATTCATGACATCGAGACAATGAACGCAATCCGTGCACAACTGCAAAAAATTGACCCGACCATTTTACTATATGGCGAAGGCTGGGCGGCAGAAACACCGCTGACGCCGGAAGAGGTGCGTCCGATGAAGGCAAATGTCTTCAAAATGCCCAGTATAGGCGCCTTCTCGGATGAACTGCGTGACGGACTGCGCGGGTCGTGCTTTGATGACAAGGATGAGGCTTTCCTTGCCGGTGAAGCCGGACACGAACAAAGTATCCGTTTTGGTATTGTTGGTGCGATTCAGCATCCGCAAGTTGATATGGAAAAAGTCAATTACAGCCGTGAACCGTGGGCATTGCAGCCGACACAGATGATTGCTTACGCATCCTGTCATGACGATATGATGCTGACTGACCGTTTGCGCTCCAGTGTCAAGCCTGCGAAAGGTAAGGGAGCCATCAAAGATGATGAACTGAAGCGGTTGGACATGTTGACGTTGACGACAGTTATGACCTCACAGGGAATACCGTTTATCTTTGCCGGTGAGGAAGTTATGCGCGACAAGAAAGGCGTGCACAACAGTTATTGTTCGCCGGATTCGATAAATGCAATAGACTGGTCGCTGAAGGCAATGAACCATGATTTGTTTGATTACTATAAGAATCTGATTTCAATCCGCAAGAACCATCCTGCATTCCGTCTCGGTGATGCGGAACTGGTACGCAAGCATTTGGAGTTCCTTGACACGGAGGATTGCGTGGTGGCTTTCCGTCTGAAAGATCATGCCGGTGGAGACGAGTGGGAAGATATCGTTGTCATTCTGAATGCCAACCGGAAAGCTGTGGCTGTCAAATTGCCGACAGAGAACAGTTATCAGACCATCGTAGAAAACGGAGAAACCGATTCCAAACAATTACCGGCACAGCAGGGAACAGTTACCGTTTATCCGCAATCTGCAACTATCTTGGCACGTTGATATGAAGAAAACTATACTTATATCGTTTGCGGTGCTGGTTGCAATGCCATCATTTGCGTGGGGACCTGAAGGACACCGCATAATAGCCGAAGTGGCGTATAACTATATGACCAAGAAAGCCGTCAAGCAAGTTGACAATGTGTTGGGAACGCACGGAATGGTATATTGGTCAACGTGGGCAGACGAGATCCGCAGCGATACGATACACCCGAACAGTTATGACTGGCATTTTCAGGATTTGGAAGGGGGAATGACCGATTCCGAAGTAGCAGCCGTTATGACCGATTATCCGAAAGAAGGCGGTAATCTATATCGTGCATTGGACAGTCTGTATTTGCTTTTGCAAAAAGACAAAAACAATCGGGATGCGTTGCGGTTTGTTGTGCATCTTTCCGGAGACAGATATTGTCCGATGCACCAAGGACATATTTCTGACAAGGGTGGCAATACAATCAAACTCAAATGGTTCGGAACGCAGACGAATCTCCACCGAGTCTGGGATGAGGATTTGATTCGTTTCCGCGGGTACTCGGTGAGCGAGTATGCGCAACTGCTTATAGACATGTATGGCAACGAGCGCAAAGCCATTGAACAGGCTTCGCCGGAAGAACTGCTGATTCGAACCTACCATATTACGAGTGATATTTATGCATACCAAACAACATGGAACGGCAATGTCTATAACTACGTTTACCGTTGGAAAGAACCGATGGAACGTCTGCTTTATACCGCCGGTGTCCGTTTGGCAATGGTGCTTAATGAATTGTACAAATGAGAGACTTCACACTTCGGACATATCGTGATTTGTTGCTTGCACTGAAAAAAGCAAAGTATGTTTCGCTGACGTTTGAGGAATATTGCGAGATGAAAGCCCGCAAAGTTACTCCTTCAGGGAAATTTGTCATATTGCGTCATGACGTGGATCTAAAAGCCGCGAACAGCCTTGCAACAGCGAAAATAGAAGCAGAATTAGGTCTTAACGCGTCATACTATTTCCGTGTGGTACCAGAGAGCAACCAACCGGAAATTATCCGTCAAATTGCCGCACTCGGGCATGAAATAGGCTACCATTACGAGGATCTTGCCATAGCAAACGGCGATAAAGAAGTTGCATATGCACATTTTGTAAAATGGATAGATTATTTCCGTCAGTTCTATCAGGTAAAGACCATCTGTATGCATGGAGCACCTACCAGCAAATACGATGGCAGGGATTTGTGGAAGACATATGATTATCATGATACAGGTATCATCGGCGAGCCATATTTTGACATTGACTTTTCGCAAGTCACTTATTTGACAGATACGGGACGTTGTTGGGATGGATACAAGGTCAGTGTCCGTGACAAGATTCCGCAGTATCAGGACGAATGGACACGTCAGGGATGGACGTTCCATCATACGTCCCAATTGATACACCGGCTTGAAACGACGCCAACAGACCAGTTGCCGAATTTTATGCTGACAACTCATCCGCAACGCTGGACTGATGCCCGTTTGGCATGGTGGAAAGAACTTATTTTGCAAAATATCAAGAATATAATCAAACGTATATTGATTGTTTTGAAATAAAACTATGTGGAAAAGAATACTGAATGACATTGTCCTTTGGATAATCGCTTCGGCAGCATGCCTTCTTTGGCGTGTAATGGCGAGCAAGGAGACGATAGTTGAATATATTACCGTTTTTGCAGTAATGGCGGCGGCGTGGATGATTTTGGGTCTGCTTACCATGAAGTATAACCGCAGTTACAAAGAAGTCAGATACTGGCAGGATATGCTGTCATTACTGCTGACTGGCGGTGCGTTGATGGGACTTTGTGCATGGCAATGGGATACCATCCCATACAATGTTTCACTTAATGTGGCATTGTGGACAATCGGTGTGGTGATGGTTTTGGATGCGATAGTAATTCTGTTCAAACACTATTGGAAGTTTGCATTGAACATGAACATTCCGCCGATGGTTATCAAGCAACGCCGTAACGCAAAGGTGAAACGTCCGGATTCCGAACGATCGCACGAATCCAAGCAAGCTATTCGTCAGGCAGTATTGTCGCTGACGACGGAAGAAGACTACAAGATGCTGTTAGGAAAAGCCCATCTAAATAGTCAAAGCACCAAGACCATTGCCAGCGCAGACCAGTTCCAGTTGTTGCAAATACCTGATTATCAGTATTCAACCATTGTTGATCTCAAGATATTCAATAATGTACGTGGAATCAATAAGCGGCTTTGCATCGTTAATCAGAAACTGCCGGACAATGGCGTTTATGTATGTTGCTATCGTCCGCAGGAGTACGTCAAGCAGAAAATGCTCAATTCATATCCGTGGGGAATCCGCTGGATTGTATATGTCTTCTGGTTTATTATCCGTCGTGTGATTCCGCGCATGCTGTTAATGAGCCGTTTGTACTACGATCTTAACAAAGGGCGTAAGCGTATGCTTTCCAAAACGGAAGTGTTAGGACGTCTGTATTATTGCGGCTTCGAAGTGGATGAGATTGTGAAAATGGATCATATTGAATATATATTTGCCCACCGTCATTCACAGCCGTATCCGCAGGAACAAGTCAAGATATATGGTCCGCTTATCAAATTGCCACGTGTCAGCAAAAACAAGGAAATAGTTTATTTTTACAAGATGCGTACAATGCATCCGTATGCCGAGTATATACAGAATTATGTGTTTGACCAGCGTGGCGGCATGAATATTGCGGACAAGTCCGATGATGACTGGCGTATTACCAATTGGGGACGAATCATGCGCAAGTACTGGCTTGACGAGCTGCCAATGATGATTAATTTTCTCAAACGCGATATTAAATTGGTAGGTGTCAGACCGCTTTCACGAGCGATGTTTGACCAATATCCAAAAGAATTACAGGACAAACGCACACGTTGCAAACCCGGACTTATTCCGCCGTTCTATATTGACCATCCGAAAACTTTTGACGAGTTATATGCTTCCGAAAACAAGTATCTTGACGAGTATCTGAAACATCCGATTCTAACGGATATCAAGTACTTCTTCATGACAATTTACAGTATTCTTTTCCGTCGTGTCCACTCTGCCTAATGACCGCTATCAACAGCCAGTTATCTGCTCTCCTCGCGTACGCAACAGATGCTTCTGCGTATCGTGAACTACCTCAGGGTGTTGCCTATCCGGAGACGGAAGAAGATATCCGTGATTTGCTTGCAGAAGCCTGGAAACGGCACACGCATCTGATTCCGCGTGCTGCAGGGACAAGCATTGCGGGGCAGGTGGTTGGTTCGGGAATAGTGGTGGATATCAGCCGCCATATGAACCGGATTTTAGAGATTAATGCTGACGAAAAGTGGGCACGTGTCCAACCCGGCGTTGTGCGTGACGAACTGAATATTGCTCTCAAACCGTATGGTTTGTTCTTTTCGCCCGAAACATCCACATCCAACCGTTGTTGCATAGGCGGAATGGTTGGAAATAACTCCTGCGGCACCCATTCGCTCGTTTATGGTTCTACCCGTCACCATGTGATCGGGCTCAAAGGTGTTCTGTCCGATGGCAGTCGTTTCGCTTGTACCACTTCGGAAGTGTTCTTTGAAGAGGGAAGCAGGGTAGGGAAACAGGTGCTTGACCTTCTTGGAACGTGGCAGAACAATACCCTTATCCGTCAATTATTAGATGAGAACTTTCCGGAAGCATCTCTTCGCCGGCGTAGTTGCGGCTACGCCCTCGATGAATGTCTGTCCGGCGATTCCATCAACTTGCCGGCACTTTTGACAGGGTCGGAAGGAACGCTTGCGTTTATCACGGAGATTACGGTTTCGCTTGATCCGTTGCCAAAGTCTTCGGCATTGATTGTACAGGTATTGGATGATATAAATGATGCGTGGAATGCGAATATAGCGGTTCTCAAACAACATCCTACCGCCGTTGAACTGATTGACGGCGAAATCCTGCGTCTGGCACTCAATAATCCTGACGCCCGTCGGAATATGGAGGCGCTACATCTTGATTTGAACCGTCTTCCTGCAGCTCTTCTTGTTTCGGAGTTTGAGCAACCATTAAGCAATATAAAAATACCGGGCGAGCGGATTATTTTAGAAACACCTGCAGAGATCGCATCCGTATGGAACTTGCGCAAAGCCGGTTTAGGCGTTCTTACAGGCACAGACAGCGATGCCAAACCTATAGGTGTCATTGAAGATACTGCTGTTGCGCCGGAACGAATGGCTGCATATATGAAGGACTTCCGTGCAATGATGGTGGAACTCGGGCTTTCATGTGTCTATTACGGGCATATATCCACAGGAGAATTGCACTTGCGACCTGTTTTGGATATCAAGCAAGCTCATGACCGCAAACTATTCCGCGAAGTGGCTACCCGTACAGCCATACTTGTCAGGAAGCATCGGGGCTCCTTGTCCGGAGAACACGGAGACGGGCGTTTGCGCGGCGAATTTATTCCGCTCATGTATGGCGATGAAGTATATGAACTATTCTGCCAAATAAAAGACACGTTTGACCCGGACGGATTACTCAATGTCGGCAAGATTGTCCGTACGCCGCCGATGGACGAATTCCTGCGATACGAGTTAAACCAGCAGTATAACCTTAAAGGACATGAGGAGCTCATGCGACGCATTGAGCGTTGCAACGGTTCGGGTGATTGCCGCAAGTCGAACATTATCGGTGGTACGATGTGTCCGGCTTTCAAGGTTTCCGGCGATGAATTAAAGACTACTCGTGCCAGAGCAAATATCCTGCGTGAGATTCTGACACGAGGAAAAGAAGACAATATAATCAAATTATATGAATTAGGCGGACTGGATTCTTGTCTTGCATGCAAAGCGTGTCGTTCCGAATGTCCGTCCAATGTGGATATGACCCGTATCCGTTCGCAGGTTTTGCAACTGATATACGATAAAACGCACACGCCTTTCCGCACATGGATGGTTGCACGTATGGCAGTGATTGAGCATATTGGCAGTTTTGTACCTTATATATATAATTGGTTTGCCACAAATCGTATTACATCATTTCTTCTTAAGAAACTGCTGCATTTTGCTACGGAACGCCGCATTCCTACGCTTTCCCGCTATAGCATGCGCCAGCTTATCAACAGGGAAATAGGTCAAACTATGCAGCGGTCTGTTTACCTCTTTGCAGACGAGTTTACGAATTATCAAGAAGCGGAATTGGGTCTTACATTTGCCCGTCTGCTTCAGCGATTAGGATATAATGTCATTGTTCCAAAGCACGTGGAATCGGGTAGGGCGGCGATTTCAAAAGGATGCCTGCATTTGGCTGCGAAGTATGCGAGATGCAATGTAGAATCACTGTCTTCGCATATATCTTCTGATACTCCGTTAGTAGGAATTGAGCCATCTTGCATTCTGTCGTTCCGCGATGAGTATCCGGATCTTATGCCGGACAATAATCTGCGTGCCAAAGCGGAATTACTTGCGAAGAACAGCCTTCTGTATGATGAGTTTTTATGTCGGGAGATTGATGCCGGACGAATTGATCCATCGGTTTTCACAAAATCCGAAGCAGATATCTGGCTTCATGGACATTGTCACCAGAAAGCTCTTGTCGGAGTGGAAAAGACCGCACGCCTTTTGCAATATACGACAGCCAGAAAGGTTCATGTTATTCCGTCCGGTTGTTGTGGAATGGCGGGTTCTTTCGGCTATGAGGCGGAGCACTATGAAACATCTATGGCTATTGGTGAGATGGTGCTTTTTCCTGCTGTCCGCAAGGCAAATGGCATTGTCGCCGCACCGGGTACATCTTGCCGCGAACATATCCGTCATGCCACTAACATCACAGCACGACATCCCATTCAGATTCTCTATAATTCACTAAAGTAGTCAGAAATCTAAAAAATTTTCTTGGCAAATTGCTCTGCCAAGAAAAAGTAAATGTTACAGTTTTGTTACAGAAAAATCATGCAGATTTGCTGTAATGCCTGTATTTACAGACTTTGCGGAAAGTGAGGGATTCGAACCCCCGGTACGACGTAATGCGTACACCACATTTCGAGTGTGGCTCTTTCGACCACTCAGACAACTTTCCTTCGTCGGAACTGACTGCGCTATAAATAATTCGCCCTGCGAATTGGACGCTCCGTCGGTTCCTCCTCTTCAATCCACAAACACTGCGTTGGTTTGTGTATTGATGGCTTTTGCTGAAAAAGCGTGCAAAAGTACTGCTTTTTTTTGAACCCTGCAAGAAAAAACACAAGAAAAACACTATTTTTTGTGTTTTTGCCACAAAATGGCGTCTCCTTCAAGTGTCCAACCGCTTAAAACAGACGACGGCGTATAATCCAACGATTTATACAAACGCGAACAAGGTTCATTTTTGGTGGCGATAACGGCATAAAGCAAACGCAAGTCCAAATGTCCGAATGCGTACTCTTCCAAAGCCTTGACGGCTTCTGTTCCGTAGCCTTTTCCGCGATACTTCGCTGCAATATACATGCCGATGGCAGCGCGGCGGTTGCGTATATCCAAATCAAACAAGTCCATGCAGCCTACACTTGCATCGCCTGCCATAATCATCAGCCGCAATTGTCCGTCGCGGTACAAATCGCCGCTTGTATGAGCAATATAATCCCGTAAATCCTTTTGCGACAAAGGATTATGGTTTGCGCCGTCCGCCCAAACAGAGGCATCGTTCTCCCACTGATACAAGTACGGCAGGTCTGTAGGCTCTATTTTGCGCAGCGTAATCATATTCCGAGTAGTTTCTGCCACCATGTTTTGCGTCTTGGCTGTTCGTATGCCATGGGGACAGGTTTGTTGTAGTTGCCAGTGTGAATCATCTGGTAGATAATCCCCCAGTCTGGCAATCCGCCGAGATTGCGGTCATCAATGTACAGGTCTGCTGTCACTTTGCGGTTCGGACGATTCTCCGGCAATTCCTCCGGATAATTGGTGTTAACGGCATAAAACTCCAATCCTCGGTGACGACAGTATTCCACCGCTTCTTCCAAAAGGCTTCCTTCACGAACCGACCACAGAATGAGTTGATGATGGTCAACTTCTTGGAGACGTTTGAGCGAGTCTATGGCAAACGGAATAGGTTTGCCTATTTTCGGGTATTCGTGGGTGACGATTGTTCCGTCAAAATCAACTGCGATAATCATAGCGGTCGGGATTTAATATTGTTCTTCATTTGGATGCAACTCAAAGTACATCTTCTTTTCGGTCGGTTTGGTGAAGTACCAGCCGATGGCAGAAATAGCAGCCACCCACAGCATGGACATATATGCGCCCATGAGATAATATGCCGCAAATGCCCAAAGCATGGTGTTGCTCACCAACAGAATCCGGCACATGGCAGACTTGCGATATGCTTCCAACTGTGCTTCTTTGTCCTCTATTTGGGCAACTTTGCCGCATTTCTTTTTGTGCCACCATAATCCGCCGGGAACGGTCAGCAGCACGTCAAAGATAATGATATATTGTAGCACTTGTCCGAGTTTGGATAGCGGGTCAATAGGCGTAACTATCTGTTTTACAACCAATAAATACGCAATTGCCGCCACGCAAACCGTCAGCGCCATAATGCCGTAATAGTACCAATTCAGGTTTTTGATAATTTTCTTCTCCATATTATATATTATAAGGTGTTATCCGTTGAATGCCACGCGGTTGACGATTGAGCGTCCAAGAGTTATTTCGTCGGTATATTCCAGTTCGTTTCCGACTGCTACACCGCGTGCAATTTGGGAAACTGTCAGCGGTTCAGGTAATGCCAAAGCAGTCAGGCGGCGATAAATATAGAAGTTCGTCGTGTCGCCTTCCATGGTGGTTGGTAACGCCAAAATAACCTCTTTTATCTGCTCCGGCACAATGCGTTCCACGAGCGAATCAATCTCAATGTCTTTCGGTCCGATGCCGTCAATAGGAGAGATAATGCCACCCAAGACATGATAAACGCCGTTGTATTGTCCGGTGTTTTCAATGGACATTACATCCTGCACGTTCTCCACCACGCAAACGGTCTGATGGTCGCGGTGTCGCGAACTGCAAACCGGACAAACCTCCTCGTCCGAGATATTGTGGCAAATCCGGCAATACTTGACTTCCTGTTTTAGCCGTGTGAGCGAACCCGCAAACGCTTCCACTTCGTTTGGTTGCTGGCGAAGCAGATGCAGCACCAACCGCAAAGCCGTTTTTCTGCCTATTCCGGGCAGCGAAGCAACCTGATTGACGGCATTTTCAAGCAATATGGAAGGGTAATCGCCCATGTTTTTTATCAAAAAAGACCGCGGTTGGCGGTCTTTTGGTAGTGCTACCCGGACTCGAACCGGGGTTTACGGCGTGAGAGGCCGTTGTCCTAGGCCACTAGACGATAGCACCAAGGTAATTTTGTTAAAGCGGCTGCAAAAGTACTGCTTTTTTTTGAATTACCAAAATTTTTTCGTAAAAAAGTGCATTTTTTTTGTAGATATTGGATTTTTTGTGTAATTTTGTACGTTTTTTATGAAAAGTAGAATCTAATACATTCAAATATATGAAAACGAACTTTGGATTTGTACGTGTGGCGGCTGCGGTGCCAACAATGCATGTGGCGGACTGCGCATACAATGTCAAACAGGTCAAGGAACAGATTCTCGAAGCGATGGAAGAAGGCGTTGAGGTCATCTGTTTTCCCGAATTGACGGTTACCGGCTATACTTGTGCCGATCTCTTTTTCACGCAGCAACTGCAATACAATGCCTTGCTGGCGTTGGAGCAGATTTGCCAATTTACACGCGAGAAACCGATTATCGTACTGGTTGGCGCGCCGCTGAAGGTGGACAATAACCTTTACAACTGTGCGTTTGTGATGACGGATGGTGAAGTGGTGGGTGTCGTTCCGAAGATCAACCTGCCCAATACTGGCGAGTTCTACGAAAAACGTTGGTTCACTTCCGGTCGCGCAACCCGTGAGCACGACGGCAAGCCGCGTATTCCGACGGTTGAATTATGGGGTGGGGATGTTCCGTTCGGAACGGACTTGCTTTTCATGACCCGTGATTATAGCTTTGGCATCGAGATTTGCGAAGATCTCTGGAGTCCGCTTCCGCCGTCCACGCAATTGGCAATTCAGGGTGCAGAGATTATTTTCAATCTCTCCAGTTCCAACTGCGTGACAGGCAAACACGCTTACCGCCGCCAGATGATTACGCAGCAGTCTGCACGTGTCCGTTGCGGCTATGTTTATACGAGTTCCGGCGTAGGCGAGTCCACGACAGACGTTGTCTTTTCCGGCTCGACATACATTGCCGAGAACGGCGACCTGCTTGAACAGGGCGAACGCTTCCAGCGCGAAAACTACATGGTAATCAGCGAGATAGACGTTGAGCGCTTACGTACAGACCGTCAACGGAACACCAACTTTACCAAAGACCAGCACGGTCACTACCGCAAAATAAACGTTGCGCCAATAGACCGCGCAAACGAATTTACGGAGTCTTTGCACCGTCATTTCTCTCCGACACCCTTCCTGCCTGAAAAAGGCGACGAGGACAACTATTGCGGCGATGTGTTTGCCATCCAGACTTCCGCGTTGGCGCGTCGTTGGGAGCATACACATGCAGAGACAATCGTTGTGGGTGTCAGCGGCGGTTTGGATTCAACGTTGGCATTGCTTGTGGCTGTACAGACGGCTGACAAACTCGGCTATGACCGTGAGCGCGTCATTGGCGTGACAATGCCTGGCTTTGGCACTTCCGACCGCACCTACCAGAATGCGTTGGCACTTATGGAGCAGTTTGGAGTGACCATTCAGGAGATTTCCATCCGTGAAATGGCAACGCAGCATTTGCACGACATTGACCATGACCTTGAAACGCACGATATCATCTATGAGAACGCCCAAGCCCGTATCCGGACGCTTGTGCTGATGGATCTCGCAAACAAACACAACGGACTTGTTCTTGGCACCGGTGACATGAGCGAACTGGCACTTGGTTGGTGCACATATTCCGGCGACCAGATGTCCATGTATGGCGTCAATGCGGGCATTCCAAAGACTTTGGTGCGTTTCATGGTGCGTTACGGCGCAGAGAATTTCTTTGACGAAGCCACGCGCCGCGTCTTGTTGGATGTGGTGGACACGCCTGTTTCGCCGGAACTGCTGCCAACTACTGAAACCGGCGAAATCGCCCAGAAGACCGAGGACAAGATTGGTCCGTATGATTTGCATGATTTCTTCATGTATTACTATTTGCGTTATGGTTTCACGCGCGAGAAGATTGCGTACATGGCGTTGCAGGCGTTTGAGGACAAATACTCCGAAGACGAGATTGTCAAGTGGCTCAATGTCTTTATGCACCGCTTCTTTGTGCAGCAGTTCAAGCGCTCTTGTATGCCTGACGGTCCGAAAGTGGTGCCTGTCAGTCTTTCACCGCGCGGTGACCTTAGAATGCCTTCAGACGTATGCGAAATTTAGAAAACATATCGCTTTTGCCGTACAACACGTTCGGCATAGATGTCAAGGCGCGGCTGTTGGTGGAATACGACAGCCTTGACGAACTGCGTGAAGTTCTCAAAGCACATCGTGGCGAGCGGATTCTTCACATAGGACAGGGCTCTAACTTGCTGTTTACCAAAGACTTTGACGGCGTGTTGCTTCATTCCCGCATGGCGCGTGCCAAGTTCCTGGACGATGAAACGGTTGAGGCGCAGAACGGCTTGCGTTTGGATGATTTGATTGCCCAACTGACCGACATGGGCTATTGCGGACTGGAGAAACTCAGCCTTATTCCCGGCGAAGTCGGTGCGTCAGCCGTGCAGAATGTCGGTGCATACGGCTGCGAGGCAAAGGACGTCATTCTTTCCGTCAAAGTCCTTGATACAGAGACACTTGCCGAACGCGTTATGACGAACGCTGAATGTCGTTTTGGCTATCGCGACAGTATCTTCAAGCACGAATACAAAGGCAAATACATTGTCACGTCCGTGGTTTATCACGTGGAGAAAGGCGATGCCCGAGCCAAGCGCGAAGAGATTATTCAGACGCGTCTTGCCAAACTGCCGGAAGTGGGCAAGGTCGGCAGTGCAGGTTCATTCTTTATGAATCCGTTTGTGCCGGAAGAACAGGCGCAGGCGTTGCTCAAACTGTTCCCGATGATGCCGCATTTCGAGAGTCCGCAAGGCGTGAAAATCCCTGCTGCGTGGCTTATTGAGCAGTGCGGCTGGAAAGGCAAGTCACTTGGCGGTGCACAGGTTTGGCACAACCAGCCGCTGGTCATTGTCAATGCTGAAGGCAAAGCGACTCCGGATGACATCATCAACCTCGCCCAACAAGTCTCTGACTCCGTTTTTGACAAATTCAACATCCGCATCAATCCGGAGGTGAACTATATATAAATCGTAAATCGCTAAATCGTAAATATCATGGCAAGTTTTGTAGTAGAAGGCGGTCACAAACTGCATGGCGAAATCACTCCTTGCGGCGCAAAGAACGAAGCGCTGCAAGTGTTGTGTGCGGTTGTTCTGACCCGCGAAGAGGTTATTATCCGCAATTTACCCGACATTCTCGACGTAAACAACCTCATTGACCTGCTTGAGAAGATCGGCGTAAAAGTCACGCGTCTCGCCAAAGGAACGGTCAAATTCTGTGCCGCCAATTTGGATCACGGTTATCTCAACAGCCTAGATTTCCTCAAACGTTGCAACAAACTGCGCGGCTCAGTCATGCTCATTGGACCGCTTCTGGCGCGTCTGGGGGAAGTGACGTATGCCAAGCCCGGCGGAGACAAGATTGGTCGCCGTCGTCTGGACACGCATTTCCAGGGCATGTACAATCTTGGCGCGCGGTTTGAATACAAGCCGGACATCCTTGCTTACACGTTTACAACGCCAAACGGCTTGAACGGCTCATACATGCTTTTGGACGAAGCCTCTGTCACAGGAACTGCCAATATTGTCATGGCGGCTGTTACGGCACAAGGCACGACAACGATTTACAACGCTGCCTGTGAACCTTATCTCCAGCAGCTCTGCAAGATGCTGAACCGCATGGGCGCCAGAATCACCGGAGTAGGGTCGAATCTTTTGACCATCGAAGGTGTGAAGGAACTGCATGGCACCGAGCACACGTTGCTGCCGGACATGATTGAAGTCGGCTCGTTCATTGGCATGGCAGCGATTACCGGTTCCGAACTGACTATCAAAAACGTCTCCTGCAAAGACTTGGGCATTATTCCTGAAGCTTTCCGCAGGCTTGGAATCACGGTGGAAGAGCGCGGCGATGACCTTTATATCCCTGCGCAGGAGCATTATCAGATTGATTCTTTCTTGGACGGCTCCATTCTCACTGTGGCAGATGCCCCGTGGCCGGGTCTGACGCCTGACTTGCTGTCTGTCATCTTGGTGGTGGCTACGCAGGCACGAGGTTCAGTGCTGATACACCAGAAGATGTTCGAATCGCGTCTCTTCTTTGTTGATAAACTGATTGACATGGGCGCACAGATTATTTTGTGTGACCCGCACAGAGCGGTTGTAATCGGTCACGATCACCAGCGTCAGCTGAAGAAGAACAACATGACAAGTCCGGACATCCGTGCAGGTATAGCAATGCTGATCGCCGCAATGAGTGCTGACGGAAGGTCACGCATTGACCACATCGACCAGATTGACCGCGGCTACGAGAACATTGAAGGTCGTCTCAATGCCATTGGCGCACACATTATCCGCGAGGAATAAGAGTGCCACACATACATCACACAAACAAAGAAACGCGCCGGACAGACGCGTTTCTTCATGTATGTACGATGCCGTTATTTAACCACAGCGCCGTTGATGTTGTACATCACACCGTTGCGGAGAATGTAGATTTGACCATTGCGGAAAATCTTCTGCGCGGGAGTAACAACCTCAACGCCTTCAACACCGGTAGCAACGGTAAATTCTCTCATTTCCGGAACTACATAGTCGAGGGGTTTGGTCGCGCCGAAGTTATCCATGGCGAAATAAGCCGGAGTGTTCAAATAATCCTGGCCGTAATAAGTGGAGATATCCGAGCCCCACATAGTCATAATCAGACCATTGATTTCGCCGAGAGAAGCCAACTCAACATAGGTCCATTTGTCAATCAGTTTGCCATCTTTAGCGAGATAAACCCTAACGGTGTCAACAACCTCTTTGTCATTCAAACCAATGCAGTAGAGCACCAAATAATCCGTCTGTTTGAACTGATGAGCAGGAGAGTAGTTGTTGGTGGTGATACCGCCGATGGTGTAGGGAGTGTTGTTCACAAAGAATCCCTGTACGGTTTGCTTGCTGAACTTAATGGTGTCCGGGCTGTACGAATCTACGTACTTCACAGCGAAGTTGCTGCTGCCATTGTAACCACCTCCGGAGGCGGAACGATAAGGGGCGTCATAGCCCATAGCTGTAGCAGTAGTGGATACCTCATTCGTTACGGTAAATGCAGCGTAATAATCTCCGTAGCCGCTATTACCGCCGTAGTACGTCTGGAAGTTAAAATCGCCGCTCTTCCAGTTGTTCCAGCCGATTACCGGTGTGTTTGCGCCTTGCCAGCAAGTGTCAGCGTGAGCCACATTGATGCCACCGGCTTCGTTTTCAAAAGTTGCTACGTTTACAGCAGCCATCAAACTTGTGGCTGCAAAGGTCATCAGACCAACAAAGAAAAATTTCTTCATAAATACATGAATTTAATGGTTAATACTATTGATTATTGTACCTGTTACGGTATATTGTTTATGGTCGCGGAATATGTACAGTTGCCCGTTGACAAGCCGTTTGGCGGGCAGAGTAGGGGAACAAACTCCCTCAATGCTTTCCGGAGCAACAGCATCCGGATGCAGGTCTTCGGCGCCTGAAATCTCGGTGGATGTTTCGCCAAGCCAGCCGCATTGCTGGTTGACGCCGGTCATCACTTTGACGAAATGAACGCCTTCCAGATGTGCCGGATTACCTTGCTCATCAACTGCCCAGTCAAGGTCAATCGCGGCATCTTCCGACGTGTTCGGCAGGTTATCCGCATAGCCGTACCCAAAGGCAGGCAGAAGAAACTTGGTCACCTCATTCTCCACATAGGACGTGGCATTGTTCGGCAGCAAACTGCCGGTAAATGTCAGTTCTTCCGTTTCTACCCAGCGCGGAAAATAGGACTGCTTGTGATAGACGTTTTGGGCGATATAGCCTGTTTTGCCTTCTTGGTCGCGCCAAAGAATATACTCGGCATCAGTGATATAGGGATTGCCTTCTTCCGGCTTGGCTTCGTGACCTTCTTCCGGAAGATAGTATGTCAATTGATAATCAAGCGTCGCCGACTCATATTCGCTGCCGGCTATTTCGTACCACGGATCATCGGGTTTGCCGTTGTCATTGGCATCGTAACTGACATACACTATTCCGGGTTCGGCGTTGTTCTCAAAGGCATTGCCCCAAATCAGCAGGTCGCGTTGGTCAGGCATATTGAGCACCATATGGTCAAAGCCGAAAACGATAAATCCCCCCCAGCCACCTAAACATACCAAACCTTTGGCGTCTCCGGCAATGGCGTCTTCCGCCTTTTGACGCATGTCTTCCTCTGTATCATCTTCTTTGTATGCAGGCAGCACATTCACAAACTGACCCGGAGCGGGAGCAAATTCATACACCTTATATATATAAGGCGAATTTGCGTGGCACACAGAATCGGGATAAACGAGAAACAACAAACAAAAAACAAAAACCGAAAGAAAAGAGGCGTTGACGCTTCTCATTATAGCCCGATTTCCGTGCCGCATAGATGATATGTTTTGAATAGTTTTACCCATAGCCTTTGCCTTGATATCCGCGTCAAGGAGAGTGGCGTTATCCGTTGGGCAGGTCTTCCGGCTTGTCTCCCTCACTCCTGTCTTCCCGTCGTTAAACAGTGACAATCAGAATCGGAGTTCGGTTGTGAGACTTACGGCTGCGGGACAGCGGCTGATTTGCACAGCCTTCCCTTTTAATCGCTGATACTGAAAGCATAAGCGAACCACAACATGCATTACTCAAATGCGGCGCAAAGGTACGGCTTTTTATTTATACGTGCAAATTTTTTTGTAAAAAAAAAGAGATTTTATAGGATTATGACAAAGAAACGCGCCAAATGACGCGTTTCTCTGTTGAATCCAAAGTGTATGGGGATGTTATCCTCCGGTAATACCACTTTCTGAACCGTTGTTTACATTTCCATTCAGCGGCGTATCGATGATACTACCTATCAGCAGGTTCGTCGTGACAATACTGACAACTGCTGTTTGCGGAATACTATAGTTGTGTTTCATAATCTTTACTTAATAACTTTTTGACCATTGATAATATAAACTCCATGTACAGCATTATTGATATCTACGGGACGTCCGAGGATGTCATATGCCGTGTTTTCTGCATCCGTAACGATGTTGTCAATGCTTGTCGGCGTTTGCGGTTTTTGGGCATTACTAATTACGATATGCCGTCTTTCCGCTTTGGGCTTCGGAGCATTGGTTGCACCCTGTACAGGCACTTTGTCCATTTTGATATATGCACGGTTTGCCGGAAGTTGGCAGTAACCTCCGCATTTCTGGAACATGTTGTTATAGACAACGTAGTTATTCTCTAATTTGTTGCCGGAAGCGCCTGCGGATCCATCGGTGATATAATCAAATGTGCCGTACAAACCGTTGTTGACATCTACAGAAGGCGTGAGAGCCGCCGTGTGCGAGAAGTAATACACATGGATGGCATCTTCATTCGGAACAAAGACATACGGAACACCGGGTTCCAGAGTAGTCACTTCTTCCAAGGTGATATTATACGGATCACCATTGTTGTCCAACTCTTTGTAGAGGATGATGTAGAAGGTGGCACCGCAGTACAGTTCGGAAGCCCAGGGCAGGCAGACTGTTCCCATATTACCGGTTGTCAGACCGTCACGGATGTATTCGGAATATGGGTCATTGGAATAAACAAGTCTTCCGTCACTCAGTTCTTTTTCATAGACTTTCATACCTCCGAGTACTGGCAGCGGATCCACGCCGATTTGCTGACCATATGCTTCGCCGAGTTTGTAGGCTATTTCGCCACCGCTCCATGCTTCTTCGTCCTCAACAATGATTGTATTGAGTTCGTTGAATAGAAAGTCTGCATTGGAATAACAGTTAGTGACATTTGGTGTTTCATCAGTGGTGGTTTTAGTATTGCGTATAGCGCCCATTGAAGCACCAGCGTTGTTCCCTTTTGCCGCATTTATCCAGCCTGTGTTGTAGCAGTTGGTGGTTGTTATGTTGTAATTGTAATTCTTTGCTGCCCAAATACCTCCTACATAATTGTCTGCAACTATATTGCCGCAGTTGTAACTGTTGGTGACAGTCACATTCGCAGAAGCGGCAACTACAATGCCTGCGGCACTTGTGGCGTAGGTGGATGTTGCTGATCCTGTATGTGTAATCAGCACATTGCCGTAATTGGCACAGCGGTCAAAATCCACAAATGTACCATTGCCTATCAAGCCTGCAATATAATGGCTGTGACCTGTCAAATTGGCATAGTTTGTAACATTGCTGATAGTAATGCGTTTGGTGGATTGTCCCTGTGCTTTGCCTGCCAATGCACCCATATTGACTCCGGATGTTGTACTATAGTCGTTATTCACTGAACCGCGGATGACAAGGTTCTTGATAACCGCAGGTCCTTCCAGTTGTCCGAATAGACCGTACACTTTTTTTGCATCGGCTTGTGTGGCAGTCATATACAGATTATCAATGGTGAATCCCCGACCGTCAAACTCTCCTGCGAAATGCTTGCTGCTCGTTCCTATCTGCGTCCAGTTGTAGCCGCAGAGGTCGATGTCATTATCCAAAACGGCTTTGTATGTTTTTCCCGTTCCTGCCGTTACTTGCGCTGCAAACCACGCCAGTTCAGCACCGTTCTTAATATGGTATATACCGCTTGTCTTTGTAGGTTCTGTCTTTGTGGTACCATCCCAGCCGTTTTCGGGAATCGTTTCGAGTACCAATGGGATGTCACATTCTGCAGGACAGTCCGAATTGATGGTTACGGTAATCGGTGCGCGTTTGCGTGCCGGATGATGTGCCACAACGGTGTTGTCACCTTCCTTAAGCAAGTATCTGCCGTCGCCGTCGGCAGTCACTTCGACACCAAGACTATTCGTCACTTTTATAATCTCTGCGTCCGACGGGTCAAGGATGAATCTTGCCCGCGTCTCTGCGGGTTGGGTCACAGGAATGACAACGTCCGGCAAAGTGCCGAAATAGGTAGCACCTGCGCCGGCAGTGAAGTTCGGTGAACGTCCCGACCATTTGCCGATTGTACGGTGGTTGCCGATAGGGTCACCGTAGCCCAGTACTTGTATTACGCCGTCCGTCATGCTGTAGGTTGTGCCGGTGTAGTCAATGGGAATCGTAAAGGACACTGCCTGTGCCGATGGTGTTCCGGCAAACCAGTACTGGTTAGGGCTGAGGATAAGCGACTGACCAGTCGGAACACCGTTATAGGTTATGTAGGCGGACATATTGTAAATGCCCGACAGTTTGTTGGCGGGGTGGAACAGACCGTCATACTGCACCGTGACATTGTTTCCGGGCAGGAAACGTGTGGTGGAAGCATTGGTGCGGTTGGTAATTGTACGGGTGGCGTGTTTGGCGGTCAGCACCTGATAGATATATTTGCCTGTACCGTCACCCATACGTACAATCTGGCGTCCATGCTTGAGATGAAGGGTATAGGTGTTGTCTGCGTTCTTGGCGACAGCGTGCCAGCCGGTGTTATAAACGGCATCATTGGTGCGAATTGTCGGGTATGAAATCTCCACGCTTGTTACGCCTGTTGGCTTGAAGGTGTATTCGGCATATTCCTCGTCGTTGATATAGTAGAACACATCGTGCTCGGCATCGACATATCTACCTGCCAGACGTGCCGAGTTTTCGTTGTATTCCTCATTGAGGAGCATATTGGCATCCATGCTGTTAGCCTGTGCATTAACCGATACGACAAACACTGCCGTATTCTCCGGCCACAGTGCTCCGAAATAGCGTCCGCCATAATAGTCTTGTCTGTTTGTCTTTCCTTTAGCATACTGGCTGGCGGAAGCCGCGTCATATGTAATGGTAACAATGGCTGTGCCCGGAGTTTTGGCACGCAAAATTGCCCACTCGGAACCGATATAACCGTCCGGCACAATCTCCACCACCGAATTGTCGGGATTGCCGTTAATATCATAGACGGCATAGTGATAATCCGGTTCAAGGAAGTAGTTCTCCGTCTGGTTCGGAATAATCTGCCAGTCGCGTTCAGCCAAGAGATCATACTCTTTTCCGGCTGTCATCTGTAGATAACCTTTCTCATTGATATTGATGAGGATATTACAATCGTTCATACGACCAAGATTTCGCGGATTATGGTCTATCCATTTTGGGTCACGGGCGGAGAAATCCGCTTCGGTAAAGTTAATCTCCGGACATTTGGTCTCGTCCGTGTTGTAGTAGAAATAGAGTAGTTGCGTCAGGCTTCCTTCACGCCATGCACGCATATTGTATTGGCATTCATGACCGAGCTGCCAAGTGTAAGTCTTGGTGTCGCCGCTTGTTACCACCGACTTTGGTTCAATCAACGTGAACGGCACATAGTGAATCGTTCCTGAACCTTGTGCGCCGCCTTTTTTCTGCATCATAGCAATCTCGGCATCCGCAGGGCAAGAAGAAGTGAACTCGCCACCCGTCGGCATGTTGGCAATGATGTTCGTGTTGCCGGTTACGGTGCGTCCGTCCCATGCGAAGACATAGCCTTCCGCTTCACGGGCAGGTGTGGGGACAAAGCGCAGAATGACGCTGCCGCCGTCGTAGGTCAGTACGGACTTATTGCCCGCGTTGTCTCCGAGTGTGACGGGGAAGGTCTCTCCTTCGCGGCTGTGCACTTCGCAGTCCTCAATGGTGTAGTCGGTGCCATAAACCCAGCCGTCATTGGAGACACTGATGTTCGGAATCGTCCAGATCTGCATGGACATGTCATCGTCGCCGACATTGAACTTGAACGTTCCGTTCAACTCGCTGTCTGAGTTGTAGCCGTAGAGAGTGTACTCTCCTTTGGACAGGTTGTTAAAGACATAGGTTTTTCCGGACTGCGAGTCTGCTGTAACCGGATCACCGTTTTTGTCTTGCAGGGTCATGGTCGTAGTGACGCTGTTCATCGTCACTTCCACCACTGCTGCCTGCGCGTTGTGCCATGCTCCGCAAAGGAGCAGCAGGCACGCAAGAAACAGAGAATTTCTTTTCATGTAGCAATTAAATTTAGTTGTTTAACGTATAATTTGTTTGGTTGTTTGCTTGCCTGATTGTATGATATACACCTGTCCTGCCGGAACGGCATCGTGTGACACGGGCTGTCCGTTCAGGGTATATACCGTTTGTTTGTCATGCGCTGTTGTTTCCTCCACATCGGTAGGCATGGTCGATAAGGTGCTGACCGTTATGGACACACGTTCACTGGCATTGCCCGATGAATCCAGCGTCTCCACCTCAATTTGGTAGGTCGTTCCCGCGTCAAGTCCGGTTATGGATGCGGTTGTATATTTTGGGCGTGAATACTTTTTCCCGTTCACGTAAATCGTGTATTTTCCAACGGCAATGTTATCCGTTCCGGCGTCCCACGAAAGTACGATCTTGTACATACCCACTTCCACGACCTTCAAATTGGTGGGTGGAGTAGGCGGTGTAAGGTCTTTGGTGCGGGCAGCTACGTAGCCCCAGTCGGAACTCTCGCCGAAGGCGGACACTGCCTGCGCAAAGAAACGGTAAGAGGTGTAGGTTTTCAGTCCCGTAAAGGTATAATTGGTTGTCTTTGTGGAATCCACCAATACGGAATCGACATAGAGCCGGTAATAGGCGGCGTCATATACTTTGCTCCATTTGACTTTTACGCTGTTCTCGTCAATGGGTTCGGCTTCCAGACCTGCGGGACGTGGAATCTCATCCACATGTTCGAGTATTTCCATGCCACCGAGACAGAAGAAAGCCGCCGTGTTCATACCCAACGCGCCGGCATTGTCACTGCTTTCCATGGTGAAATAAATGCCGTTCACCTGTCCCAAAGAACTTAGCTTCACATATTTCCAGTCGGGAGAGATGTCCAGTTTGTTGTTACGATACGTAGCAAGGTGTATGACGATGGGCATTCCCGCTTCTTTTCCTTCCTCGTCCAAACCATGCACAATAAGGTTGAATTCCGCACCGTTGTCTGCAAAGGAGTGCGCAAATCCGTCATCGTGAATAATGCCGTAGTACGCCCACGGATGGTTACACACCCATATGCCGACCGGACGATGTGTCTCTCCGTCCGCAAAATCCACCTGCAAACTGCGCATGGATTCATCTTCGTAGTTATAGCCCCAGTACGCAACCAGATACGGTGCACCTTTGACTACTTTTCCTGCGGCATTCAGTCCTCCGCCTGCCATGCAACCCCATTGGTGTTCAGGCCAAAACGCGGATGAACCGCTGTAGCCGTAGTCCGTATTGTCGCCGTTGGTGCAAATGGTGAAACCGTCCCAATATGACATCTCGTCCGTACTCGGATTACCGCCGCCGATATAGTGTTTCATATGGGCAAACGAAAAGTAATCCCCGAAATCAAGGGAAGGGTAGTAATCGCTGTAGGTGTAGATCCATTTGCCGTCTGTGTCCTGTGGAAAGTTCTTGAGGGAAGCCTGCATGGCAAGGCGGATAGTGTCCGTCGCGGATATACCGGCTATAAGAGCCGGAAATAAAAGAATGAATAAGATTAGAGATTTACGCATATAACTATTTGTCCTGTTAATTATCAACTCGTTGTTTGAGCGTTAACAAGACCATAGTATATACTACGTGCAAGGAGAAACACGCATACGTTGCGCTACCTTTCCGTTCGTCTCCAGTCCGCGGGAGTCTTGTGAACGCTCGACGTACGGCAGGTATTCTGACTTGTCCCTCATCGTTGTGCCTTCTCACTTTTTGGCAATGGCATTGTACAACGACAATTTGGTATAGGACTTACAGCAGCGGGTCTGTCCGGGATTTGCACCTGGTTCCCTCTTGGCTTTTGCATTCGGACGCCCGTTTCCGGAGCATAACCGAACCAAAAGAACCGCAGTCGGTATGTTTGATTTTTCAAAAACCGCGCAAAAGTACTGCTTTTTTTTCATTCCACCAAAAAAAAAGTGCGATTTCCCGCACTTTTTTTTATTGACCATTGGACGATTTACCATTTTTCGATTGATTGATTCATTGATCCATTGGATTATTGCAGCTAACAATGATTCAATAACAAAATTGTCCAATAAATTGTCCAATAGTAAATTGTCCAATGGTCAATTACCTAAGGTGTTTGCGGGCATCGTAGGTCTCAACCGTCTTGGGCGTGATCACGACTGCCGTGTCACCCGGAGCAACGGTATTCAGCCATCCTTTTTGCGCCACACGATATACGCTGTTGTGGCATTGAAAACAAAAAATTTTATCATTCATAGGTGATGTCATTTTTCCTCAAATCTGAGCACTTTTTTCACTTCAATAAATCTTCGTAAACTTGATTAAAAATAGGTTTCATAAGCATTAATTTTTATGTTTGACGCTGCAAAGGTACTACATTTTTTTTTGCAGAAAAGACGATTAATGCAAATATTTTGGCGGAAAAGTGCACTTTTTTTTGCATATATGCGGAAAAAGCAGTAATTTTGCAGGCAAAATTATAGGAATGAGACACCTTGTAACATATATTGCATTGCTTTGTGCGGCGGTAATGGCGGCACAAGGATTGTCTGCACAAATGGTCGAGCCGGTGAAATGGAGCGGTGAAACCGTTGGCGACAGCGTCCGTCTGACGGCGGTTATCGAGGCCGGATGGCACATGACTCTGATTTCGCTCGGCGAGGAGACGGTAGGCGAAGAATATGAAGGCATTTATTCCGTTACTCTGGCGGAAGCCGTTCCCGTACGATTCAACGCCTGTGACGACCGGATGTGTACCGCACCGGAGATTTGGGAGTATAAGGAGTTAAGGGATGAAGGGATTAAGGAGTCAAGGAATGAAGGAGGGAGTGACCGTTCGCTGTGGATAATCTTCCTATTGGGCATGCTCGGCGGATTCATGTCGATATTCACGCCCTGCGTGTGGCCGATAATCCCGATGACCGTGTCATTCTTCCTCAAAAAAGGCGGCGGCAAAAAAGATGCCATCCTGTACGGGTTGAGCATTGTGATTATCTATGTCGGTTTAGGCTTGCTGATTACGATCCTGTTCGGCGCGTCGGCATTGAATGCGCTGTCCACCAACGCGATAGTGAACCTGTTCTTCTTTGCGCTGTTGGTGGTGTTTGCGCTGTCGTTCTTCGGTTTGTTCGAGATAACCTTGCCGGATTCATGGTCCACAGCGTTAGATAGCAAAGCACGTTCGACTAGCGGATTCGTGAGCATACTGCTTATGGCGTTTACGTTAGTGATCGTGTCGTTCTCCTGCACGGGTCCGATAATCGGGACGCTGTTAGTGGAAGCCGCCGGACAGTCATTGTTGGCGCCGGCAACAGGCATGTTGGGCTTTGCAATTGCATTGGCATTGCCGTTTGCGCTGTTTGCGATGTTCCCCGAATGGATGAAGCAACTGCCCAAATCCGGCGAGTGGATGAAGTCGTTCAAAGTGACTTTGGCGTTTGTGGAGTTGGCGCTGTCGCTGAAGTTCTTGTCGGTGGCTGACATGGCTTATGGCTGGGGGATCCTTCCGCGGTGGCTGTTTATCGCGCTGTGGATAATCTGCTTTGCAGGTCTGGGCGTTTACCTGATTCGCAAAAGTTGGGTGGGGAAGAGTCTCGCTATAGTGTCGTTTGCCTTTGCTGCATACCTTGTTCCGGGGCTCTGTGGCGCACCTGTAAAAGCCATTGCGGCATTTGCTCCTCCTAAGCCTGTGGAAGGGCGCGAAGTGTTTGACGACTACGAACAAGGTTTGCTCTTCGCAAAACAGGAGAACAAGCCCGTATTGCTTGATTTTACAGGCTATGGCTGCGTGAACTGCCGGAAAATGGAAGCGTATGTATTGTCAGCGGACACGGTGCAGAAACGGCTGGCGAATTATGTGCTGATTACGTTGTACGTGGATGACAAGCAGGACAAAGATGCCGACGGCGAAAGCGAAGGCAACGAGAACAGCCGTTTGCAGCGGGAAGTGTATGGCTCGAATGCACAGCCGTATTACATCCAACTCTCGCCGCGCGGAGAGATCATCAGTGAACCGTACTCCTTCTCCGTGGATGTGGACGAGTTTCTGAACTGGCTAAAATACTGATTTATGATACAAAAAAAGAACTATGACACCAAGCGTCCGCCTGAAAAAGAGATGATTTTCGGACTGCGGGCGGTAATGGAAGCTTTGGATGCCGGCAAAGTGTTTGACAAGATTATGCTGCGCCGCGACATGAACTCCGCTATTGGACGCGAGTTAATCGACAAACTGAATGCGCTGCAAGCTCCGATGGTTATTCAGCGCGTGCCGGTGGAACGGCTGAATCAGTTCACCGACAAGAACCACCAGGGCGTGATTGCGTTCCTGTCGCCGGTGGAGTTTTACCGCGTGGAAGACATCGTACAAAGTGCTTTCGAAGAAGGCAAAACGCCGTTTCTGGTCGTTTTGGATGGCGTGACGGACGTGCGGAACTTCGGTGCCATTGCTCGGACTTGTGTCTGTGCGGGTGTGGACGCGTTGGTAATCGGTTCGCGCGGCTGTGCGGCTGTGAACGGCGATGCCGTCAAGGCTTCTGCGGGTGCGCTGCACACGTTGCCAGTCTGCAAGGTGGATAACATGCAGAATGCATTGCGGTACATGCGCGAAAGCGGGCTCTCCATCGTTGCGGCAACGGAACATACGGATAAAAACTATACGGAAGCAGACATGACCGTGCCTTTGGTGATTGTGATGGGAAACGAGGAGAAAGGCATTTATGAGGAAAACCTGAAACTGTGTAACGAGAAAGTCCGTATTCCGATGACAGGAACGATTGAGTCGCTCAATGTCTCCGTTGCTGCCGGAGTGTTTATCTACGAAGCCGTCCGTCAGCGCAATTTGCAGTGAAATGACCGTACTATACGAAGATAACCATATTATTGCCGTCAATAAGACCTGCAACGAAATCGTGCAGGGCGACAAAACCGGCGATACTCCGCTGAGCGAAACAGTCAAGGCATATATCAAAGCCAAATACAACAAGCCCGGCGAAGTGTTTCTTGGCGTGACGCACCGTTTGGACAGACCGACAAGCGGGGTAGTGCTGTTTGCACGGACGTCGAAAGCACTTGCGCGGCTGAATGAGATGTTCAAGTCGCATGAGCAAATCCGCAAGACCTATTGGGCAATCGTGCAAGGCGCGCCGAAAGTGCCGGAAGCAAGGCTTGAAAACTGGCTCGTGCGGAATGAGAAACAGAACAAATCGTATATAGCCAAGCCTAATGCCAAAGATGCCAAACAAGCAATATTGAGTTACCGTACGCTGGCGGTCGGAGAGCATTATTCGCTGTTGGAAATCAATTTGGAGACGGGACGACACCACCAGATCCGTTGTCAGTTGGCGGCTGTCGGATGTCCGGTCAAGGGCGATTTGAAATACGGTGCGAAACGCAGTAATCCCGACGGCGGAATATGTCTGCATGCCCGCAAAATTGAGTTTGAACATCCTGTGGCACACGAACAAATAACTATCACGGCTCCTGTGCCGGAAGACAAACTATGGCAAACACTCACGCAAACACATTAACCGTCTGCCGCGCCTCTGCGGGAACGGGAAAAACATACACTTTGGCGGCAAACTATGTGGCGCTGCTGCTCAGTAAGCAGAGTTACCGTTCGATTCTTGCGGTGACGTTCACGAACAAGGCGACGCAGGAAATGAAAGACCGTATTCTGCTGTTTCTGGACAACATCGCCAATAACACCGGTGCAGACGCCAATGCAGCGTTACAGGCTGTGCGCGCCCGCATGATATCCAATACGAATGCCACGGATGAAGAACTGCGCGAAGAAGCGGCGCGGTGCTACAAGAACATGCTGGAGGATTATGACAATATTCATATTTCGACCATTGACACGTTCCTTATGCAGTTACTCAACGGGCTCGGACAAATGTTGGATGACGCGTCTGCAAGTGCAGAAGTGGAACTGGATGTCGAACATCTGATTACGATGGCGGTGGATAACCTGCTGACGCGTCCAATGGTTCAACAAACGGCATTGTACAAACAGATTGCCAACTATGTCAGCGAACGTCTGGACGAGGGAAAAGACTGGGACATACGCGGACAACTCATTGACATCGCCAAACGCCTGTATAACGAATCCGTACAGCAATTAGACGCGGAAGGTGAAATCGTTTTTGACGCAGAAGCAATACACAAATACAAGGTGAATTGCGACTGGCGGCACGCGGAATGTCTGAAGCGCTTGCAGGAAGCACTAAACAGGGTGCAAGGCACAAGTTACGGAAAATTCGGAAAGAACATTGACAAGTTTATTGATGAAGTCGGGACGTACTTGGACGGGACTTGCAGAAACGATTATTTGTTCCGCGGTGCGACACCTGCGTTACGGAAAAAACTGCATGAAGACCCGTCATTACGGGAATTGGCGGATTTGGACGATTTGTGCGTGGAATGTCAGAGAGTGTATAATACATACAAAAGCACCATTGCGCTGTTGAATGATCTGGCAATGATGTCCGCGCTTCGCGGCGAAATACAGGCATTACTCGCGGAACAGAACAGCGTGCTGTTGGCGCAAACGGCGGACAAACTGCACCGCGCTATGGCTGTCGGAGATGCGGATTTTATCTTGGAAAAAGCCGGAATACGCTACAAGCATATCATGCTGGACGAGTTTCAGGACACGTCTGTTTTGCAGTGGGAGAACTTCAAACCGTTGGTGGAGGAGATTCTTGCCAACGGCGGAACGGTCTTTATTGTCGGCGATATAAAGCAGAGCATTTACCGTTGGCGCAACGGTAACTGGCAGATTATGGCGGGGCTGAATGACGAAACGCCGAATATAGGAGCGTATTTCCATGACATGCCTTTGCGCAGGAATTTCCGCTCCTCACAGGAAGTGGTGCAATTTAATCTCGGGTTGTTCCAAAAACTGACCGCTGAAGGCTATGGCAATGAGTTTGCCGCCGCACTGTATGATGAGGAATACGGCAAACATCCGCTGACTGATTACTACAAACCGGGAAACAGCGGCGGTTATGTGCAAATGAAATTAGTGCCCTATAGTGGCAGATCCAACAAGCCGGCGCGTGAGACAATCATGTCAGACATGTTCGCGGAAATAGAATCCCGCTTGCAGCAAGGTGAATCGGCTTCGGACATGCTGATTTTGGTACGCGGGCATAAGGACGCGGAACAGGTGGTTTCGTATTACCGTTCGCTGCATGAACAATCGGCAGTGTTCGCGCAAACGCAGATTGTTTCGTGTGACAGTTTCCATTTGGACACTTCGCTGTCGGTGCAGTTTGTTATTCAGACTTTGCGCTGGCGCGTGTTGCAGGACGATGTGGCAAAATGGTATATACGGCTTGTATTCCCTGCGGCGGATCTGGCTGCGTTGGAACAGTTGAATGTGGCCGTCTCACTGTGCGAATTAGCCGAAGAGATAATAAAAATACTACCTTCGCGGGATGAAAAAGACCTTGCATATATCAATGCGCTTTTGGACGGCGTGCATGATTATGTGTCGAAATACGGTTCGAATATAGCGGCTTTCCTGACGTATTGGGAGGACAAAATGCACGAACAATCCATTGCTGCGCCTGCTGCGGATGCCATACGGATAATGACGATTCACACCGCGAAAGGTTTGGAGGCAAAGAATGTGTTTATTCCGTTCTGTTCGTGGAATATGGAAATTGACCGTCAGGATGACGTGCTATGGTGTCAGGCAAAAGGACTGCTCAAAGCTCCAGTGCAGAAACTCAAACGTATTCCTGTGCGGATGTCTTCTGCGCTGGCAAACTCCGAGTATGAAGCAGAATACAGGCAAGAACACCTGCAACAGCGGTTGGATAATCTGAATATGCTGTATGTGGCGCTTACGCGCGCACGCGACACGTTATATATCTATGGCGACATGCAGCAGACAAAAGAAGGACTGAGCGACACGGCGGCATCACTGTTGTATAAAGCGTTTGCGGGACAGTGGGCAGAGCAGGAAGAAACGTTTTTCCTGTCTTTCGGAGAAACACAACCTGCCAAACAAACAAATTCCTCCAAATCAGGTGGGATGATTGACCGTTTTGCGTTTGACGGAGCAGCCGTTGAGCAGGCGGAATTGCATGTGGGTGAGCGTCCTGTATCGTTCCGGATGAGTCGTGAATCCATAGACAGTTTGCGGTTCGGCGCAGATTCCGATGAGCGTGCGGGTCGAATTGATTTGGGAAATGTGTGTCACGCCATTATGGAAAATATGGAAACAAAGGCCGACCGTGACGCTGCAATTAATGACGCGAGAATGTGCGGTTTGATAGCAGATGAGGACGCGGAACGTGAGATTGTCCGTCTGATAGATGCCGCGTGGACAAATATACAGATGTTGGACTGGTTCTCGGGACGCTGGGAACTGCTGTGCGAGGCAACGTTCCTGACCGCTAACGCCGAACTGCGTCCTGACCGTGTGATGATTGACCGTGAGACCAGTACGGCAATCGTGTTGGATTACAAGTTCGGACAGCGCGAAGCCAAATACGCGCAGCAGGTTCGTAATTATATGCGGATTATGGCAGAATTAGGATTCCGCCATGTGGAAGGATATTTATGGTA
>CAJOFT010000004.1 GCA_905234025.1 Paludibacteraceae bacterium
ATGCATTTTGCCGCCTTCCCGCTCGCTACCATCCCCGGTGCCGTGTTCAGCGTATGGCATAACATCAGCGGCGCAATCATGGCACGCATCTATTCACGACGGACAGCGTGGCACACGACATAGCAACGAAAAACAACATCGACCTATAGGACGCCCCGATAGGAACAATAGTAAAATTTTAACCATTATGACGCTCTGTAAAAGAAATGTATACCACCATAACCAACCATATAGAACTTGACCGTGAGCAACGAAGCGTGCGTAAAGACGGCCAGGAAATTCATCTGACCGGATTGGAGTATAGCCTGTTGGAGTTCCTTTCTGCACACCCGAATCGGATTTGCACGCGGCAGATGTTGTTGGATCATGTATGGGGCGATCGTTTTCAGTATGATACAGGCACCATCGATGTGCATCTCAATGCATTACGGCGTAAGTTAGGATGGGGTAATAAAGAACCGATAGAGACCATTCGTGGCGTCGGTTTTGTATTTCATGTAGAGCAGAAAATTACCCACTATACTATTGATCTACAGGCGTTTTTGACGGAATGGTTGCGCAGTCGTGAGACGGAGATTAGCGCCAAAGGACTCGTTTCTCAACTGCACTTGACGCCCTTTGTAAACGAGATAACCATTGACCCGAAAGCCTTGCGGCAGATGTTAGACAGCGTGCTGACAGCTTTTCTGCCATCCGCTCAACCGGGTGTGTTGCGACTGAACTCTAAACTAACCATGCAACATTTTATTCTCTCACTGGACCTTAACGGCACTATCAACGAGTTGCGCATCCCTATCTATGGGGATTTTGATGCATCTTAAGAAAATATTAAGCAAAGTTTAAGAAAAAAGAAGTACCTTTGCCGCCGATTTCATATGCAGATAAAGGTACTATTCATATTATGTCTGTTAGTTGTATCGATATATGGCGCTGAGATAGTGTCCGATACAGTCGCATTACCCGATATAGAAGTGTCGGTGTCGCGGGTAGCGATGCCTGTTTCCAAGCAGCAGTTACAGGTGAGCGTACTGGACGGAAGACTTATTGAGCAGGCACAAGTGAATACACCCAAAGAAGTAAGCAACCTCGTGCCGAACGTCTATATGCCTGATTATGGCTCAGCGATGACCAGCAGTATTTATACCCGAGGCATGGGAAGTCGTATAAACGAACCGGTAATGGGAATGGTGGTGGATGGTATACCGCTACTGGACAAAAATATGTATGACCATGTGCTGCAAGACGTGAAGCGAATAGAGCTCCTTCGCGGTCCGCAAGGCAGCCTTTATGGACGTAACTCACCGGCAGGAGTCATGGAAATACGCACTATTCAACCTTTGGATTTAAGTACACGCACTATACGTGCCCAAGCAACTTACGGTACAGCCAATACCATACGTGCACAGGCATCGTACTATGAACCGGTGAACGATAAGTTTGGTATCGGTATTTCCGGTCGTTATGCCCGAACAGACGGATTCTATACCAACATGTTTGACAATAACAAAATTGATTTCGGCCAGCAGGCAGGTGGACGAATTGTGTTGGATGGCAGGCCTTCAGATGAATGGCGCGTGACGGGAAATATCTTTGCCGATTGGGTACGACAAGGTGCATTCCCCTATGCGAATGTATCAACGGGTCAAATTGCGTACAATGCGCAGGGTAGTTATGAACGCTTGGCGTTTTTGCCTTCCATCCGTGCGGAGTATCTCCATGCCGGCTATCAGCTGCAATTGGCTGCAAGTTACCAGTTTATGCATGACGATATGCGAATGGATAATGATTATACTCCTGCAGATATCTTCACGCTGCAACAAACCCAACGACAACATAATGCTACCTTGGATGCTCTGCTTCGTGCTCCCAAGCCTTGCTCATGGTACGAATGGACGGTGGGACTAAGCAGTTTTGCGAAAGCCAACACCATGCATGCCCCGGTAGTGTTTATGCGTGAAGGTATAGATGAACTGATTCTCAGTAACGCGAACCGCGGTATTCAAACGGTCTTTCCAGACGATTCAATTTGTATCAGCAATACCACGCTGCCTATCCCCAGTTCGTTTGATTTGCTCAACGCAGGCGCAGCGGTGTACCATCAGAGCCATTTTCAGTTCGGCAACTGGCATATTAACGCAGGCGTGCGTATTGATTATGAACATGTGCGCATGACGTATTTGAGTACTGCCGATGTGACGTACCGTTTCACGATGTTGATGACGGATTACAAAAAGGTGCATACTGAGATAAAAGGTATGCAAACTGACCATTTTATCCAAGTGCTACCGAAACTGGCAATATCGTATGAAGGCACCTGGGGAACGATCTATGGCTACGCTGCAAAAGGCTATAAAGCAGGCGGATACAATCCGCAGATCTTCAGCACGATCACTCAAAATCAAGTCATGAATGATTTAGCGGCAGATATGGGGGTGCACCTGTCTATAGCTGATCCGCGTTTCTCCGATGTAGCCATCACACACTATAAACCCGAAACCGATTGGACCTTCGAGATAGGCGGGCATTTTACACCTGTAGAAGGACTGAAAATAGATGTCGATGCCTTTCATATTCAGGGTTTTGACCAGCAAGTGACCATTTTCCCGAACGGAAAGACCACCGGTCGCATGATGGCGAACGCTGCCCATTCACGGATTTGGGGCGCTGAGGCTGCACGGAACAAAGGCGCATGGCAGGGGCTGCTTGATGCTTCGTACGGCTTTACCGATGCACGCTTTATCACGTTCAACGACGGCATGGGCGATTATTCGGGTAATATCATTCCTTATGCACCGCAACACACTGCCCATCTCCTGTGTGCCGTGGATTACAGGATTGGAAAAAAGTGGATAGAGCGTATAGGACTGACTCTCAAAGGGGATGGAATAGGTCGTATTTACTGGAATGAACAGAACGATGTATGGCAACCGTTCTACGGACTGTTAAGTGCTACATTCAGCCTTGAATGGAAATACATCAAACTGCAATTATGGGGCAAAAACCTGACAGGCACAAAATATGACGTGTTCTATTTCCGCTCCATGGGAAACGATTTTCTGCAACGCGGCAAACCGCGAGAATTAGGAGCAACCGTATTATTTGAGATTTAAAATTTAAGCTTTAATATTTTTAAGATTATGAAAAAATTATTCTATGTATTGGCAGTCGCTATGATAGTAACGGCATGCAATCAAAACACACCGGAAACACCGGAGGAGCAGAGTAAAACAGCATTTGTAAAGGCTACGTATTTCGAAGCATTGGGAACCAACACCGTACCGAATGTGGAAGGCGAGAACAAAGATCAGCCTTTCAGTATGGACAGCGTGCGTGTAGAGGCAGTAATTATGACGGATACCACACTCGACATCAACCTCTACGGCATCAATTTCTCCTCTAAAATGCCGGTTACCATTGACATGGTTATCCCAGGCGCTAAGTACAGCCGCACATCAGAGAGAATAACGCTTTCCGGGGAAGGAATCATCCCGACTATGGGCGGCAATCCATTTAATCGTTATGTCATCAATGCTCTGGCAGGCTCCATCACAGCCGACTCGCTGGTCTTTACCAATAGTTATGGTCAATACGCCGGTTGTACCTACGCGGGTAAGATTACCAAAATAGAAGAGAAACAATGAACTTTGAAGGAATTCTTTTGGGCGCAGGTGCGTTCCTGTGTATCGGACTTTTTCACCCGCTGGTCATCAAAGCGGAGTACAATTTCGGAGTCAAGTCCTGGTGGGCATTCCTACTAGTTGGACTATTGGCAGCACTCGGCTCGTTGTTCGTGGAGAACACCTATATCTCTATCTTTTTGGGCATCTTTGCTTTCTCGTCTTTATGGGGTATCGGCGAAGTGTTCCATCAGCGCGAACGTGTCCGCAAAGGTTGGTCTCCGATGAACCCCAAACGCAAAAACGAGTACTAAAAATGAAAATCATTCTAACCAAACAGTTTGCCATTAACCTGCGTGACATAACGAAACCGGCAAAACAATACTATGCTGCCACTAATCTGAGATTGTTCTGAAAGTAAGGTTCTCGGAACATGGTCCCGTGATGGTCCTGTTATTAACTTCACATTGACTGCCGCTTGAAGGCCTTCGGACTCAGGCCTGTCTGACGTTTGAAGAACGTTCCGAAATGGGATTGGTTTTGGAAACCGAGCCGGTCGGAGATCTGTTGAATAGAAAGTGAAGTTGAGGACAAAAGAGACTTCGCTTGACGCGTTAAGGCCTCGTCGATATACTTGTTGGGTGAAGAACCTAAGGTCTGCTTGACTACGTTCGACAGGTATTTCGGCGCCAGACACAGCTGCGAGGCGTACCACTCCACGGAATGTTGCTCCCGGCAATGGAGCTCGACTAACGAGAAATATTGACCGCAAATCTGTTCTGCACGGGACATAGCGTGCATAGGTTGCACCTCTACTTTGTAATCCTGCGCCAGGAAATGAAGCAACGAACACATCAGTTGATAGACCGCTTGCGTATAGTTCTGCTCGATCAAGGTGCGCAGGAGCGCAATATATTGCTTCACCGTCTGCATCTGCTGTTCAGAGATCTGCCATACCGGTCGTATCAGCACTTGAGATAATTGATTCTGAGCTATTTGCGCATTCATCTTCTCTGCGAATTGGGCAGTAAAGCCCAATATGTAAAATTGACAATCGGCACTCACTTCGGGTCTTTGAAGCAACGAATCAGCGAGATAAAGCGCACACGAATTGGCTGTCAGTTCGACCGGCTGATGATTCACAACTCCTTTAATTGTTCCGCGTTCTACAAATTCCAGCGCATACGTAGGAGGCAGAAAATTATCCGGAATATCCGGCAATTCGCCTTCGATCTTCGCTAACGTTAGCAGTTCATGTCCCTCTTCTTGTAAGGCGCATTGCCATACAAAATAGTTAAAATCCACAAGCCTTGGGACTTCCGGTATTTGCATCGAGTGTTGCATATTTTCTCAATTTGGGTGCAAAGATACAACATTTTTTTGATACGTGCAAATCAAAATGTGAAAAAGAGAACAATTTTAGTGCATTTATCTATTGCGTATGTGCAAAAAAAGCAGTAATTTTGCAGCGAATTTCAATTAACATTCAAATCTGAATGTGTATGAGAAAAATTTTAACGCTTTCGCTGCTGGCAATTTTCAGTTTGCTTGTCAGCGCGCAGAACTTGGAGCAGGTCTTTGATATGGACAAACTGGCTGCCAGCAAGGGATTCCTGCTCTCGCAACGACAGACGTGTATCTTGCCGTTTTGTCTGATGCCGAAGTCACAATGACCGTCGCCAATATTCACGGTCACGTCGAGGCTACTTATACCGGTTCGTTCGAGACCGGTGTGCATCAGTTCCGCGTATTCCTCAAAGCCAAAGGAACGTATGCCATGGGAGCGCATCAGAACGGAAAAAGTTCGTCCGTTGTCATGCTGTGCAATGCAGGCGGAAGCACCAACAGGATTGATTATGTCGGTTTCGTGGAAGAGATTGATCCCACCGTATTTGCCGAACTGGTCAATCCGGATAGCGAAGAGGATTTTATTGGCTACGGAGCGTTCAAAAGTGCGCAAAATCACGCGGAAACCGATGAACCTTTCCGCGTAGCACTGTCCCTCAGTCCGTTCTCTCTCAACCAGTTTGAGGCAGGCTATACGTTCAACGTCGGCGGCAAAAAAGCCACTACTCCTGCGGAACTCCAGCAGATATACAAAGACCTCGGTGCTACGGAAATGTACGTCCGTCTGGCTACCAAACGCCACAAAACATTCAACGCAGACGGTACGCTTGACAACACGACTGACGGCGAAAAGGATGAAAATGCCAACGTCCATACGTTCGACCAGGTTATGCAGACCTGCCGGATTGCAAAAGCCCTGAACATGCCCATCAATCCTGAAATCATGTGCGCGTATATCTATATGGACATGGACGGCACACAAGCTCCGCGGTTCTATGAATCGGATTATCCGGAACTGTATGCCAATCCGCAGTTCGCATCCATTATGCGCGGCAGGAAATGGGAGGAACTGAGCCTCAGCGAAATTTGCACCGTCCTCGAAATATACGGCGAATTTGTCGGGGATTCGATTCTTGCCACAGGCTGCACAGTCAACAACTGGAATCTGGGCAATGAAGCCAATTTCGGTTTTGCAGGGATAGGTATCGGCACTCCCAATTCGTTTGACAAGACGCTTGCCAAAGCAGGTCCGATGAAGCGGTATATGTCATCGTTGTTCAGCGTGTGGTGGCTGAAGAAACATGTATGGAAATACGAAGCACAAACACTGGCTGCGGTGAAGAAAGGGATTCTGAAAGCCTATGCCAAAGCAAACACCCATATTGCAACCGTCGTTTCCACGCCGAGAAGCAGTGCTTCGTTCTTTACCTACATGGCGGATCACGGCTATAAGATGGAAACGGCAGGTATCAGTTATTATCCCTCTGCACCTGCCATGAGCTTCAATAAATGGAAACTGCTCACCAAGACCGTCACGCGTATCAACAAGAAATGTGATGTACCCGTGTTTATCGGCGAGTTCTCTTATCCTTCACAGGAAATGGTCGGTCCGTTTGCCGGATGGAACAGCCAGTTGAGTAACTATAAGAAAGACCAGAAAGGTCAATCGGATATTTACCGCGATGTCATTGCTTGGGGAAAAGACCACGGACTCATCGGCATCCGTTACTGGGCGCCGGATTATGAAGGCGAATGGTACCCGATGTCGATGTTCGAATTTGAGAACAAAGTCGGTACAGCAAAACAGATTCTAATTAACCATAAAGAGATCGTAAAATGAGAAAATTTGTCATATTGGTCATTGCGCTGTTGCTCAGTGCCATGACATTTGCCCAGGAACGTGAATACAAAACACTCAAAGCACTCAGTTGGGGAATCGGTCTTCCAATCGAAATGCGTGATTTGCCCGGAATGGGACTCACTGCCAATATAGGCTATGATTGTGCGTATCCGGTCAATGAAAAACTTGCCGTGGGATTCTATCTCACCGGTGGCGGCGGATTCTGGGGGGAGTTCAAGAAATACAGCGATGTCGATCATTTTCATGCCGTCTTACGCCTCACCGCAGGTCTGCAGATGGCATTCGGTGACCTTGAAAACAAACCGTGGCTCATCGGTGTCGCACCATGCACAGGATTCGGTTTGTATGACTTGGATGTGGTGTTACCCGTTGAAGTGCGTTTCGGCAAGTACATCACCGACCGATGGTATATCATGGGCGAACTGACTTACCACATCTCTCTGGCGGACGAAACAGCCACTCTCGAACCCACTGTACGCGTAGGCTATAACTTCGGCAGAAAGATTAAAACAAAAAAACGCAATAATCCTATTCCGTTCAAGGGTTTAACAAAAAAAATGCGATTTCCCGCACTTTTTTTTTGCACATATGCAAAATATGTTGTACTTTTGCGGCGAATTTATGTACAAATAACACAAATCGTATGAAAAAACGATACATCTTGCTTTTTCTCCTGTTTATCCCGTTGCTGCTGCACGGACAAATCTCCGGCGTGGTGGTTAACAGTTCAGGCATGCCGCTGACAGGCGTTATGGTTCAGACGGCAGACGGCTCCGTTTCCGCAGTAACCGACCTTGACGGAAACTTCGAGCTCAACGTTTCCGCAGGCACGCCGCTGACGGTTGCCTTTTTAGGTTACCGCTCCGTGAATGTTGCCGCTTCGCCGGGCATGCAGGTCGTGTTGCGCGAGAAAGGCGCCAAACCCCATATGCCCCAGTCCGGACAGGATGACTTGCCGTGGTCGGTATTCATCCTTGCCAACGGAATGACCTCGTTTCCGTTTGCTCCGGCAGTCGGTCTGACAGTCGGCATGGTCCGCAAAGGCGGATGGTACGTGAATGCCATGACCGGCTTCGGATTCCACATGGAAGACCAAACGTTACAGAACGGCTACGACACGTACAACGGACACAATGACCTGCCCTTCTACACCGGCGAAACAAGCAAACAGACGTTTTCCGTTACCGCCGGCGGTGTGGCACGCCTCGGCAACGCACCCGTTTACTGGTATGGCGGTTTAGGATGGGCGTACAAGAGCCTTACCCTCGAAACGAACAACGGAAAATGGGTGGCGTATTACACCTCCGCGGGAAACAACATGTCGCCGCTGCACAGCCTGGCATTGGAAACCGGCATCATGGCAAACATCAAAGGATTTGCCCTATCAGTCGGCTATGAAGCGATATTGGGTTTGACCAAACCCTATTCCGAATATACTGCCGCCCACGAAATAAAAATCGGTCTTGGCGGAATGTTTGATTGTAAAAGGAGGGCAGCAAAATGAAAAAGCACATATTCAATATGGCAATCGTTTGCCTGGCATTGCTGACATCGTGCGAAGAAATCCCGCAATTCGTGTTGCCGGTTATCGAGACAAAAGAAGCCACGGAAATCACAAACAAAACAGCCACCTTGAACGCCAAACTGACCGTTGATAGTAAAGATGGCATGTATGCCCGCCGTGCATTTGAGATTAGCACGTCCAAAGACCTGACAAGCAACGACCGGATTTATTGCGATGATGAGCCCGAAAACTGGGCAGTTTCGCATGAATTCATGCTCCGGCTGAAGAACCTGTCGCCCGCAACAACCTATTACTACCGCGCGGTATTCGTGAAAGAGAACACCAGCCTGTCCGCCCCGATTTTCGGCGAAATAAAATCCTTTACCACTCTCGGAGCCACTCCGGGCAGTTCGCTGACCGTGGCTGATTTTACCGGCACATATACCGTTTCTGCCACCTCGCCGTGGGAAAACAAAACCATCAAATGGACGGATGTGCAAATCATCCCTTACAACGGCGACACCGTGGTAGCAGTCGGATGGGAAGATCGCGACGAACTGCGTGCAGTCGGCATATTTGACAAAGAACTGCAAGTAGTCCGTTTTGAAAGCGGCTGGTACTTTGAGGCATACTCCTTTACCGTTAACGGCAAGACGTGTGCAGCAGTCTTTTCTCCTGTTTGGTACAACAGCAAAGACAGCAAAGCCTATCTCATCCATTCGGGCGGCAAACACGACTTCGGCGAAATATGGCTCACGAAAACATCCACCGGATATGCTTTCGAGCCTTGCGCGCAGCCATCCGATGACAACTATTACGCGAACGGAATCATCTTTGACTACTATTCCGTCTCCGACTGGGTCAAGCAAGCCAATTCGCAGGTTTATACCGAATTGTCCCTGAAACGTACTGCCACGACAACAAACCGTTACACTCCGGCAAGAAAACATAATAACAATCTGATACTCAAGACTATATCCGATGAAAACCGCACAAAGACTGCTTGCAGTACTGCTGTTGCTGACAAGTATTAACATCACCGCCCAAACACAGGACAGGGTTATACAACTGAAGAAAGTTCCGCACGGCTGGGACAATCGCAATTTCGGCGTATGCTGGTACAACGAGAAAGAGATTCTCAATATCGGCTCCTATACATTCTGCTCTCCGGGCACCGTATTGGACGTGCGCATGAGTCCCGCAGGAACAACGTTTGCCGCATTGTACCTCAAAGGCAAAGGACGCGAAGTGTCCGTCTTTTCCTATTCGGACGGCAGAACAAAACATACCTTCCGCCTGACGGACAAACCGACAGCCATTGCATTTACCGCCAATGCACGCCAACTGTGTATCGGCGATGCAGGGCGGAACATCCAAGTGTTCAACACTTCGGATTACAGCCTCGTCAAAACGCTGCCTGTCGCCGTCGCACCCAAGAAAATCGCCCTCAGTTACAACGGATATTTCATAGCCGTTTCCGATGAGCAAATTCTTTATATCCTCAATTTTGAAACCGGCAAAGTGCGCAAAGTCCTCGAAATCGAAAGCAGCGTCAACCATATCGCCTTCTCGCCCGACAACGCCAAAATGGCTGTGCTGACGGAACAGGGGAAGCTGCATATGTATGAAACAAAGACCTTTGCGCAGACCGAAACATACGAAGGCATGTTGGATGCCCGCGAGTGCCTGTTTCACCCCGAAGGCAAGTACATTGCCATCATCACCGCCACCGACCGGATTGCCATCCTCAACATGAAGAATCCGACCGAAGATCGCCAGTATATTGACGCCTCCGGTGTCGGAATCCGTCATTTGGGCTATGCGCGTACTGCCAAAGGACTGATTAACCTCGTTTACAATGCCGGCTCGAACATGGTCTTCCATCCGATAGAGGATCTGGTGCCTGATTACCAGCACCTTGTTGCATTGGAGGTGGAGGAGAAAATGGACGAATGGCTCAAACAGATGCCGGGCGAAAGCCTTGAAGACTATCATCTCCGCGTCAACGAAGAAACACGTGCCGCACAGTATGCACTGTTTGAGAATGAGGTGGCAACATCCATGGCAGGTGACCGCGTACAGCAGGCGGACGTGTCTTTCGGCAGTTACAATCAGGAACAGAACATGCTGGAAGTGAACTTCGACAACATGCCGCCCATCTTCCTCGAAGTGCCGCAGGAGGATGTCGCAGAGTTCTCCAAACCCGAGAAACTGACGTTTGAGAACTCCGTTTATTCCGTCACCGAAGATGACAATTTCGAACTGCTTTACACCGAAGTCACCAACACCGAAACCGGCAAAAAATACGTCTTCGACAACTTGGAGAAGCAATCGCTCGACTACCTTTCCGCCGGAGACAATTTCGTGCCGCTTGACCTCATCCAGCAATCCTCCATGGAGGAAGTCAAATTGCAGGAGATCCGTGAAGAAGTCGTGACCGCTGCCAAAGAAGCTTCACTCATTTCCGAGCACACGCATATTGACGTCAGAACGAAGGTCGAGGCTTCTACCAATGCCGACGGAGAAAAAATCATGAACTATGCCGTGGAGTTCAATTACGATGTGGAGCAGGAGTTCTCCGCACAAGAGGATTTCGGACCCGGCAAGTACGTCATTGCCCAGTCCCAGTCCGCAATGGCGATGTTACGGATTGTGCAGAATGCTTTTGCCAACGAGTTCAAACAATACATCCGTCCGGGCAAGAAAGTCATCCTTCAGGTAACCGGTTCCGCAGATGCCGCACCCATCAACCGCAAGATTCCTTATGCCGAGGAATACGGTGCTTTCAATGAGGCTTTGGTCTATGACAAGGGCGAACTGACCACTCTCACGGTTTCTTCGGCTACCGGTATCACCTCCAACGAACAGTTGGCTTTCCTCCGCGCCATGGGCGTAAAGGATTATGTCGGGAAGAACATTACCGAACTGCAAAGCATGCAGACTGAATATGATTGTTACATCAACGTCAGCAACGAACGGGGTGCGGAATTCCGCCGTATCGGCATCAAGTTCGTTTTTGTTGACGCCTTTTAATATCCAGCACTTATGAAAAGGATTGTTTATAGTTTGGCTGTATTGTGTGTGAGTATTTCACTCCATTCACAGACCCAGGACGCAGCAACGGTTTACGCCGAGTTTTCGCGTAATTCCGCCATTGTCAAAACCGCAAACACCACGTCTCCGGAGTATCAGGCGGCAGTTCAGGCAATGCTGCAACTCTATCCGCAGTTGAAGTACCATGCAGGATGGTATTCGCAGCACAATCAGCCGTCGAATGCACAAACTTTTGCCAAAGCGTATGTCGATATGGCTATGATGACGCAGTTTACGGACATGCATTTGGAAAAAAGCGACCAGTATGCCAAAATGACTTACTTTGTCGGCTCGAACTATTACAACCGCAAGGATTATGCCAATGCTGCCGTTTATCTCCAGCGCTACATTGATCTCGGCGTGCCGGACAGAAGAGCGCTGGTGTTCCATTTCCTGGCATTGTCCCATAAAGACCTCAACAATATCGACGGACAAATGGCGACACTGGAAGCCGGACTGGCAGAATTTCCGACGGACCAGAATCTCTTGGCGCAGTCCATCAACCTGCGCATGGAGAAAGGATGGTATGCCGAAGCGCTTCCTTATGTTGAAAGAGCACTGTCCGTCAAGAAAAACGACGCCAAACTGCTGGCATTGAAATGCCAGTGTCTGGAAGGTCTGCAACGCTATGAAGAGGCGGTCGGCATTTACAGTTTCCTTGTCGAACAGCAGAAAACGCTCAACAACTACAAGCACTACGCCGTCAATCTCTATAACTGCGCCGTGCAGTATTATCCCACCAACAAAACGATGGCGATGTCCTATTTCAGGCAGGCGGTTCCGGTTCTCAAACAAGTTGTGGCATATGATCCTACATCCGTGGAATATACTGCTGCTTTGGCAAATGTGTACCTATATACCGACCAATACGATCTCTTGGCAGAAACCAACGCACGGCTTCGGACATTAGGCGCGCCGGAAGTGGCGGCAACATCCGTTGCACAGCCGAAACTCATTGCCGCTGACATACAACGTCCCGCTGCAAAACCTTCCAACAGTCCGGCTGTCAAGCCGCAAAACACACAACCTGCCAACAGCGCAGCGCTCCAACCTCCAACTTCCAACAATCCTTCCGGCTTCCGGGCTTTCGCGCAAACTTACATCGAAAAGGAAATCCAACTCTGGCAGCAGAAAGACCCGTTTGAAACGATTGACGAGTACAAAGCACGCGTAACGGAGGAGGCGCGCAACAGGAAAGTGGAAGAACTGATGCAGCAGGCGAAAAAAGAGTACCTGGCACGCAATTCCAAGAAAGTGCGCATCTCCGATTTCAAGCTGCAACCTTATGATGCCGAAAACCGCGTCTTCCTCATTGAATCGGCATATGGCGACATTGTTCTGCCCGTTCCCCGCGAGAATGACGAAGCACGCAATTTTGCCAACACGTGGAAGGACGTGCATGTCGAGAACCCCGAGTTTGACATTGCCGGAGACGACATGGTCATCCGCAAAATCGACTTCGTGACACGTTCCGGAAACGTGTACCATTATTCCGATTCCGACGACCGCAAATACAGTCAGGCGGAAATAACCATGCAGTTCGGAGCCATTGACTACACAGGTCTTGCCGGCAGCGGTAAAGGCAAGAAAGACGTACAGGTTGAAAAGAGCAATGTCACGGTCGGAAACTCGGACGTGGACATCAATATCCCCGTTTCCAAAGCCGTTCACAACAATATGTTCGCCTTCCTCATCGGCAACGAAAACTACCAGCAGATCGCTTCTGTGCCGTTTGCACTGCGCGATGTAAGAACCATGAAGGAATACTGCAACAAAACGCTTGGCATCCCCGAAACCAACATCCGCGTGTATGAAGACGCCACGTTCGGCAAGATGTTGGCGTGTGTGCGCGACATCAAGAGCATTGCCGAAGCCTACAACGGAAACATCGACATCATCTTCTATTATGCCGGACACGGCGTACCCGATGAGGCGAACAAATCCGCGTACCTTCTGCCGGTGGATGCCGACGGTACACAGCCGGAGACCTGTTATCCCGTCGGAAGACTGTATCACAACCTCGGGCAACTCGGCGCCAATTCGGTGGTGGTGTTCATGGACGCCTGCTTCAGTGGCGCACAGCGCGGGGAAGGGATGCTGGCGTCTGCACGTGGTGTTGCGCTCAAAGCCAAACCCGACGCACCGCAAGGCAAGATGGTTACGCTCTCCGCAGCCACAGGCGATGAAACGGCTTTCCCGTACAAGGAGCAGCAGCACGGAATGTTCACCTATTACCTGCTGAAAGGATTACAGGAAAGCAAGGGCAAAATCTCACTCGGAGACCTTGCGGATTATGTCCAGACACAGGTCAAGCAGCGTTCCGTGGTCATTAACAAGAAATCGCAGACTCCGACCGTCTCCGCTTCTCCCGAAGCCGAAGACTGGCGCAAATGGAATTGGAAATAAACACGTAATACCTCAACAATATGAAAAAGCGTTATTTCGTCTCGTTGATAATGGCAGTTCTTTTGTCCCTGCCTGTTTTTGCAGATACAAGAACGATTTATCTCCATACCGGAGGACCATTGTTCTGGAGCAAAAATAATCCCGTTCTTTATATCTACGCATGGACGGATGGTAAACAATATACAAATGTCAAATTGGAGCATTTGCAGAATTATTTATATTCTGCCAAATTGGATAAAACATACACAAATTTGATGTTTGTCAAATTTGATAGCAACACTACATCTTTTGACTTGGATAAAAAACAAAGTCAAACAAAAGAATTTGTTCTTTCTGACGCCAATGATATGTTTACGGTAACATGTGACCTTTTGGCTGATGGAATGGATGATTTCACAGACGGCTATTGGTCCAAGTATGATGAAACGATGAAGGATTATATTGCATACGGCACATGCGGAGACAATTTGACTTGGAAAATTAACGAACAAGGTGTTCTTGACATTTCCGGAAGTGGAAGCATGAAAGATTATTCCTTCTATTATTATACATGGTCACCATGGTATGGGTACTATTCTCATATTACATCTGTCGTATTACCGCAAAATATTCCAAATATCGGCTCTTATGCCTTTTCTTATTCGAATATAACCACAATAACGATTCCAAGTACTGTAACTTCTATAGGGACAGAAGCATTAAATTGTAACTCATTGACATCAATTACTTCGAATGCCACTGTTCCACCGACTATTACACCGGAACCAATTGGTAAAAAAACAGAACATATAGGTACTAATCTTGACAAGTCGATTCCCTTGTATGTACCAAAGGGAAGTGTTGATACATACAAGAAAGCAGACTATTGGAAAGACTTCACCAACATACAAACCACTGATGGAACCGAAATACCAGAGGAAACAAAATACACCATTACTGTCAAAGCCAATAACGATGCATACGGAACCGTTACCGGCAGCGGAACGTACAAGGAAGGCACAGAAGTCACCTTGATAGCTACACCCGCAACAAACTATGACTTTGTTAAATGGAATGACGGCAAAACTGACAATCCTCGTTTTGTAACTGTTCTCTCGGATTCTGTCTTTATAGCACAATTCGCTCCCAAAGGCGGTGGTGGCGGCGACAATCCGGGTGGAAACACGGCTATTACAGTGGCGGAAGCAATTGAAGCGACTAATGCACTGGCAGATGGTGCAACAAGCGACAAGGAAGTAACCATTGAAGGCTATGTCGTAGATGCTGAAGACTTCGACTGGGCTTCCAAAAATCAGGTATTCTATCTCTCCGATACCAAGAACAATTCCGGACAGCAAGTATTCTATGCATACCGCTGTAAAGCCATTGAGAACGGAGAAGCGGTACCGGTACTTGATGGCGACAAAGTACGCCTCACCGGCAAACTCCAAAAATATATCTATGGAAACAAAATTATTCCCGAAATAAATAATGGAACTGCTACTTTCGTCAGTAAAGTGGATGGTGACAGATCTGAACATCCGGTCGAACAAATCTCTGTTTCCAAAGCGTTGGAACTGGCTTCGTTGCTGGCAAAATATGAAACGGGCGCTACTATCTATACCATTATCGGTTATGTAACACATATTGCTGAAAACAATTTCAACAACGGATATCAGAATATGACATTTTGGATGGCTGACACAAAAGGAACAGCCGCCTCCAATGCAGAGGGAGCTTTCTATGTGTATCGCGCCAAACCGGATGTGGAACTCGTTGTAGGCGATAAAGTGAGTGTCACAACCAAACTGAAAAACTTCAACGGTGTTCTTGAGTCAGAAACTGGCATGACCGTCAAACGTTTGAATCAGAATCCCGTCGTGAACACCCTGTTACCCGAAGCAATCGACCTCGGTTTGCCAAGCGGAATACGCTGGTCGGGCATGAACGTGGGCGCAAAAACCGAAACCGGATACGGAAACTTCTATCAATGGGGCTGCACAACACCGGTAACGCGCGAAGGTTGGGATTCATACTGCCACGGAACAAAAAACGTTCTTACCAAATACTGCACGGACAATACTTTCGGAACCGTGGACAACAAAACCGTCCTCGATAACGCGGATGACGCCGCCGCACAAACGTGGGGCGAAGGATGGCGCATGCCGACCAAAGAAGAAGCGGAAGAACTGTGGAACAACTGCACACGTACATGGCACATCACACCCGATTGCGAAGGATATATCTTCACAGGTCCGAACGGAAACAGTATTTTCCTGCCTTCACAAGGCTGGTATGATGAAAGCGGCGTAGCGCACAGCGTCGATAGGGACGGATTCTATTGGACCTCCACCCTTTACGACAACAACAATAACGGTGCCTATGCCCTTCTTACCCGCCAAACCACAGGTGAGGACGGCGTACTATATGGTGTAGAAAACAGACATTTTGCACGCGGAATACGTGGTGTGCTGCCGAAACGTTCTTGCCGTGTCACGAACTCTGCCAATGTAACCATCACCGAAGGCGAATCGTTCACTTATGCCGGAAAAACGGTCACTCCCGCTGCCGGACAATATACGTACAGCACCATCCTTGCAGGCGCGAACGGTTGTGACTCGGTTCTGATATGGAATGTCACGGTCAATAAAGCATCGGTTACCATGTACACGCTTTCTGCAAAGTCCAATGATGCCCGACTGGGATTTGTCTCCGGAGGAGGAACTTATAAATCCGGGGAAACTATTTCCGTGCTTGCGGTGCCTACTGCCAAATGCCGTTTCGTTAAATGGAATGACGGTGTGACATCCAATCCGCGGACGGTGATCATGACCAAAGATTACACCTTTACAGCCATTTTCGCTGCTGTTGCGGGGTCTGCGGAAGAAAAAATCGGAGAGCAGCAGGAGTACGATGAAAAGAAAGATGCCGTTGATCCGTGGGCAAACACCTCCAAAGTCATCCAAAACGGGCACATCTACATCCTCCGCAACGGAAAGATGTACACGGTACAAGGGCAGGAAGTAAAATAATATAAATTTTGCGTGTATATTACGCGCAGAGTCCGCTATGCAAATCCCACTATAATCTTCCCCTACTATTGGGCTGGATTTATAGTGGTCGATTGAGCAATTTTGTGCAATAAATTCACTGTACTGAATAAAAAAGTGCATTTTTTGTTCAATATATTTGCATATTCCTATTATCTTTTGCTTATTTTATTCTATCTCCGCAAAATTCTTTACGTCCGCACTTCTTACAATGAGTACCTTCCCATACAGAATCGAAGTGGCTCATAGCAGAATCAATGAATCCCGGCTCATCAGTTAATATGCCGGCTTCAAAATTGCGATTTGCAGATGACTTCATGCCCATACCGGCTCCAGTGAGATTGGCAGATCCGACATAGACCAGATTGCTATCCATTACTATTATCTTCATATGCACGCGCGGGCAAAGGCGTCTCTCCATTCCACCCCATAAAGCCGGATACTTATCGAAATCTTCACGAAATGCAGTGCCCGGTTCTTTGGCATGAATGAGCCGCACCTCAACACCTTTCTTCACCAAGTCATTCAGAATCTGGAGCAACGGAACAACAGATTTATCCTTCTTCTCGACGTACAAATCCTTCAAATCTGCTGTCGCAATCCAAAGAAGCCGCTTCACTTTCGGTAACTGCGCGATAACTTTGGAATAATGGTCGGTATCTGCGATATATTGAGTCATAAGTTTACATATTCCTTCATGCAGTTCGATAAATCATTGAGATCCCCAACTATTAACTTGTAGGTTTCGTCTAATAGATTGTATTGACCTTCATATAACTCAAGTAGTTCTCCTGAATATGTAAGGCTAAATCCTTTTTTTGTAAAGAACTCAGAAATATCTTCTCTTTTTTGTGCATCTTCAACATAAAGTAGGATTTTATAGTAGTGGCCCATTTCAAAACGAATATTTATATTATACCATTCATATGTTGTAGGACAGATTGAGAATATTGCCCGCAAACAAATTATAGATTCGATTCTTTCATGCGAGGAACAAATGTCTATGGATAAGATTAAAGAAGCATGTGATAGCGAATTATTTAATCGCAAATCCACAAAAGTCATCGGTTTTTGCTGATTTATTTGCATACATTAAATATTTATAGTACCTTTGCAACGAAAAATTTAACACACATGGAAACAAAACAAAATCTGAAATCATCAACGGCATATCTGTTTAACTGCGTTTCCGACCTGAAGTCGCAGTTGTCTAATTACGAGAAATAAATGGATTATGAGTAAAGAAATTGACATTCAATCGCTACAGGCATGGCTTGATACGAATCCTGCCATTCCCACCGCTCCGCCACGGAAAAGAACGCTGATGGACATTATGGGCATCGAACATCTGGAGAATCCGTGGAGCGATATATATGCGTTCTTTCTGAATGTAAAGGAAGAGCATGGCTTTGGCGATACGTTTATCCGGGTGTTAGAGCAACTACTCGGGTTGGAAGAAAATTGGATGACCCCAACCCATATTGTGCGGGAGTTTGTGGTGCGCGAAAATAAACGAATCGACATCCTTTTGACCGACGAAGTCCGTAACAGAGCGATTATTATTGAGAATAAAGTATATCATGTTCTGAACAATGATTTGGGGCTATATTATAAGACGATTACTTCGCTTGGCTATGAAACTGTGGGTGTCGTTTTGTCGGTTTATCGATTGCCGGATCATGAACACTTCAAGGATATAACGCACAAGCAATATATAGAAAAAGTGCAGCAAGAAGTGTTGCGCTCGGGATTGCAAACAGTTTCCATCTATCAAAGTCTGTTTGAATCATTTATGTATAACATTCAAAACCTTTCAAGAAATATGACACGCGAATACATTGATTTCTTTTTTCAAAACTTTAGAACAATCGACAAGATTCATACGATATATGATAAAGTCACCGGAGAATACAAAAAGAGCTTGTCGGATAAGTTAAATCTATCAAAAATTAATCTTGATACAAAAATAAACGGAGATTGGATTTATCTGTCTTATAAAGGAATCTCGTTAATATGCCTGACCCTTTTCCATACAAAACTTTGGAAAGAACGCCCCGAAAATAAACAACCTTATGTTACTGTGATTTTAGAGTTGCAAGATAAGGCTCTAAAAAAGGTGCGTGAACTGGAACGAGACAATGACCCTCAACTTAACATGTTGAAAGAAAAATATATGAATGAACTATATTTGGGTGACAAACTGCACGACAAACCAACATGGAGACACTTCGCTTCATGGGATATTCCTATTCCAGAGAATTGTCTGATGCCGGACGCATTTGCAAAATACTTGAAAGATGTGCTTCTTGAAAAACCGGCAATTTATAATTTTGGTTTGGAATTATTGGAAATAATTAAATAATTTTACAACGTCTTTCACTTTGTGGGAGTATGAAGCAGTAATTTTGCAGCGTGATTTTCATTGATTATTTATCCCGTTTTGAGAATAGAATGATGACGTACGACGTGCACCGCTGTGCACCGTTACCTGAATAAGTAAATTGAATATTCAATCAGCATATGTTAAGCATATCTTAAGCATATCTTATGCTTTGTGCAGCCTGATCCTTTTTTGAAATGTGAGCGGGATAAACAAAAAAATTTGCACATTCGGAGAAAATTTCTCCATCTGCTCTTGCAGATGTCGATTTTTTATCGTACCTTTGCAGCCGCTTTTATAAAGCAGCATATTAACAATACTGAACCATCATAAACAATTATAAACCATTCTAAACTATTTCACTATGGCTGAAGAAAGAAAAATGCCGTCGGCAGAGAAACTCAAGGCATTGCAGACCGCAATGGCAAAGATTGACAAAGACTTCGGAAAAGGCGCTATCATGCGTCTCGGAGAAGAGAAAATAGAAGATGTTCCCGTTATCTCCACCGGTTCGGTAGGGTTGAACCTCGCACTCGGCGTCGGCGGTTACCCGCGCGGCAGAATCATTGAGATCTTTGGTCCCGAATCCAGCGGTAAAACCACACTCGCTATTCACGCCATGGCGGAAGTGCAGAAGCAAGGCGGTATCGCTGCCATCATCGACGCAGAACATGCCTTCGACCGCTTCTATGCCGAGAAACTCGGAGTGGACGTGGACAATCTGCTGATTGCACAACCCGACTGCGGCGAACAGGCTTTGGAGATTGCCGACCAACTGATCCGCTCCAGCGCAGTGGATCTGGTGGTTATTGACTCCGTAGCTGCACTCACGCCCAAAGCCGAGATTGAAGGCGACATGGGTGACAACAAACTCGGTTTGCAGGCACGTCTCATGTCGCAGGCACTCCGCAAACTGACCGCAACCATCAACAAGACACAAACCACCTGCATCTTTATCAACCAGCTCCGCGAGAAAATCGGCGTCATGTTCGGCAACCCCGAAACAACCACCGGCGGCAATGCCCTGAAGTTCTATGCTTCCGTACGTCTCGACATCCGCAAAATCGGACAAATAAAAGACGGTGACACGATTCTTGGCAACCAAGTGCGCGTGAAGATTGTGAAGAACAAAGTAGCTCCTCCGTTCAAGAAAGCCGAGTTCGACCTGATGTTCAACGAAGGCATTTCCAAAGTCGGCGAATTAGTGGATATGGGTGTGGAAACCGGCATACTGACCAAGTCCGGCTCGTTCTACAGCTATGACGGCAGCAAACTGGCACAGGGTCGCGATGCCGTGAAGAACGTGCTGCGCGATAATCCGGATCTTGCCGACGAGATTGAGGCAAAAATCATGGAGCAAATCAAGAAGTAATGCAAACCACGCTGCTGACCATACGACCGGAAGAGGCGAAACGATTAGAGACGACGTACCGTGTGGTGCGTCGCTCTGTTGATGCCCGTCAGCGCGACATAAAAGTCAATCTCACCCTGTTGGCGGATGACAACGGGCATTTCATTCCGCGCGAAGCACCCGTTCCGTTGTATGAACCGCCGCATTTCACGGATGTGACCGGCAAAGACGTGCCACATGCGTATATCGTCGGTGCCGGTCCGGCAGGATTATTTGCCGCATTGACGCTCTTGGAGCACGGTATCAAACCGATTGTGTTTGAACGCGGCAAACCGGTCAGCGAGCGCAAGAAAGACATTGCCCAACTGAACCGCAACATCGCTTTCAACCCCGAATCAAATTACTGCTTCGGCGAAGGCGGTGCAGGGACGTTCTCGGACGGCAAACTCTTCTCCCGCAGCAAGAAACGCGGCAACATGCAGCGCGTGATGGAACTCTTTCATCATTTCGGTGCGCCGGATACCGTGCTTTATGAAGCGCATGCCCATATCGGTAGCGACAAACTGCCACGCATCATCCAAAACATGCGGGAGTGTATTCTTGCGCACGGCGGAGAAATACATTTTAATTTACGATTTGAAGATTTACGATTTCTTATCTCCTTACAGTCGAACGATCTGCTTCGCTGTATGGGCGATTTAGGGGTTAGCGATTTAGGGTTTAGCGAATGTCCCCTCATCCTCGCTATTGGTCATTCGGCGCATGACACCTATCGGATGCTGGACAAGGCAGGAGTTGCCATGGAAGCCAAAGGTTTTGCCATGGGCGTGCGGGCGGAACATCCGCAGGAACTCATCAACCGGCTCTTTTATCACAACGCTTCCAAAACGGAAATAGACCTGCTTGGCAACGCTTCCTACTCTTTGGTTACACAGGTCAACGGACACGGCGTATATAGTTTCTGCATGTGTCCGGGCGGACATATTGTACCGGCAGGCAGCAGCAATGACGGTTGCGTAGTCAACGGAATGTCCGCTTCACACCGCAATTCACCCTTTGCCAATTCCGGCATGGTGGTGGAACTGCATCCGGGAGGACACGCCATGCAAGCACTTGATTATCAGGAAGATTACGAACGTCTTGCCAAGCAGCACGGCGGTATCGGCTTGCAGGCTCCGGCACAGCGGATGCTTGATTTTGTGGAGGGAAGACACTCCGCATCACTGCCGGAATGTTCGTACCTGCCCGGGATTGTTTCGTCACGCATGGACGAGTGGCTTCCAGAACCTATCCGCACAGGTCTGCGCCAAGGATTCAGAGATTTTGACCGGAAGCACAAAGGTTTCCTGACCAACGAAGCGGTTATTGTCGGTGTCGAAAGCCGCAGCAGTTCACCCATTCGCATTGTCCGCGATGCGGAAACCATGCAGTCGCTGTCCCATCCGTGGCTATATCCCTGCGGCGAAGGAGCAGGTTACGCCGGAGGAATAACGTCCTCCGCTTTGGACGGCATCAATGCTGCACTCAAAATTGCAGAACGCTATGGAAAACAAGTTTGAGCGCACCATACAAGCCCTTGGCGAAGCAGCCTTTGAACGGTTGCAAAACGTCCGCGTCATCCTTTTCGGTGTCGGCGGTGTCGGCGGATGGTGTGCCGAAGCTTTGGTACGTACCGGCATACAGCATCTTACGATGGTGGATTTTGACATTGTCAACCCGAGTAATCTCAACCGCCAACTCGTTGCCACGTCCGCCAATCTTGGCGGACTGAAAGCAGATGAGATGCGCAAACGCCTGCTGCTTGTCAATCCGGACGCGCAGATTACGGCACTCCCGCTGCGCTACAATTCCGAAACGGCGGAGCAATTCGATTTCAATCAGTATGACTACGTCATTGATGCCATTGACAGCGTGGCGGACAAGGCGTTGCTGCTGACCCAAGCTACCCGCTCTACGGCAAAGGTATTCTCATCCATGGGAGCCGGCAGAAAGATTGATACGTCCGCTATCCGTGTCTCGCGCTTCAACAAAGTGGAAGGATGTCCGCTTGCCCGTGCTCTGCGGCAACGACTGAAGAAAATGGCTGCTGAGGAAGGTTCTTCCGCTTTCAACGCCCAACTGGCAGCAATTCCTTGTGTCTGGTCTCCGGAAATAAAAACCGACAACGGTACGATTGCTCCCGTTGTCGGTGTCTTCGGCATGACTCTCGCCGATTTGGTTATCAAGGATGTTGTTCAAACCATCAACGAACAGACGTCAGACGACGGAGATGTTCGTTGAAGGCATCTTTCTTGAGCAGTTCCTCTATAGTGATGTGCATGCGGTAATTCCAGAAATGACGGGGATTAGCCGGTACATTGATACGCTCACCGAACTGGTTTGGCAGGCGGATTTCGCCGTCTATGGCAAACCAGTCTTGCAACGGCAGAATCACCCACATTGCCGGTGAATACATATGCTGATTGACAATGAACTCGGCAATTTGCGGAGACATCTCCTTCGGAGCTTCACCCCACCACCCCATCTGTTCGTTATAGAAGCGTTGGGTCACTTCACGATCCTCTTCCCACCATGCACGCAGCGGATTCGTATCATGCGTACCGGTCGTGCAGACGCTTAAATACGGAGCATCTGCCGGATGTGCGAACAGAATGGTCGGGTCTTTCGGCATACGCTGAATCTCCAGACTCAAGATCTGCAACTCGTGCATCACATCAGGCACGCAAGCAGGTACCATACCCAAGTCCTCACCGCAGCAGAGCATACCGGTCGAGTTAATGAGTGTCGGCAGTTTGCGCATCGCAGACTCACGCCAGAACTGCGTATGACGGCGGAAGAAGTAATCATTATAGATGCCCATAATAATCTGCTTCTGGTCATCATACAGCTCATTATAGGAGTGTGACTGATAGATTGAAATACGCGGATGCAGCAACTCAGGATGACGCTGGTCGCGGACAAACAATACTTCACAATGCAGGTACAACAGACCGTTCTTGAGGTTGTTGATCGTATCGTCAGACAGTTGGTCATTACGCTCTGCCTGCGGACGTGCCAGTTGCTCGTCGAAGTAGTTCTCCACCTTCACTTGCGTGTCAAACTCGTCTTTGAACCAGAATACATATCCGTCACGGGTGTTCAGGAAATGCTGCTTGGCATACTCGGTATCAAAACCAAACGTGTCACCCAGGAAGTTCGAACGGATATACGGTCTCGTCATACGGTCCTCATCCAACGCGATTCCCATATTCCACAGGTCTTGCAGCGAATAAGGCATAGCAGGTGAGAAGTGTCCGCAAAGTCCCCAAACATCGGTTTTACGCATCTGCCAGATACGGAAGAATCCGAGAATATGGTCAATACGGTAAGCATCGAAGTAGTCCTGCATTTTCGTGAAACGGCGACGCCACCACTTGTAGTTGTCCTGCGCCATCACATCCCAGTTATAGGTCGGGAATCCCCAGTTCTGACCGGAAATGGAGAAGTCATCAGGCGGAGCACCGGCTGAAGCGTCAAGGTTGAAGAGTTGCGGATCGGTGTAGGCATCCACAGAATCCGGAGAGATGCCGATAGGTATATCGCCCTTCATTGCCACACCTATCGAGTGCGCGTAAGCCACTGCCTCGCTCAATTGCAAATCAGCATGGAACTGGAGAAAATAATAGAAATCCGCCGGCTGTTTGTCACGCTTGTGCAGGAACTCGGCATAGGGCTCCAGCCATTCGCGGTTACGCGCAAAGAAATCCTTGTACTCCTTTGAGGAGAACAATGCCTCCTTCTCGGCTTTGTATATAGCCTTGAAGTACTTCATTTTCTCGTCATAAACACACTGGTAGTCGGCAATCGGCTTCGCATTGAACTCGGCTTTGGTGGCTTCGTATTTCTTTTTCTGCGCCGGCGTCAGTTTGCCCATACGCGGAATATTGATATATATAGGGTGCAATGCAAATACGGAAACGGCATTGTACGGGTACGAATCACGGTTGGTATGCGTCAGCGTAGTGTCGTTGATAGGCAGCGTCTGAATCATCTTCTGACCTGTCAATGCAGCCCAGTCCGCCATTTTCTTGAGGTCAAGGAACTCACCGATTCCAAAGCCGTCCTCTGTACGAAGCGAGAATACCGGCACCGCAACACCGGCACCTTTGAAGCGCGGTTGCGTACGGCGGAACGAACGGTCATGCTGCTCGATCTTCAGACCTTTCTCTATGCCCCATACGTGACGGTTCTCGCCCCATTCAATGTCAATCACATTCCCTGAATGGAGGTCGTAAATGAGGTACTTGTACTCCACAATCTGGTCAGGAGCGATCTCTGCATCGGCATGCCAGACAGGAAAATCGGCATCGGACATAACCAGCATGTTTGCCGCATTCCAGTTGCCCAACTCGGGTACGTTACCGATGATACCCACCCCCTGCGACGGCAGAATCTGCGGTAAGTCGATGGAGAAACGGATGTTGCCTTTCGGCGCTTTGGATTTTGCCGAATTGTGACGGTGGAACAGCGACTTCAGGAACGCGGTCGTATAGAACGCTTTCTCATAGTCCTGAGCCTGCCAGAAATCACGGACAACAATTTTCTTGTCCGCACTGCGCAAACTCAAATGACGAGGCATACCGGCTTCATACAAGTAACCGCCTTCCGGCAAACGGATGGCATACTTGTACGTGATTGCGCCTACAAAATCCGTAACAGGCAGCGTTGCTGTCCAGAAATCCTGACCTTGGCAGTTGAGTACTAACGGATGCTCTTCCGTCCATCCGAGCACGGATTGCTCGGTCTCAATCAAACAAATAGATTGCCCATAAGGCGTGCGATAATTGATTTGAAATGTTAACGTCATGGTATATTGTTATTTAATAATTTGCTTTGACGCTGCAAAGTTACTTCTTTTTTTTCAATGCTGCAAAAAAAAAGTGATTTTGCTGCAATTTTTAAGTTCCCCACTGTGCTACAATGCGGTCCATAATCTCAAAAACCTCTGTTTTGGTATCCGCACGCAGTAACGCGATGCGTGTTTGCTTGAAATCATACAATCCCTTGAACACCGGCGAATTGGCAAAATGCCTCCGCGAATGGATAATTCCCTTCCGTTCATCGCCGATCCATTCTATACTTCGCTCCACATGCTCCTTCAGGATATCCACGCACCATTGCATTTCACGTTTTGGCAGCAGTTCACCCGTCTCCAAATAATGCTTCATGTCCTCAAATATCCATGGACAACCAAACGTGCCGCGACCTATCATAATAGCATCCACACCATATGTCTCAAAACATTCTTTCGCACGCTCAGGAGTGGTGACATCGCCGTTCCCGATAATCGGGATGTGCATGCGCGGATTGTTTTTTACCTCGCCTATCAGCGTCCAGTCGGCCTCTCCTGTGTACATCTGCGCCCGCGTCCGCCCGTGGATTGCAAGTTCCTGAATACCGCAATCCTGCAACGCCTCCGCCAATTCAACGATAATTTTCTGCTCCTCATTCCATCCCAAACGCGTTTTTGCCGTTACGGGTATGTGCACGGCATTCACAACTGCCCGCGTGATTTCCAACATCTTCGGCACATCACGCAACAATCCGGCACCGGCTCCCTTGCCCGCAACTTTTTTGACCGGACATCCAAAATTGATGTCTATGAAATCAGGTCGCGCCTGCTCCACAATGCGTGCCGCTTCCGCCATAGAATCAGGTTCTCTGCCGTATATTTGTATCGCTACCGGTCGCTCCGCATCGGAAATCTGCAATTTCCGCGTTGTCGATACCACATCACGCACCAGGGCATCCGCATTCACAAACTCCGTATAGACCCTGTCTGCACCAAACCGTTTGCACAGCATCCGGAACGCAGGATCTGTCACGTCCTCCATGGGCGCAAGATACAATCTTTTGTCTGGTGTATTGCTCACTTCTCGATTTTCGGATATTTGATACGGTGATGATTGATGGCAAGAAGCCGTTCCTTGAACACGATTTTGATGTCTTCCACATCTTTGAATGACAATGGCGTCTCGGCAAACTGACCTTCCGAAATCTGCTGCTCAATCATGTCATCCACCATGCTGCTGATACTTTCTTCGGTATAGTTCTTCAGGCTTCGCGACCTTGCCTCCACCGCATCCGCCATCATTAGTATTGCTGTTTCTTTACTGTTCGGTTTGGGTCCCGGATAGCGGAAAAGTTCCGAATCCACCGACACTCCCGCCGCTGCGTTATTGACAGCAGTATTGTAAAAATACCGCACTAACGATGTTCCGTGGTGGGACACGATAAAATTAATCAGCACCTCCGGCAAATGATTTTGGCGAGCGACTTTGACACCATCCGTCACATGACTGATTACCGTCTTGGCGGCTTCCTCGGGTGCCATATCCAACAGCGGATTCTGCCCTTCCGGCTGATTCTCGGTAAAGAACTCAGGATGAACAAGTTTGCCGATATCATGGTATAGCGCACCCGTACGCACCAAGAGCGACTTCGCGCCTATTTTTTTAGCCGCCTCCATGGCTAACGTACTCACTTGCATCGAATGTTGGAAACTTCCGGGAGCTTTCTGCGCAAACTCCAGAAGCAGTGAAGAGTTGATATCTGTCAGTTCGACCAGAGTTATCGAACTCAACAGATGGAAAGTCCGCTCAAACAAATAAATCAAACCGTAGGCACATATAATCAGTATCATATTGATACCGAAATACAGATATGTCCACACGTTAATATTGTGCCAGTCGCCGGTCGTTCCGAGTACAAACGCAGTATATACGACCGAGTAAGTCAGAAATATCCAGGCCGCCGTCTGCGCCAACTGGGCGCGTTTCGTCATGTCCTTCAGACCGGCGACTGCTACCATGCCTGCAGCAATCTGAACCATGATGAATTCGTAAGAATCCGGAACTGCAGGCGCCACTAATAGCACCGTGATTATATGCAGGAACAATGCTGTCCGAGAATCATAGAACACCCGCGTTATTATCGGCACCCACGCAAACGGAATCAGGTAAATGCTCAGCGGGGTATAGCGTATTCCGACCAACGCCAGAACTGTGATGATGCCCGATAAAATCGCGAAAAAAAGCATGGTCGTAAGCTCCTTCAGGAACATCGGACGGAATACATACAGATACAATATAAAGAATATTATCAGCGCGCACACTAACACGATTTCACCCAACAGCGACAATGCTGTTTGTCGCTTTGTCGCATGCTCGTTCTCATTGGACATCTTCAGCGATTGCAGCAGAACAGCCGTTTCCTCCGTGACAATATCGCCCCTGTCAACTACTTTTTCTCCCGCCTGTACAACCCCGTGAGTCAAAGATATGCCGTTCAAAAGCGCATTCCGCATCTGCTCCGTCATCACGGTATCACGAACAATATTCGGCGTATAATTCTGCGAAAAAGCCACATACGCAGACTTGGGTGTATATACTTCATTCAGCGGATAAGTCGTTGATACTTTGTTTGTTACGATAGCAACGCGTTCAACATTTTCCTTCACAAGCAGTTCCCGTTCCTGTAGCGTAACAACCAATGGCATTTGCGGGGATGCAGTTATATATTTATAATAAGGTGTAAAATCACGCAATACTTCTTCCTGCTCTTCCGCCAGTTGCTTTTCACTTTTGTAAATCGGGAAGTCATGCTCTGCCACTATACGGTCATACACCCATGGTTTTCCCACCTCGTAACGGAATGGAAACGAACTGTCGTAGCGCGGGTACAGATATACCGTAGCCGCGGCAAGCAATAAAAACGCAGTTGCCTTTACAATGTTTTGGGTTAATGTTGTCAGTTTCATAGATATGTTATTTATCGTCTGTTAGCAAAAAAATTCTGCATCAGTTTTTGGCATTCATCATCAAAAACGCCCGATTTCACCGATGTTTTCGGGTGCAGGACATGTGGTGCATAAATAGTATATCCGCGTTTCTCGTCCTTGCACCCATATACTAATCTCGCCACTTGTGCCCATCCGATGGCACCGGCACACATCGCACACGGTTCCACAGTCACGTACAGCGTGCAGTCTGTCAGATATTTACCGCCTAACGTCTGGGCAGCAGCTGTTATTGCCTGTATCTCCGCATGCGCCGTTACATCCTGAAGCGTCTGTGTCAGGTTATGCCCGCGACCGACAATCCGGTTTCCGGCTACGATCACGCATCCGACGGGCACTTCGCCTGCTTCATAAGCTCTTTGCGCCTCCTGCAATGCCAATGACATATATCGCTCGTCTATCTCCATTCGAAACTTTCTATCATATGTTCAATATCATGTTCCAGATACTCTAACACCGGTTGTAACGAATCTGCATTCGGACGGCAGTTACAATACGCCGCACCGCGGAAGAAATGTTCGGTGGAATCGGTCAAAAAGAACTGATAAGGCGATGCTGTATTCCCCTGCAACGTAAAAAACACACCATATACTTTTGCCTCGTCATTTGCATAAACCCGCTCAGGAATTGCACGGGCCTGACTCACGTGCTTATAGACAAATTCCATCGCATCATCGGTCAATTCGCGCAGATTACCATGCACCGGCATATAGGAGCAGTGTATATCCGCGTTCAATACGGTATAATGCAGATTTTCCCACTCACCTTCTCCTTCGTTAACTATCTTGCGGGGTGTTGCGTAAACAGACTGCTCAAACCGGTAAGGTTTGCCATCGGAAGAAAGCACATACGCAGGTTCCGGCAGCTCTATCCGGTAGTAGCCGTAAGGTCTCGGGGTGGGTGTTTTACCACAGCCACACAGCACCAAAATACACAAAAAAATACTATTTATCCTGATAATTCGCCACATTTCGCCGCAAAGTTAGTAATAAATTTTGATATACGCAAATTTTGTTGTAAATTTGCACGCTTAAATGAAAAAACATGACCTATAATGGCTCAGAAATAGACCTTCCGGTGCTTCATTTGGTCGGAGAAGAGGCAGATAAACTTGGCTTGGAGTGCTACGTCATCGGCGGCTGGGTCAGAGACCAGATTCTGCACCGCGACAGCAAGGATATTGACATCGTTGTCGTAAATTCCGGCAAGGGTAACAGTTCTGCTTCCGGCAGTCCGGAGGGTGGTCTGCATTTGGCGGAAGCAGTAGCTCGGCGCCTTGGAAAAGGTACGCATCTTTCTGTTTTCAAAACCTACGGCACAGCGCAAGTCAAAAACCATGACCTCGAACTCGAATTTGTCGGAGCTCGACGCGAAAGCTACCAGCACGACAGCCGCAACCCTATTGTCGAAAACGGAACACTTGAGGAAGACCAGAATCGCCGCGATTTCACCATAAATGCCCTTGCGATTTGCCTGAACAAAAATCGGTACGGTGAAATGCTCGACCCTTTCGGTGGAATCGAAGATATCCGGCAACGAATCATCCGTACGCCGCTTGATCCGAACATCACTTTTTCAGATGACCCGCTACGGATGATGAGAGCAATTAGGTTTGCCACCCAACTTGATTTCAAAATCCATCCTGACACACTGGAGGCAATTCGCCGCAATCGGGAGCGCATCAATATCATTACGAAAGAGCGCATTAACGATGAACTCAACAAAATCATGCTCTCACAAAAGCCGTCTAAAGGATGGAAATTACTCGATGAAATCGGGCTTTTACCGCTCATTTTTCCCGAATTGGCAGCTTTGAAAGGAGTCGAAACAAAAGACGGCCGCGGGCATAAGGACGTATTCTATCACACCCTCCAAGTCCTTGACAACGTCGCCAATTTACAAAGCAACACTACCGGTGAAATCGAAGAAAATGGCATAAATACAAATGATAAAATCGTAAAACATCAAAACGCAAATACCTTGTGGCTGCGTTGGGCTGCACTCCTGCACGATATTGGCAAGCCGCGTTCCAAAGCCTGGGACCCGCAAGCCGGTTGGACATTCCGTAACCACAATTATATCGGGGCAAAGATGGTTCCGCGCATCTTCACGAAGATGAAACTGCCTCTCAACGAAAAAATGGAGTATGTTGCCAAACTCGTTGACCTCCATATGCGCCCGATTAACCTTATTGAGGATATTGTTACCGATTCTGCCGTACGGCGTCTTCTCTTCGAAGCGGGTGATGACATTGACGATTTGATGCTCCTTTGCGATGCGGACATCACTTCCCGCAATGCCCAGAAAGTCGAGCGCTTCCACCGCAATTACGAACTCGTCCGCCGCAAGATGGTCGAACTTGAAGAACGCGACCGGATTCGCAATTTCCAACCACCCGTCATGGGCGATGAAATCATGCAATTATTGCATCTTGAGCCTTGCTCCTTGGTTGGCGAATTGAAAAACGCCATCAAAGATGCTATCCTTGACGGCGTTATCAAAAACGATTACAACGAAGCGCTGGCGTATCTTTACAAACTCGCCAAAGAACGCTCACTTGTATAGGAACCGTTTGATAGAGCGCTTCGGCGTCTTTTCGAACTCTTTTTCCACCAACTCTATCTCGGAAATCTGCGAATAGATCGGCAGCATCTTGTTCACGGTCACAAGATTGGCGCGCATCAGTTTCTTCAGGTCATCACCCTTGACATTTTCCTCGGGGAATACCAATGCGACCATACGTCCTTTACGGTCAACTACCACCGATTCCACCACGCCCGGCATCGAATTTATCTTATCCTCCATCTCCTCCGGATAAATATTCTGCCCGCTCGGACCTAAAATCATGTTCTTGCAGCGACCGCGCAAAAATACATTGCCCTTGCTGTCTATCACGCCCATGTCACCGGTACGCAACCAGCCGTCCTCGGTAAACGCGTCATCCGTTGCCTGCAAATTCTTGTAATAACCGCGCATTACGTTCTCGCCGCGGACTAACAATTCGCCTTCCACCTTGCGCGGATCCGGAGAATCCACTTTGATTTCCAAACGGTCTATTCCCTTGCCGCACGACCGGAACGCATACTTTGACCAGTGTTCGTAGCATACCAACGGAGCACATTCCGTCATTCCGTAACCAACGGTATAAGGGAACTTTATCTGTCGCATGCAGCGTTCCACATCTTCGTTCAGCGCAGCTCCACCGATAATCAGAATCTCCAACCTGCCACCAAACGCCTGCATCAGCTGCTTATACACCTTCTTCCTGATGGGTATATTCACTAACGGCGTGTACCACAACGCTTTTACCAACGGTTTCTGTATCGCCGGGAAGATTTGCTTCTTGAATATCTTCTCCACTAACAGCGGCACGGTCAGAATCATATACGGTTTAACGTCCTTGAACGCCTGCATCAGCAGCGACGGCGTCAGGCTCTTCACAATGAAATACACATGTGTTCCGCCTGCCAACTGGTACAGAAACTCGAACATCAGTCCGAACATATGCGCCATCGGGAGCATGGAAACTATCGATTTTGACGGATCATTCGGAATTCTGTCCTGACCGAATACCACATTCGAACTCAGGTTGCGGTGCGTTACCATCACGCCTTTCGGATTGCCTGTTGAACCGGAAGTATAGTTAATCAGTGCAAGGTCGTCCATGTTGTCCTTCGGGAATGATACATCCTCTTTGCCGTAGCCATTCGGATATTTTTCCGAAAATGCCTTGTCAATTTCCGAAAGGTCTATATCATGCTTGCTTTGCAAAATACTGAAGTCCGCTAATGCCACGAACGTGTCAATATCCGGCATTTGGCTCAAATCCACACGACCGCGTACCCACGGACCTACAAACAACACTTTCGAATCCGAATGATGCACCAGTTCATAGATGCTTTCACATGTATAATCCGGCAACAGGCTTACCGCCACCAACTTACGGGATGCTACCGCCAAATACACGATTCCCCAGTTACTGCAATTGCGCCCGCAGATACCAACTTTGTCACCGGGTTCCAATCCTAATTTGTCGAACAGCATGCCCAACCACTCCACTTTTTGGGCGAGTTGACCATAGGTGTAATTAATCGTTCCACCGTAATCCGAAACAGCCATTCCGTTCCAGTTAGACTTGATGGTCTTCTCCAAATAATCAAAATAATGTCTCATACCTTAAAATATATTATATACTTTCATTTCTCAAAATCCGGCGCAAAAGTACTGCCTTTCCCTCATCACCTCAAATATTTGGTCTTTCAACCCCTATTTTGGGACAAAAATGCTTTTTTAGGGGTGAAATTCAAAATATAGGGGTGAGATTTTTGGATATTTCAAAAAAATGTTGTACCTTTGCACGCTTTTTTGGTATTATCATGGCAGAAACAAACACACAGACACCGCAGTACGACGAGAGTAATATCATTACCCTCACCGGTTTGGAGCATATCCGTCTCAGACCCGGTATGTATATCGGCAAACTCGGCGACGGCTCACACTCCGACGATGGTATTTACGTTCTTATCAAGGAGACCATAGACAACTCCATCGACGAGTTCCGCATGGGGGAAGGGAAAATTATCGATGTCACCGTTGATAATCGCACCGTTACTGTACGGGACTATGGTCGCGGCATTCCTTTGGGAAAACTTACAGAGGCTGTTTCCGTCATCAACACCGGCGGTAAATATGACAATAAAGCCTTCCATAAATCCGTTGGTTTGAACGGTGTCGGCACAAAGGCTGTAAATGCACTTTCTCTCGATTTCACCGTACAATCCTTCCGCGACGGAGCCACACGAAAAGCAACATTCCACAAAGGTGAGTTGACCGATGACACCGGCATAATCTCGCTCTCCGAGTGGATGGAACGCTCCGGCGAAAAAACAGAGCCGAAAAGAGGCACACTGATTCAGTTTACGCCGGACAATGACAAGAAACTCTTCGCCGAATACTCCTTCCGCGACGAATATATTGAGACCATGCTCCGCAACTATGCGTACCTCAACACCGGGCTCACCTTAATATATAATGGCAAAAAGTTCGTCTCCAAGAACGGTCTCTTCGATCTTTTGACAGAACGCATGACCGCTGACCCGCTTTACCCGATTATTCACATCACCGGCGAGGACATTGAAATTGCCCTGACTCACACCAACCAGCCAGGTGACGAATACTACTCCTTCGTCAACGGACAATACACCATTCAGGGCGGCACACACCAAGCCGCTTACCGCGAAGCCATCGGACGAACCATCAAGGAGTTCTTCAACAAGAACCAGGAACTTGCCGACATCCGCAACGGAGTTGTCGGTGCCATCGCAATAAATGTGGAAGAACCTGTCTTTGAATCTCAGACCAAGGTCAAACTCGGCTCAAAGGACATGGCACCGAACGGCGATATTTCCGTCAACAAGTTCGTCAATGACTTTGTCAAAACCCAGTTGGATAATTTCCTCCACAAAAATCCCGAATTGACCGAGATAATGCTCCAGAAGATTCAGGATTCCGAGAAGGAACGCAAAGCCATTGCAGGTGTCACAAAAGCTGCCCGCGAACGTGCAAAAAAGAACCTCCTTAATAATCCAAAACTCCGCGACTGTCAGATTCACTATAACGACACCAAGCCGGTGAAATCGGCAAAAGATGCAGATGACGACCTCCGTCAGGACAGTTGCATCTTCATCACGGAGGGACTTTCAGCATCAGGTTCTATTACCAAATCACGTGACGTACGCACGCAGGCAGTATTCTCCCTCCGCGGTAAACCGCTCAATTCCTATGGGCTGTCCAAATCCGTCGTCTATGAGAACGAGGAATTCAACTGCCTGCAGTCCGCATTGAACATCGAGGACGGTCTGGACGAACTCCGTTACAACAAAGTCATCATTGCCACGGATGCTGATGTGGACGGCATGCACATTCGCCTGCTCATGCTTACTTTCTTCCTCCAGTTCTTTCCGGACTTGGTTAAGAAAGGACACGTTTATATCCTCCAAACACCGCTTTTCCGTGTCAAGAACAAGCAGGAGATCCGTTATTGCTACTCCGACGAAGAGCGGCTGCAAGCGATTTCAGACCTCAAGAATCCCGAAATAACGAGGTTTAAAGGTCTTGGAGAAATCAGTCCCGATGAGTTCAAAGGCTTTATCGGCAAAGAGATTCGTTTGGACCAGGTTACTCTCCGCAAGGAAGATGCCGTCAACGATCTTCTCGCCTATTACATGGGCAAGAACACATCCGAACGCCAGAACTTCATTATCAACAACCTGGTCATCGAAGAAGATAAAGTCGGAGAAGATTTTAACTAAACAACAACGAGCCACCATCGGCTGCTCATCGGTTGTTCAAGCCGCCAAAAAGCTCCCAAAAGGCCTCCAAAAAGCTCCAAAAAAGCCCCAACACTTTAAACTTTACACTTTCAACATTAAGCATTACACATCATGCTCGAACTTCTTATCTTTATAGCCCTTGGTCTCCTGATTCTCATTATCTTCGAACTCCGCGCCCGCAAGCAATCCAACAGCGAAGCGATCTCACAGCAAAGTGGTCTCACTTCCAACAGCGACAGCGATCAACTCGCCGCCGATGGCGGTGAGTGCTGTGGTCAGCACCTCGTCTGCGAACGCGAAACCCTCTTGCAGACAAATGCCCAAATAGAATACTTCGATGATGAAGAACTGGATGCCCTTGCCGGCATAGACCCTGCCAATTTTACAAAACAACAGCACGAAGACCTTCGTGCCGTTTTCAATACCCTTTTGGAGAAGGATGTTCCTGCGTGGTGTCGTTCTTTGCAGCTCCGCAACATTCAGCTTCCTTCAGATATCCGCGAAGAAGCACTACTTATCTGCCGCGAACGCCGCCAGAAGAAGTAAATGCCTGTTGCGGCAAGCACTATACTCAGCCACCCTAACCAAGCCGTTTCACCCGTCCCGAACGCATCCACCGTTTCGGGATTGATTCCCTTGCTATAAACAATCCAGTATGCCACCACTGTCATGCAGTTGTTCGTGAAGTGCATCACAATCGGCCCCCACAGACTACCTGTCCACAACAGTGCGTAGCCAAACAATGCGCCAAGCAGCATACGCGGCACAAAACCGTAGAACTGCATATGTATTGCCGAAAACAATATTGCCGTCACCCACACGGCTACATGTGCCCGCTTCCCGCTAAACGTTAACTGTTCAACGTTAAACAATCCCATCACCACTCCCCGGAACGTCAGTTCCTCTGCCATTGCCGGCAGCAAAGCCATCAGCCCGATATTGATAACCAATGTCGCAACACCCGTTCCTGCTAAAAACCGTTCCGTAAGTGCCATAGCAGCCTCTTCCTGTGCTTTCATCCATGCCTCAACGCCTGCCATGCACTCCGGCAGTTCCATCCGGCTGTTCCAGTCCGCTAAAAGGTTTATTCCCGGCAGCGCTACGATCATCAGCATGATTGCGCAAATGAATAGTTCGATATTTCGAGATTTCGACACTTCGGAATTTCCCTTCAAACGCAGCCACTCCATCGGCGCGGCGCTCCACAGCCATGCACATATAAACGGCGGAAGAAGGAATGTCCCGATGGTCTGCACGAACTGGAACCATTTCAGTGCCCCTGTTGATGCATGGTCACACGGCACAGCCATCCATGCCCCCATAGCAACAATGGTCAGGAGTGCCATCACGCCCAACCACTGCATTACTTTCGTCCACCACGGACTATGTGCATATTGTCCTTTTTTCATCAATTATCACTGAACTCTTATTCCCTGAAGATTATAAACCGCCTCCCCGCGCCGGATGTACAGAACACCATTGCGCATGAACTTTGTGACTGTGGCACTCTGCCCGACATTCTCAATGGTAGTGGGAACTTCCGGAGTGGTCGTATACCAGACTCCGGCATGCTCGCGGTTTGCCCATGCCAATTGCCAGGGATTACCGTCCGGTGAATTTACGCTCGGAGCAGTTGTCGGGTCGCAGTCATAACCTAACTTGAGGAACAGATAACCTTTTGTGCCTTTAATCAGCGCTTCATAGTAATTGTCGCCCATACTGCCGCTTCCTGCCCAGTCGTTCTCAACCTCCGACATGCTGTGTACACCTGCTTGCTTACGTGCCTCGATGAAAGCTTTGCACTCGGCTTTGTAGTTGTTCCAATAGGGATACGCTACACACGGAACTCCCGGCATTGAGAGCAGATATGCCAACGCCATGCGTGCCTGACGGTCATCTATTTTGTTCGGCTCGCCGGACATACTGCTGCTTTCGTGGAAACTGTCATGGTTATCTATGAACGATACTGCAAATCTCTTGTTGCTCCCGAACAACAACGTGTATTGGTTTCCTTTCAGGTTCTTGAGCGCATAAGGACGAATTGCCTCGTTGTATATCGTAAACTTACCCGGGAAATCAAATATATACGTGCTGTATTTTGTATCTTTGAGGAAGCCCAACTGTTTGTCTATATCACCCTCAAACACCTCCGCCACCGAGAAATACGGTGCTGCTGTCCGGTTGTAGTCATAGAGGTGCGAGCCGTGGAAGCCCTTCATGAAGTCCCACCGGAAACCGTCATATTGCATGCTGTCGCGCATCCATGTCAAATAGGCACGACTCATCTCGCGTACTTCTTTCTTGTTATGCGCAAGGTCGCGGGAATACGTGGAATTATACTCGCTGTACGCCCAATTTTGTTGGTCGCTTTTATACGAATAAGCAGACTCGTCAGCTACAAGCGAAGCGCTTGCGCCGTGCGCCCCGCAGTCGCCCGTGACGGTTTTGTCTATACGACCGGCTTGCTTGTCGGTGGCGTACATCTCATCTTCTGCCGTTATCCAGCTCCAGTCCGGCGTGAACGTGCCATAAGGTCCGAAGTCGTTCGCTGTCCATGAACACCAGTTCTTGTCTGATCCGGTATATTCATCCACGTGTCCGGCACTGGTGTGGTTCAGTACAATATCCGCAATCACTTTTGCACCACCGGCGTGCAGTTGGTCAATGAGTGTACGCAGTTCGGCGGAAGTGCCCCACGGAGAATGTCCGTGGTGACCTTCCTGGTCAATTGCTACACCCTGATTACTATAGTTCATGGGCAGATAACCTGTGTAGTCAGCGGTCTCATGCGACGGCGCCAACCAGACCAGACTGAAATATTTTGCGAGATCGCCCGCTTCCGCAATCAAGTCGCTCCAGTTCACGTTTCCGAACTCCGTATATGGCGTACTGCTTGTACCTTGATGTGCCCAGTAGAACGCTTGCAGCATCACATCAGGATTGTTTTCCGGCACAGCCGTCTCGTACAAGGTTGCTTGTTTCGGGTTGTCGGGATAGGTGACTGACACAATCTTGCTTTCCGTATTGAACGCAAACTCGTAATTGCCGGCTATATTTGTAGCCAGACGACCGTTGCTTGCCATGCTTGCAGAGAACAGCCAATTGTTATGGTGCGCCTGTGTCATAATACCCGCGTTGCCATACCAGTCACCAGCTTTGTTCATTTTGAACTCGTATTCTTTCCCCGCGTCTAACAACAGCGTAGCATACAACGTATTCGCTTCGCCGCCTTCTTTGGTGGTAAGTTCGGTAACAGCTTTCCAGTTGTTGAACGTTCCTTTGAGATACCACTTCGTAGCATCCTGTTCGGGGTCGGAACCGCCTCCGCCTTCACCACCGCCTTCTCCACCTCCGCCGCTTCCGGCATCATATTTTGACCATTTTCCGTCATTGGCACCCCAACCGGTGATGGTGTACAAATCGTTTCCGGCAGAAATCGTAAGGTCGCCTGTTTGGTTCCATTTATTGTCCCAGTTGAAAGTGGTTGTACCATTTTTCATGCGCACATAAATGATACTGGTATGCGCATCGTTTATCTCGGCCTTATAAACATTGGAAGACACCTCTGTCATCATCGCATCAATAAGAGTGACACCGCCTCCCCACGCATGGATTCCGAAGGTGGCTCCGTCTGCCGCCCACAGACTATTTCCGCCCGTGTTCAGATAAATCGTTTTGGCACTAACTGCCGCGGTGCATATCATTGCCGCCGCCAAAATGAATAGTTTCCTCATAATGCTATAGTTCAATAACTCCATGACTCGATTTTTCCTGTCAGGTCATATACCGCGCCGTCCCGCACGATGTACAGATTTCCTTCTTTCAACACTTTCTTTGCTCTCCCCCCTGTCTCTTGTATGCCGTCAGTTTCAAGCCCTGTCGCCGTGCCGTTCAGTTTCGCTTTCATGGCATCTATCTGTGCTTCGGTAAGCCATCCGCCGTCCACAAAATGTTTCCGCACGGCGGCATTGAATGTTCCGTCCGTAGCAGGATCCACGCCGCACATATGTTTCAGGCAGTAACGGATACAATTGCGGTGACGGTACTCGTTCACCCGCAGATTGCTTGTGGCTTCATAATCTGTGGCTATCTGCTCCCACGTTGCCCCGCATAGTGCCGCTATCGTGGCACAGAACGCTCCCGTACGGTCAGAACCTAATGCACAGTGAATCTGGAACGGAGCGGGGTGTGCATCGTCTATAATGAACGTCACCACTTCCTGTATCCATTGCGCAAAGCGTTCGCCGTTGCTTTCATAGAGAGCGGTGCTGTAGGAAGGAGTATGCCCGTTCGCCGTTCCCACATACAGCACACGGTTATTGGTAATAATCGTCTTATAGTAATCGGGAATAGTGATGGTATAGTTTTTCCCATTGCAGGAATAGGTCTGTCCCGCTTTACCGGTCGCGTTGCCAGAGAGGGCGATATCACATTGTATGCCTGTTGCCGTTGCCAACTGTGCAATCCAGTACAACCGTCTTTCCTCTGTTTCGTACTGCGCGCGGGAAGGGTCAAACGGATGGTAACTGCGGTAGAGTTGCGTCGTAGCGGGCACTTGCCGCCAGTTGGCTATACGTGCCTGCTCGGACGGCTTTGTCAGGTCAAAGTCTGTCAGTTTATCGACTTTCTGCGCCTGTACACTCCGGCTGTGTATCTCATCCAAATCATCTCCAGGCAGGGCAACAACCATATTCACACCGTTATTGTCAAACAGCAGGCGGGTATCCATACCCGACCACGTTGAATGTGCACGGTCGGTATAACCGTCATTCTCCGAATAGTTCTCACCATATTTATATATATTGAACAGGAACTCCGGCTGTCCGCTGTTGCCAATCCGCTCAATGGCGGACAGCGGCATAGTACGGTAGAAGCAACCGTCATCCGAAAAGCCGTTCAGCCGGTACGCCTCATCCGTCTGATCCCACGCGGTCACGGAGCCATATACATAGACCCGCGACACGGCAGAGCGCGAAGTATTGAACCGTCCCTCCGAAGTGGAGAATATAAACGTTATGGTCTGTTTCTCAGTATCAATTTTGTAGCAGGCGTTCTTTTCCTCCGAAGTGAACGACACGCCTTTATAGCCTTCTCCCAAATATTTAAGGGACAACGTGTTGTCATTCGCGGTGAACTGATAGCCTTGTCCGGCACTCGCCTTCAGTCCCGCCGTATAAACGGCATAGTGGTTGGCATTGCTCAGATTGGAAGAACCCCAACTTCCCTTTTTCCAGACTTTTCCGCCGGTTATAACCGCCATATATTCAGCATCGCCCCAACCCGAAGAAGGCAGCGCAGTAAACCACTTGCTGACAACGCCGTCCGTAGTCGTAGCATCTGATGCAGGACACATCTCATAGACCGACGAATAATCCGACTTGCCGATAATGAGCATGAAACTATTGTCTTTCCATTGGGTTACGG
>CAJOFT010000005.1:0-21438 GCA_905234025.1 Paludibacteraceae bacterium
GATTCACGGGCACTTTCAATCTGCCGTTTCAGCACTTTTCCTTTGATTTTTAAGGAATAGTCTCCATGTTGCGCTAATATGTTCGTTCTCGCTAAGATTCAACGGATAATAACCATCCTTGATAGCTTGTTCTTCCCGGTCGCTAAGTTCGTCTTTTGAGCACGCCATCTCACACCATTCATAATAACATTCCTGCAAGACTTTGCTTATTTTGCTTTCATCATCTGTATTGAGTAATCCGCTAAGTGTTCTGCGGAGAGTTGATATCCGTTTACGCGGACTGATATGATTCTTAAGACGTCTTCTTCCGTTGATGCCCTTGCCTAGATATAATGCATAGTATTTTGTTTCTCCAATAGTTGCGGTTAGCGTTTTGGATAATAAATCTTCTGCTTCGTAGGCACGGAGTATTTTAACGGGCTCTGACTCTTCAGGGAACCACCAGCGATAGAGAATAGGTACTTTATGCGGAAGGTCGGTTGTGAGTTTATTATCAGCGGATAAATCCGTTATGGGATAAAAATAGTGTTGCATAATTAAAATAACAGGAGGCTGCTGCACGCAGCAGCCTCCTCTAACAGATGTGTTTAACGATTCTTGTTTTGAGTACATGGGCCACCACCGTAGTTGTTCAGACATTTTTTGCCACTTACGGGATTAATCACACCCATACTAATTACCAAATTAACGGATTTCATAATAGTAATTGTTTAAAGTTAAAGAGGATTTATGGGACCTCATTTACCCATTTATTTATATTCTCTATACATTGGAGAAAAGACATATTTAGGGAGAGACTCAAGATTTTCTTGTATGGATTTGCCATTCAAGATATCAATACCGTCTCTCAATTTCATCATCAAGGAATACTTGTTTTTCGCACAGTAACAATCATTTTCATTAGCGTGGAAGGGAGTTCTATGCTCTGCATAGCTATTTCCTGCGCAGAATGTACAACACTTGCAATAGTCATGAGTTCCGCATTCTATGTAATCGGATTTAGTTGCTTCTAATATCTTGTGAAGTTTAGGATTGTTTGTTACGATAGAATGTAAGTCTTGCATTTTCAAATTGCCCAACACTAAGTGCATGGAAACACATGGGATTAACTTTCCATCAGGCATGACACAAAACGTTCTTTGACCAGCCATACAAGGGACACCTTTCTTAGCTGGAGCAGGGTTTGCTGACATCTCAAAATCATCTTTCTTCATTTCTATATCAGGATCCATCATTATTAGTTCCATTTCTTCCGGAGTAAGACGCATGTGGTTTGTGGCACACACATCGCCATCCATGGAACTGACTACTCCGTAATCGATGGATAAGGGGCATGATAGTTGTTTGGAAAGAGATTTTAGTTCTAAATAGGTCTTCAAGCCAGGACGCATTAGAACACAACTAATACCAACCGGAACACCTATTGCTTTGAGATTGCGGACAACATCCATTGATATTTGCCAAGAGCCTTTCTTACGCGTTATACCATCGTGCATTTCCGGATTAGCAGCATATAAAGACACTCTTACAGTTTTAGGATACAATTTTGCGAGCCGATTTATTTGGTTGACAACTTGTTGACCATTAGTCAGAATAGTAACTGCAATATCTTTTTGATACAAGTATTCCATTATATCCCAGACATCTTTATGCGAAAACGGATCACCACCGCTAAGAGAAGCTGATACTAATCCAGCCTCACACATTTCATCAATAATTCGTTTGTAATCTCTCAAAGATAATTCTTCAAAATCTGCTCTACCACTTTTTTCTTTATCATTACGAGTGGCTCCTATATTGTAACAATGCAAACATTTTTCGCTGCAGCGATATGTGAGTTCGAATAGTACAGAATTGATTTCTGTGCAATCTGCAACAGCGTTGTCATAAGCTTCCTGCACACTACTTATATCACAATGGAGATAGTGTTCTGCGTTTTCGCCCATATAGCTTGTTTCATTAGATTGTGCTGCGCAATGTCTTTTATATTCGGAGACGTCTTTCTCTAACGGGCATTTTTCTGTCAAAAGACCAATCACTAACAAAGAATTAAAGAAAGGGATAATGGAATCGGGAGAAATATTTAAGATTTCTGATATTTTATCAACAGAAATTTCGCCATTACGACCTGCCTGTAGAATTAATCCCACCACATCAGCAGATTCCTGTTCAAAGAAATACTCACCATTCATGAGCAGATTGAACATGATTGCGACATGTTTGGTGGCATTATATTTCCGGACGATAATATATATGTTTCATAGTTATTTTATGTGTATTTTTCATTTCGCCTGCAAAATTACAACTTTTTTGCGATATATTTTATGGTCCTTTTTAGTCCTTTTTTGTGTTTGCGTTTGTTCATGTCATGAATTTGTAGTACTTTTGCACAACTTTTCGAGCAAGCGTCCACATAAAACGCAAAAAGCACGAACGATTCTTGTTCATGCTCTGTGGTCCTAGGAAAACCAGTAAATACCAACAAGAAACGCCCGTGCTACACATGGACGCTTGCTTATTCTGTTCTTAGGTATTTACACAATTTGAAATTTCCTAGGTTTCAGAGCCGTGTCGAACAAATAGCAAACGCTATATATTATCAATGCGTCACCGCTTTTTTACGCTGTCGATGCCAGCGGTAAAGGCTATCTACCTTTGCGGGTGCAAAGGTACAATAAAAATCGCAACTGTGCAAATTTAGTTGCGATTTTTTGGAATTTTAAGCAAAAATATTCTTTTTACGCTAAAGAGGTGGTAGTAAATCAATACTCTCGCTGAAGCCAATATGACATAAACAGGTCATAGACACTATATAAACCTTTCTCAAGAGTAACAAAATCCTTTTCTAATAACCCTCGCATAGCAGATTGCACTGTACTTGATGATTGCAGGCTATATTTTTCGATGAAAGCAGCAGAGGTGATGCTTTTTGTCGGACCATTCTTCGCCAAAGCGATTAAAACCATTTTCTGTTTCTCCGGTAAACGGAACATCACTTCTTCATAGCTATAAGCCTGTGTTTTAAGAATATAATCCAATGCCTCCTGTACATGGTCTGTAGAACAAGTTTCACCGACCTGCGTGTTGGCATACAAGGTATTAAACAATTTTTGTGAGTACCATGTTATTCCTTTGCTGATTTCGTAGACAGCTTCAGTTATCCCTTCTGCAAGATGACGACCGCTTTCTTCAAAGAGTGATTTTGCGAAAACGTCATAGTTTTTCATATCTATACTATCCAAATGCATCATGGAAACGCTTTGATAGAAAGGACGAGATGCATTTGTAAACATAGCACTCATCGTATGACGCTGGCTTCCTGAGAAAATAAACTGTGCATTATGGCAATGCTGTACGTATGTACGTAAGGTTGCTTCTATGTTTTTCTCAGGAAACTTGCTTACCTGCTGAAACTCATCTATGGCAACAAGGCATGGTTTGTCTGCCAGTTCCAGATAATGAAATATCTCATCCAGCGTGGTTTCACTCGCTTTTATATCGCCTATCTGCACATTGAAAGCCGGCTCTCCAAGAGGGGAAAAACTAATACCCGGCTGCAATGAACGCATTGTCTCCCAAAATCGTTGCAACACCTGTCTGCCATATGGCTTCAAGCGCATCAGAATCTCACGACTTAGTTTTTGGACCAATTCACGAAGTGATTGTGTATTATAAATGTCTATAAAAAACGTATAATATTTCGCTTGTATCTCCGGCAAACTGAAATAATGCTCAATCAGTCCGCTTTTTCCCATACGACGTGTTGCCAAGAGTGCAATATTGTTGCCATTCTCTACTTCATGCCTTAATTGAGCCGTTTCTTCTACTCTGTCACAGAAGAAATGCGCACCTTCATAGCCGCTGATTATAAAAGGATTACTTTTCATATTGAGATTTTTATTATTTTATAATTATTAAAAAGTAATAAATTGAAAATCGCTGCAAAAGTACAATAAAAATCGCAACTGTGCAAATAAAGTTGCTGATTTTTTGTGATTTTATATAAAAAGAGACGTTATTATACCGCAGTTATGCGAATTTGCGGGCAAGGTCGGCGTCGGAGAGAAGGGCACAGATGGTTTTGCCATCCGGCGTGAGACGGTAATCGGGAAGGACAAATAGTTGATCCAACAAGTGTTTCGCCTCTTCTGCGGTCAAGGTTTTGGTATAGGGAATGGCGGTGTCTTTTGCCAAAGACAAAGCAATCTGTTTGCGCCAATGGCCGGTGGCGGAAGCTCCGGTTTCACGGACTGCGTGCAAGATGTTCTGCAAAGCGGTTTGTGCGTCCTGTGCGTTCAGCAAAGCGGGAATGCCGGAAATGGAATAGGCTGTCTTGCTGAATTGGTCCAAGTCAAAACCGACAATGCGCAGTTCATCAATAATGGATTCCAGCAAAACCATATCATCCGGCGACAAGTCAATCACTTCAGGGAAAAGCAACTGCTGCGAGACGCCTTTGCCGGCAGACATCTGTTTGAGATATTGCTCGTAAAGCACTTTGACATGTGCGCGGCGGTAATGTACCAACATCAAACCGGCAGTGGTTGGAAGAAGAAGGTACTTATTATATATATAAGGTGTCAGTTCGGAGACGGGCGTTTCAAAGAGTTGGGGCGGCTGTTGGTCTTCGGACATCATACCGCGGGCGGGGACTCCCGCGTACCCAGAGTTCGCGTACCCAGAGTTTGTGTTGCCGGAGGCGGGAATGTAGAGTTTTTCCCAACCTTGCGTGGATGGTTTTGCGGAACGGGTGAAGGGATTGTAGTTCGGGTCAAAGACAACGTGCGGTTTGGCGACATTGTCGGTTGGACCGGTCGGCATTTCGATTTCACCTTCGCGGTTAAAGTCCAGTGAAGGCGTGAGATTGAACTTGCCCAAAGATTCCCGCACCGCTGCCATGAGAATCTGGAAAATCATTTGTTCGTCCTGAAACTTGATTTCCGTCTTGGTGGGATGGATATTGACATCAATCGTTTCGGGCGCGACATCGAAATAAATGAAATACGAGGGATTGGTTTCGCCTGCCAACATTCCCGAATAGGCGGTCATAACCGCTTTATGGAAATACGGATGGCGCATGTACCGTCCGTTGACGAAGAAATACTGCTGGGCGTTCTTCGTCGCCGCTTCGGGTTTGCCGATAAAGCCGCGAATGGACACAAGTTCCGTGTCTGTCGCTACATCGACAAACTGACCGGTATAGGATTTGCCGCCGGATTTGCCAAAAACGGCTTCGATGCGCTGTTTCTCCGTTCCTGTGGGCAGTTCCAGAATAATCTCATCGTTATGAACGAAGGTAAATTGCACTTTCGGATAGACGAGAACAATATGATAGAACTCTGTCAGTAGGTTGCGCAATTCGGTTTGATCCGTTTTGAGGAATTTGCGGCGGACAGGCACATTGTAGAACAGGTTTTTAACCTTGAAGTTTGTGCCAACGGGACATTGACAGGGTTCCTGACGAATCACTTCGCTGCCATGAATCTCAAGGAGCGTGCCGATTTCGTCTTCCTTGCGGCGTGTCATCACTTCGACCTGCGCTACAGCACAGATACTTGCCAGTGCTTCTCCGCGGAAACCCATTGTGCGGAGCGCAAAAAGGTCCTGCGCCTTTGCGATTTTGCTGGTGGCATGACGCTCAAACGCCATACGTGCATCGGTTTCGCTCATTCCGGAACCGTCATCAATCACTTGGAGCAGTGTCCGTCCGGCATCGCGAACGATGACCTGAATGCGGGTTGCACCTGCATCCAAGCTGTTTTCCACCAGTTCCTTGAGGCAGGAAGCGGGTCGCTGAATGACCTCGCCTGCCGCAATCTGGTTGGCAACGCTGTCCGGTAAAAGATGAATGATGTCCATTGTTGAGGCTGTTTGAATTGTGCCGCTCTTATGCTTGTCTCAGGCTTCTCTCGGGTCAATCACCCAATAATCACGCAATATTGGCAGGGTGGTTGCTGTGTCAGCGGAGAAACAAATAAAGAACAAGCGCAAGCGCCAAAAGTGCAATCCAGAAAGTGAGTCTGGATTTGTTCTTTGCGCGTTGTGAAGACATGTTCTTTTCGTGTTCCTCGCGGAAAGACCCGTGATGAAGACGCGCAAGTTTTTCCTTGCGCGCCTCCTTTTCCGGGTCATAGTAAATGGGGCGATAGGTTTATTTACTTTCGGAAATAAAACAGACAAAATGATTTACGATTTGGCGATTTACGATTTTGTCATTTTGTTTATTTCACGATAGCAGCAAATTGCTCGTCGTCAGCGAATTTGGCGAACTCGATGTCCTTCTGCGCTTTTGCTTTGAGTTCAGCGTCACGCTCAACAGCCACTTTCATGTTGGTGTAAACAGCGTCGCGGTCGTTTGTACGTGCACCTACAACAGCCAGCAGATAAGCAGTGGTAGCGTTCGGCTCCTTCACGTTGTTGAGGGTTTGGCGAGCACCTGCATAATCCTCGTTGAGGATCTGCTGAACGGCAGCGTTGTTGGTAGCGCTGTTGCCATAAGCCTCTTTAGCAGCTTTGTAGTCACCTTTCATGGTGTAGTATGTACCCTGAGCGGCTTTGAGGTCACCGGAAGTGCCGGCAGCCTTGCCGAGGTGCTCTTCAGCTTTGGGCAGGTCATTGTCAGCCATAGCAGCGAGAGCAGCGTTGTAGTGAACGTCCGCATTGTTGGGCTCAAGAGCCAGTGCTTTGTCATATTGGCGGCGTGCTTCGGCGATGTTGCCATTGTCGAAGTGGAGCATACCCATATTGTTGTAAGCGCGGTAGTCGTTGAACTGGTCGGCAGCCTTCTGATAGATAGCCATCTTCTCGGCTTTGTCCTCTGTGAGAGTAGCAGCATACAGCATTTCCTCTACATTGAGCTGGTTGGGATCTTCCTTCACGAGTTTCTGGATTTCCTCGTCGGATTTGCCGATAATGTCGGTGGTGAGGATGAGGCGGCTGCGGCGGAGAGCAGGCAGAACGTCATCAGCAATGGTTTTGAAAACGCTGCTGAGATTTTTGATTTGGGTTTCGCGCTCTTCGGGATCGTTGTACATGCTGAGCACACGGAGAACGAGGTCTTTGTCCTGAATGTTGCTCTCTTCCATAGCTTTCTGGAAACCTTCCCAGTCTTCGGCAGTAGTGTTAGCCTCGATATTGGCGTTCACTTTGTCTTTCTTCATCTGGTTCTGGAGGAACTTCTGGGTGTTCTCCTGACGCTGTTTAGCAAGCTTGGTGTTGAGCTCAACGCCACCGTCCGGGCTTGCATAACCGCTAACTTCGAGTCTGTTGATTTCTTTTCTCTCGTCATTGTTGGCGTCCTTGATAGCAGCCTGAAGGTCTTTCACGCTCTGGCTACCGGTCTCCGAGCTGCGGAGGCTTGCCTGTTGGATGAGGAACTTGATGTCAGCTTCCTGCATCTCTTGGATGATGCGTTGGAACTTGTCAGCAGTAAGAACGGACTCGTTGTCTTCAGCTTGCGCCATTTTAGCGGTTTCAACCAAACCGTCAGCCACTTTCATTTCGGGCACTTCCACTTCTTTTTTGCCGATTTTAGCGGTAAAGCGGAGATAGAGTTCAGACTGTGCCATAGCGGGATCATAGTCGAAGCTGCAAGATTGGCTGTACTTGCCACCTTCTTTGAAGCGAACCTTGGTACCGTTTTCTTTTACCTTTTCACCTACGTAGGTTACCGTTTCACCAACCAACTCTTTGCCTTCGAATTTGAGGACGGGAGTAACGGTGAGGATACCTTTTTTGTTGAATTTCTTTACAGGGAAAGTACCTGTAATGTCAGCGTTCACCTTGTTGCCAACTACAGCGAGCGGGCTCGGATTAACGGTGATTTGTTCGGGTTGTGGCATGGAATTGCCGCAGGATGTCAACAACGCTACTGCGAAGATAGACACAAGAAATAAACTTTTCTTCATAAACGTTAAACTTATTGATTTTTAAAGGTTTTTTATACCGAATTTGGTAATTTTCCACATTTCAGCCCGCAAAATTACAAAAAAAAAAGTAAACGTGCAACTTTCCAGTGATTTTTTTTGTATTTTCGTTTATTTTTTATACCTTTGCAGCCAAAATCGAGAAAAATTATGCAAAAATCAGTCATTTTTGGAATTATGTTGTGCATTTTTGCGTCGTGCGGTCCTCACAAACCGACGGTCGCCGAACAACGTGCACAAAAACGTCAGCAGGACAGTATTTCGATGGTTCAATACCGGCAGTCGATGGATTATACGGATTCGGTGTTGCAGGCAACTTTGCCGCAAGCAGATGAACTGCTCAAAAAGTTCAAATACGTCAAAAACGAAAAATATGCAGACCACGGATATTATATCCTGCCGCAGCTGCAAACAGCCGGTCTCGGTCAGCGGATTTATCTGCAAGCATATGTGACGGATGATTTCAAGACGGTTGTGCGGAGTATGTATTACGGTTCGCGGATTAAACATAACTGCCTGATTGTCAGCGCGGACAGCGTGTCCAACACGTTCTACGGCAATCTGCATACGTTTGACGAGGACGGGCAGCATGAGATTTTGACGCTGAACGACGAAGATGCGGTGGAACTGCTGAGGTTCGTGAACGGTTTTGCGATGTCGAAAATCAAAGTGACGCTTCGCGGCGACAAATCATATGCGTATGTGCTGAATGACAAGGACAAAGAAGCGCTGGTGGAAACGTTGCGGCTGCAAACGCTGATGACGGATATCCGTACGTTAGAGGCGCAATACAAACAAGCATCGCTGCAATACGAAAAGTATTCCAGACGGGCAAACAAGTAATCAGGAATCAAAACGGTTCGGCGTAGGTGCATCCTTCGCGCCAGCGGGAACAGCCATAGCGGGTGTTTCCGCGGATGATGGTACCTTTGCGGCAGACGGGACATTGCATGCCTGCTTTGTTGGATTTGACTTCACGCACCACTTCTGCGGTCATAGCCTTGAGTTCTGCCAAAAATTGCTGTGCGGTGTAGTCGCCGCGCTCTATTTCGCGGAGTTTTTTCTCCCATAAGCCGGTCAATTCGGCTGATTTCAGCAGCGGAGAGATGATTTTGTGTATCAGGTCAATGCCGATTTCCGTGGCATGGATTTGTTTGCCTTTGAGGACGATGTACTTGCGTTGGTAGAGTTTCTCAATGATCGCCGCGCGTGTGGACGGGCGTCCGATACCATTCTCTTTAAGGGCATCGCGGAGTTCGTCGTTATCAACGGTCTTGCCGGCAGTTTCCATTGCGCGGAGAAGGGTGGCTTCTGTGTAATATTTTGGCGGTTGGGTGGTTTTCTCCTGCAATTCGGGTGTATGGGGACCGGATTCGCCTTCGGTGAAGGCAGGAAGTGTCTTTTGCTCTGTTTCTTCTGAATCTTCTTGCTGTTTGCCGAAAACCTCGCGCCATCCTGGTTTGAGGATTTCCCTGCCGGTAACTTTGAAGTCAATATCGCCCGCTTTGGCAAGAACCGTAGTGGTGGAAACTTCGCAATCGGGGTAGAAAGCAGCAATGAAACGCAAGGCAACAAGGTCAAAGACCTTGCGTTCGTCGGCAGTCAGGTTGTCTGGACGCTGACCGGTCGGGATAATGGCATGGTGGTCGGTTACTTTTTTGTTATCGAACACCTTTTTCGATTTTGGCAGTTTTGCACCAATCAGCGGTGCTACCTGCGGAAAATAATCCTTGATTCCATTGAGGGTGGCAGGCACTTTCGGATAGATGTCTTCGCTCAAAAACGTTGTATCAACACGGGGATAAGTAGTGATGCGTTTCTCGTAAAGCGATTGGATGAGTTTGAGCGTCTGATCGGCGGAAAAAGAGAACTTTTTGTTACATTCGACCTGCAAAGAAGTGAGGTCAAAAAGCCGCGGAGCATATTCAGTGCCTTTCTTTTTGGTGACGGAAGTAATCGTCAGTGGCTGTTCCTTGATGGAATCAACCAGTTGTTGTCCATACTCCAGTGAAGTGATTGCATACTCATCTTCTTCGGCAGGCAATTGTGCGGAAAAGAGCGTGTCGCGGTATTTGGTTTTCAGTTCCCAATAGGTCTTCGGGACAAAGTGTTCTATTTCTGCCTGACGTTTGACAACCAATGCCAAAGTTGGCGTCTGGACACGGCCGATGGAAAGTACTTGCCGGTCCTTGCCATAGCCTTGTGCGTAACGGATTGTATATGCCCGAGTGGCATTCATGCCAAGAAGCCAGTCTCCGATGGCACGCATCAGACCTGCTTCATAGAGCCGCTGGTAGTCAGATTGGTCCTTGAGTTGGCGGAAGCCTTCGGAAATGGCTTCTTCGGTGAGGGAACTGACCCACAGCCGTTTGACAGGGCATTTGCAGCCGGCTTTCTGATAAATCCAGCGTTGGATGAGTTCGCCTTCTTGTCCGGCATCACCGCAGTTGATCACTTCGTCCGCCTGTTGGACGAGTGCTTTGACGATGTCAAACTGCTTGCGTTTGTCATCTATGACCTTAATGCCGAAACGGTCGGGAATCATTGGCAGAGAAGACATATTCCATGCCTTCCACTGCTCATTGTAATCATTAGGATCCAAAAGTCCGCAAAGATGACCTACCGCCCAAGTAACCTGATAGCCATTGCCCTCAAAATAACCGTCGCGCCGGGTGTTGGCACCCAGCACTTTGGCGATATACTGCCCTACAGTAGGTTTCTCTGCAACGCAAACAACCATGAGTATTTACGATTTGGCGATTTACGATTTGGCTGTTTTGCGGTGAACATATCCGTAAGAGTGACCGTATGGCAGGTCTTCGCGTTCAACAGCATTCAGGACGCAAACCGTATTGGTGAGACGTTTCTCTTCCGTCAGCGAATTGGCGTATTCCGCCATATCAATCGTTGTGATGCCGACGCGTGCAACAAGAAGTGTCAGGTCGCAGACACGGTTTGCCACAAATGTGTCGCTGACCATAGCTACCGGTGCCGAATCAAGGATGATATAATCGTATTGCTTGCGCAAAATGGCAATCAGTTGGTCAAGGCGGTCGGATTGCAGTAACTCGTTGGGATTCACAGGGATATCTCCTGCCGGCAGAATGTCAAGGTTCTTATTGCGGCCGGAAGTCTGGAGCAGTTCTTCGATGCCGTATTCTTTGCCGTTGAGGAACGCAGAGACACCTTTCGCCGAGGAAACAGCAAAATGTTCCGTCAAAGACGGGTTGCGCAGGTCAAGTTCAATCAACGCCACACGTTTATCCAGCAACGCCAGTGACATTGCCAGATTGGTGGCAACGTATGTTTTGCCTTCGTTGTTGATGCAGGATGTAACAAGAATGACTTTCTCATCTTTCTTGAGTGTCTGATAAATGTTTGTGCGCAACAGTCGGAAGAGTTCCGCTGCCGTGGAATCAACGCCATTTCCTACCGCGATGAAATTGCTTTCCGGCACATTGAGCAACTCACCTACATACGGCATGGCAATCAATTTTTTGTATTGCTGGAGGTCGGTGACTTTCGTGTTCAACAAGTACACCAGATATAACAATGCCGTCGGGAATGCCAAACCGAAGAACAAGCAGACAATAAAGATATTACGCAATCTTGGTTTGATGGGGATCAAGTCAATTTGCGGACGCACAATCACTTGTGCCGGTGGAACAGCCGTTACAAGAGACAAGGCATTCTCCTCACGTTTCTGGTAGAGATAAAGATAGAGTTTCTGCTGCATCTCCTTGTTGCGGGCTTTCTCTATGTATTCGCGTTCCTTGGTTGGAACGGATGAGAGAGTATTGTTTGATTGGCGTGCAAGAGTCTCAAGGTCGTTCTTGCTGATGGAAAGGCTGTTCTTCACGCTGCGTATAGACGATAAAATACTGACTTTCATCACCTGAATCTGGTCGTCCAATTGCATAACGACAGGGTTGGAACTTGTAGCTGTACGCTCCATACGCATCCGCCGGAGTATCAGTTCGTCGTATTGGTTAATCAGGGTTGCCAACGATTCATCCTTAATGCCGAGGTTTGCAGGGATCAACTGACCGTTGTTTTTTTCATCTTTCACAAAGTTTTCGACATAATCTACAAGTTTCATCTGGGTTTCCAGTTCCTCAAGACGATGGCGGTACTCGGCATTCTCTTTGAGATAGATTTGCATATTCGTCTCAATGAGGGTGAGGTTGTTACTCTTTTTGTACTGCTCGACATCCGCCTCCGCCGATGCCAGTTCCTGGGCAATCAAATTCAGGCGTTCTTCAATGAACATGGCTGTACTGTTTGCCATTAACTTTTTGTCAATCACGGAGTTGGCATTGTACACATCAATTTGTTTTTTGATGAAATCCTCTGCCAAAGAAGGCTGGGCTGTAACAGTTGCAAGCCGGATGATTGAAGATTCTTTCTTTGCTTTTGCCACAAGGATTTCGCGACTATAGTATTTGATTACCGCTTTGAGCGATGACGTGCGGATATGATAATGTGCATCTTCTTTCAAGGGCTTGAGTGCTTTAATGCAAACCGGTCCCAAATCTTCGACATCCAGCGGATTTTCCAGATTGGTTACGACGAAGGTCTGCGTTTTGAAACGGTGGGCTTTCACAATAATCTTGAAGTCATTTTTGCGTACATTCAAATAAATGTTCACGGATGTTTTAATTGTGTCGAGAAATTTATCCGGATAGATTACTTCCAGATCGCGGGCAGATGCATACTGCTCCATCCATCGCAAACCTTTCTTTTTTGTGTAAGTTGTTTGGATATCCAATTCGCGAACAACCTGTTCAAGATTGTCGCGAGAGGTCATAATCATAATCTCGTCTTCGATTTTTTTGGAGCCGCTACCTAATCCAATCAGTTGCAGCATATCAGATCCGGGCAATGATATTCCATTCTCGCCCCGTAATTGTATCTGGCTGTCCACTTGGAATTTCATCGGTGCCGACATAAAATACAATACGCCGATTACACCGAACAGCACAAAACTGGTGGCAAACCAATACCACTTCTTTAAAAAGATTTTTATCATCGATTTTATTAGCGCCTCGATATCCAAGACATTTTCTTCCTGTTCTTTCATAATACATTAATTTCCCGAATTCGGACTGGAATTCTCATTGGATTTATTACTATTGCTTGCATTAATTACTGTCACAATTACTGTCGCGGCACTTGCCACGGTGGAAACCATACTCAGCCACAGGCTAACATTCTGGCTCTGGATGGCGCGAACGCTATTCGGTGCCACATACAGCACATCGTTCGGCATCAGAAAGAAATACGGCGACTTGAATATCTCGTCCTCATTGAGGTTCAGTCGCACAAACTCCAGTTTGCCGTCTTTTTCGCGGGTCAGCAGGATGTTGTTGCGCTTGCCATATGGCGTCAGATCACCTGCCGATGCAAAGAGTTCCGGAATAGTCAGACGACCGTTTACAATCGCATAGCGACCGGGATTCTTTACCTCGCCCAATACGGTCACATACTGATTGATGACATTAACGTTTACCAACGGCTGCTTCAACTGGCTGCTTAACAAATCCTCTATCTTCTTCTTTACCTCTGTCCGGCGCAAACCTGCAACAGCAATCTTGCCGACCAACGGAAAATCAATCTCGCCTTCTTCATCGACAAGATATGTTTGCAACGAGTTCGTTGATGAAATCGTCGTAGATCCCGGTGTCAGATAGGATTCTACCGGCAGATTATACGGTGCCACAGCATCCATATCCAATGCTGACACGGTTATTGTCAGCACCGAACCTACCTGTACCCACGGGTCAACTATAGGCTCGTATGTCTGGTTTACACTGTCTGCCGTTCCGTGGTCAACACAATTGAAATACGTGAGGTTCTTCCGTGTCACGCAACTGCTCAACATAACCGCAGCTGCCAACACCATCAGAAAGAAAGTTGCTTTTTTCATGTGCGTACTTTTCCAAAATCGCGGCAAAAGTACTACAAAAATCGCATATGTGCAAATATTTCTGCATTTTATGCATTTTTTTTCAATTTTCAGCTGACCTTGGAGAATATCTGAGAAAAATTTGCACAATTCAAAAAAAAGCCGTACCTTTGCGCGAAATTTTGTCAAAATTACAAGATTATGAAAAAGAGCGTGCTATTGATTACAGCGTTGTTCTGCTTTGCAATGAGTCAGGCAGACGTGCTTTTGAAAGAGAGTTTCAACTATGAACCCGGTCGTTTGAGTCAGGGTACCATGCAGGATGACATGTTTGACGGACTTGTTATTGATCAGGATAACTGGTACGCATCCACACAGAATTCTACAAATTATATCAATGTCGTGGAGGCAAACCTGACATATGCCGGTTATCAGACGGAAGCAGCAGGCAAGGCAATCGCTTTTGCCGGAAATGCAAACAAGGATGTCCGGGCGTTCAATACGGTGCAGGCGACTGCCGGCAACAGCCTGTATTACAGTTTGTTGCTGAATGTGAAAACGCTGAAAGGAACGACGGCTGATTTTATTTTCGGTTTGATGCCGGACAAGAACAATACAGCTTCCGCCTACCAGTTTGCACAACTGAAACTGGTCGGAAATGAAGGGCTGACCACTTACAAACTCGGTATATCGAAATCTAACGAAGGCCGTTATCGTCTGTACAACCAGAATCTGGAACTGAACAAGACCTATCTGGTCGTTGTCCGTTATGATTTTGTGGATGGCGAAAAGAACGACGTGGTAAGTATGTGGATTAACCCGACAAAAACGAGTGAGGCATCCGTATCGCTGGTTTGTGTGCAGGATAGTATGAATGCCGCCGGAACGATGCAACTTGGAGCGATGTGCAAAGACGATGCCGCATATTTGAGTCTGGCGTATCTGCATCCGACGAGCAACACGCCGACAGATGCAACCATAGACGAGGTGCGTGTTGCCACCAAATGGGCAAATCTCTTTGAAGCAGGTTCCTCGGAATCTGACCCCGAAATAGGTGTGCCTGAAAACGTAAGTTTCGGCATGGTCTATACAGGCGAAAAAGCAGAGCAGAAAATCAATATCACGGCGGAGAACCTTTCTGAGGATTTGGCTATTTCCAATACAAACACTGAATTGACCCTTTCCACAAACGCTATTGCGAAGAGTGTGGCAATGAGCGGAACAACGCTGACGCTGACGCTGAACCCGAAAGTTGTCGGTGCACAGACAGACAAAATAACCATCACGAGCGGTGAACTTGTCAAGGAAGTCAATGTGTCATGGACCACTGTTCCCGTAACCGATTGTGCGACCCTTGCCGACCTGAAGAAAGCGGCTGCGGAAGCAGCGCAAGCCGAAAAGGACACTTTGCTGCGTTTTACCGGTACGGCAACTGTGACGCGTGATACACTGGAGGTTTATTTCCTTCAGGACAATACCGGCGCTATACGTGTGGACGGAGCCAAGAAACTATGGCCCGGAAGCATCAATGTCGGCGATAACCTGACCGGATTCCGGGCAACGAACGGAGGCGCTTCATTGGGCATTCAGCCGATTGAGCCGATGTCTGTGCCGAAAGTGCTGTCTTCCGGCAACAAGGTGACACCACAGGTAGTGACTTTGTCGGCTTTGCAGGCAAGTCCGGCGGACTATTTGCTGGAGTTGGTGACGATAGAAGGCGTGTCGCTTGACAATAGTTCAGGCACCTTCTCTGCGGGCGATTTTGCCATGACGCAAGGCGACAAATCCGCTACAATGAAGGTGGAGATGGGTATCGGAATAACCGGACTTGCCATCCCTGAAACGGCGAATGTAACTGGATTCTCGTTCAACCAATACGGAACTATTATTGTGCCCCGTAGTGCTGCGGACATTGTTAACAAGAGCAAGAAACTTCTCCAGAACGGCGGTTTCGAAGAGTTTACAACCGGCTCGTTTATGGGTGTTCCGACCGCGGAATACACATATTGGTCGTTCTCTGGCGGCGGAACGGGACTTTCTACGGAAGGTACAGATGTAAAAGAGGGCGCAAATGCGTTCAAAACAAGTTCGGAATTCAAGATAGACGGAACGCTTTACCAATCAGTCGATGTGTCGAATTTCAATACCGGCGATGAGTTCGAACTCCGTATATATTATAAGGTGTTGACACCGCAAGGGGATAATTCTATCGCATTGGCTTCCTATTGGGCTTCTGCCAAAGAAGGTGCATTGATTGACGATGCCGACAAACTGAAAGTAACACTGGAAAACGCAACGGACTGGAAGAAAGTCACCGTCCGCACAAAGAAACCCGAGAAAGCAACGAAGTTTGAGTTCACTCTTTCTATCGCTGCCAAAGTGATTGTTCTGCTGGACGATTTCGGCTTTGAATACGTGGAGCCGGAGGCTTATTTCAGCGTTACACCCGAAACGGTTACTTCCGTACAGGCGAATATTAACACCGAAGTGCCGGTGGCTACATTTACCGTGCGCCAGAAAGGATTGACACAGCCGGTTAAACTGGAACTTGGCGGCAAGGATGCGGCGATGTTCGCGCTTGAGAAGAATCAGGTGACTGCTGCGGAAGAGACCTTCAAAGTGACCTACAAACCTACTGCTGTCGGGCATCATACGGCGGCGTTGCATGTGACCGATGACGAGAGTGCGGAAATCAGTCTGTTTAACCGCATGATTTCATTGAGCGGTACGGCAATCGACCCGACCAAGACGCCGGTTATCACCATTAACCCGACAACTTTGCCTGCTTTCAAGTGCGCTGCACAGACAGAGCAGACGGCTACCGTCAAAGTATCTTCGGAGAACTGTACGGACTTTGTCTATGCCAAGATAGAGCAGACGAAAGGTCATGCGTTCCTCATTGATGGAAGTATGTTGCCGCAGAATATTGAGACGCAGACAGTTGTAACCTTCAAACCGACTGAAGAGGGCGAATATGCCGCTACCATCACTTGGTCAACCGAAGGAGGCGAGTCTGTTTCGCTGAATGTTATCGGTACGGCTACTGCCCCGACACCCGGAGAGGTGGATTATGAAACGGAGTTTGTTTGGAATGAGACCAATCCGTTGGATATGATGGACGAAGGATTTGACAATGCCGCGGATTTCCGCAACAAAACGCTGAAAGTGGCAGGCTGGCAGAACGTCGTTACCAAGGGAAGTCGTGCTTGGTGGGGCTATAATACGGATACAACCGTCGTAGCCAAAGCGACCGGATATATTTACAATGTCTCCAAAGAGTATGATTACGAGACATGGCTGGTAACGCCTGCGCTGAACTTCAAAACGTCCAATCCGAAGCATTTCGGCTTTAGCATCTTGGGCGAAATCATCTTTGACGGACAGCAAGGTGGCGTTGAAGTGTACTATGTGGATGCAACTGTAGATCCCGTTCACATGGAGCATATCGAGGCGGTGGATGCACTTATTCCTGCCAACAACAATGAACTTGCCAACCAGTGGGTACCTGTTGTGGCTGACCTGACAGGACAGCCTTTGGCGGATGTCTTCCATATTGCTTTCCGTTTCTTCGACAAGGCGGGTGCAAACGGCGTAACCTATCAGTTGGACAATGTCTCCTGGGGCAAACAGCTTCTGGCTACTGACCGGATTGAAGCACCGGCAAATACGGACATTCAGCTTATTCTTCAAAACGGACAGATTCTGATCCGTCGCGCAGATAATATCTACACGCTCGACGGACGACTCGTGAAATAAGTGAGAAGACTGTCGGGAATCATATTATTGCTTTCGTTTGCCGCATTTGCTTGGGCGGATGGCGAATTGTCCGGACGCTTTCAAGTGAATGCGTCCGGCGATGTGGTATGTTTCTCGCAGGGAAATCTCGTTTACACTCAATCGACTGACATTTGGTCATTTGCTGAGCACCAATATGATGTTATAGGTGCGGCAAACTTGGAGTCCGGCTCCAATGAACTGGCGGACAAGATTGACTTGTTCGGCTGGAGCGGAGACGGTTCGCAGGCACAGAATTACGGCGTGGAAAAAACAAGTGCCACCTCATACTATCGTGGCGAATTCATGGAATGGGGCGACAACCCGATTGCAACCGACGGCAACAAAGCTTCCGTCTGGCGCACGCTGACTTCCGACGAATGGACATACATCCTCAGCAATCACGAACAGTACGCTACTGCTATCAACGGCGTATTGGGCATTGCGCTTGTCCCGAAGAATACAACGTTGGCTTCAACGGAAAAGAAAACCTCATATTCTGTTTCCGAATGGCAGGACGTGGAGGACAAAGGTGTTGTATTCCTGCCGCTCACCGGCTATCGGGCTGCGAATAGTACGGAGGTTTCCAGTGTAAATAATGTCGCCTATTATTGGACTTCCACCAAGAATGGCACGGACAACGCAATGGTTATGCGTTGCACAACCTCATATGCCGACGAGCCGACTTCCGCTGCTCGTAAACAGGGGAATCCGGTTCGGCTTGTCAAGAACTCCTCATCATGCACGGTGAACATCAAAGTGGTTCCGAACATGGTCGGCGCAGGAGAAATAACGATAACGGTAATAGAATAAATTAACAAATAAAATAACCCACAAAAATGAAAAAGAATTTAGTTTTAACTGTCTTGGCGCTCTGCACGCTTCTTCCTTTGAAAGCGGTGGAGAAAACCGTGGATTGCGGTAGCAAGGTCAAGATCACGGCTACGCCTGCGGAAGGCTTTGTGTTCCTGCATTGGTCGGATGATGTCAACCAGACCAATCCTGAACGTGTATTTGAAAATGTGCAGGCTGCACTTGAAATCAAGGCGATTTTCGGAAAGCAGCTTACAATCACCATTTCTGCGGAAGAAGGTGGCACGGTCAGCAACACCGGTGGAACGGTTATGTTAGGTGACGTTATTGAAGTAACTGCCTCTGTAACAGATGATTGCTATGAGTTCATCGGATGGTCGGATGGCGAAACAAGCCCGACAAGATCCATCACGGTTACAAGCGAAACGGCTACGAATATTGTTGCCAAGTTCCAGCGCAAGACGTTCAAGTTCATCGTTACATCCGATAACGACGAATGGGGTAGTGTTCAAATTTCATACGTAACGGAATAATATAATAAGGTATGCGGGACTTATGCCCGCGATAAAGATGCGTAAACTGTTCGCCATATTGCTATCATGCTTACCGTTAGTGCTCTGGGCGGCACCGACAAGCGGGGAAGACATTGACTGCGGCACCAAAGTCAAGGTCACTGCCACGCCGAAGCCGGGCTATCACTTTGAGCAATGGTCTGACGGTAACACCGACAATCCAAGGTGGATTGACGTTCAGGCGGATAGTGCGATTACTGCCATCTTTGCACCCGATTGTCAGTTGCCCGTTGTACCTGTCGAGGCGTTGTATGACTGGATGCTTGTTGTGAACAAGCCGGAACTCAACAAGATGGGCTTTGCGCCTGCCGAAAACGAGGTGAATTGGTATCGTGTGGTGAACAAGATTGACGAAAGAGGAGATGAAAAACGTGATGACGAGTTAGTTCATGTGGGTTATTATCTGACCGTCACGCACGCGGGGTCTGCCAACGATTTCTATTATGCCGAGATTCAAGTCGATGCACCCGAATCCTATGTCCTCTGTTCCGATACGTTGCGAAGTACGACGTGGAAGTTCGACGGCACACAGGCACTTTACAGGCTCAGCGGAACAACATTTGCCTGCAACTATGCCGACGGAAAAGTCCGTATAACGGGCTTGCCGCCTGGAGAAACGGTCGGCATCACTCTCTATGATCCTATTGGGCGATGCATTCTCCGGACAAGTACCAAAGAACCGGAATTTGACTTTGACGCACCGCCTGTCGGTTGCTACATCATACAGATTTCAACCCGTGCCGGAACGTTCGGCATCAGATACATTCAGCAATGACGCGCCGCAAACTCTTCATATTGTCCTTTGGGTTGATGTGCAGCCTTACGCTTTCCGCACAACTTCACCGTGTTGGTGTTGGTGTGTCTGTCGGCGCGCATACGATGTTTGCTGACACTGCGCTCAACAAACTTTGGGGACCTACGGTCGGCATTGAGGGATACTATGCCTGCCTTTTCCCGATTGGCAACAGCGGGCTTTGGATGGGACCGCGTACCGGATTGGAAGCTGCATGGCTGCAAGGCGGATGGGAGACGCCGGTTAGCAATCGTTTCTCGTCAACGGATTACCTCAATCACTCGATTAATTATACCGTGAAAGGTTCTGTCCGCGAAACCCACAATGATATTTCGTTGGCTGTTCCTGTCATGGTGGCACTCAAATACAAGGGCATTATGGCAGGACTGGGTGTCAAAGCCCGTGGTGTTGTATGGTCTTCGGCGAAGACAAACATTTCCGAACTCAACACATCCGCATATTATCCGGATTTTGACGTTATTGTTACCAACGAGCCGAAACTGGGAGCCATAGTGGATGCGGAGCAGGAAATCAAGGATTCCCGCACGATGCCGGAATGGCATGTGGCAGTGGCTGCTGAGATTGGCTATGAGTTTGAGGTTGTCAAGTATCAGTTCCTTGGGCTGCGTTTGTTTGCCACGTATGATGTTTGGAATTCCTATAAACTGGAAGATTCTCTTCCGCGCATTTATGACATCCAGGCACCTGATGCCGCTACAATGGCAGTTTCACCGGTGTTGAATCCGTTGTATAAAACAGCTCTGACTCAGTTCAACACCTTTACAATCGGTGTCACCATCTCATACATTTTTGAGATTTACCGCGAGTCGCACCACTGCAACTGCCTGCCATATTGATTTTATGTTAGGAGAATTGAATCGCAGGGGATTATTAGAAGGTTATTGTTTGTTTCCGTAATTTCACCTGTCTTTTATAGGACATGTTCTCTCTGCTCAGAAGCAAGTGCTAAAACAGTACCAAAACGGTTTTATGACGTACGACGTGCACCGCTGTGCACCGTTACCTAAATAAATGAATCGGAAGTTAAAATCGGATGTCGGCAACTACCGGCATCTGTTTTTTTCAATCAGCATATGTTAAGCATCTCTTAAGCTTCTATTGTGCAGTTGATTTTCCCGAGTCCCAGCCGAGACGCAAACGACACGCACCATTACAGGAACGGAACAGATGGAACAGACGAACAGATGAAAAGCTCTTTCTATAAACTCTTACACGCGCGCACGTATAAATATATTGAAAAACAGTTGTTCGTCTGTTCGTTGAGTTTGGTATTTCTTGGAACTCTATCAGGCTGTTTTCAGGAGATGGTCCCGTGATGATTCCCGTTCCATCTGCTTGATATAACAGCTGACATGACAGCAAAAACAAAATAAATTTGCAGGATTGCAAAAAAAGCAGTACCTTTGCGGCGTAAAACCGGAAAAATAATTTTAGTGCCCGAAAGGTTGTGAGAAAACACATTCTTTATATTGCCTTCCTGTGCTTGTCGCTGGTTGCCTGCAAGTCCAAAAACGAGGTCGATTTTTCTACCGATCCGGTGGATAATATCGAGGCATTGTGGGAAATCATTGATACCAAATACTGCTATTTGGATGTCAAGCACATTGATTGGGATGCCATTCACGCGGAATATAC
>CAJOFT010000005.1:21567-22845 GCA_905234025.1 Paludibacteraceae bacterium
ACCCCAATCTGCAACGTCTTTACCTCAAAGATTACCGTATTGCCGGCAGCCTCTACTACTGCACGATTGATAACGATAGCATCGGATATATCTATTACTCGTCCTTCTCCAATTCTTTCACGTCGCTGAATTTCTACTATATATTCACTGCATTCAAGGATTGCCGCGGAATTGTTCTGGATGTCCGCAACAATGGCGGAGGCGACTTGTCAAATGCCTATAAACTGGCATCGCCGTTCTTCTCGGATAACCGCATTGTCGGCTACTGGCATCACAAGAACGGTCCTGCCCACAACGATTTCTCCGACCTCGAACCGCTGACGGCGGACACGGCGCTTGTCAAAAGCAAGTGGTTCAGACCGGTAGTGGTTCTCTCGAACCGCCATAGTTATTCCGCTGCCAATTCGTTCATCAGTATGATGCGCTATGCGGATAATTGTGCTATTGTCGGCGGTGTCAGCGGCGGTGGCGGCGGTATGCCGATGAGTTACGAAATGCCTTGCGGCTGGACGGTGCGTTTTTCCAGCATCCGGATGTATGATTGCGAAAAGAATGACATTGAAGCCGGAATCCGTCCGCATATCCTCGTCACGCAGAAAAGTTCCGGCAAAGACGACCTGATTGAAGCGGCTGTCAAACTGATTAACGATGCCTACAAGAAAAAATAGCTATGATTGACATTCAAAACATACAAAAATCCTTTGACACGCTGCATGTGCTGCGCGGAGTTGATCTTCATGTTGACAAAGGTGAGATTGTTTCGATTATCGGCAAATCCGGTGCCGGAAAAACCACGCTTTTGCAGATAATCGGCACATTGGACAAACCGGATTCCGGCAAAGTGCTCATCAACAACACGGATGTTTTCGCCCTGAAAGACAAGGACTTGGCGCGTTTCCGCAACCGTCATATCGGATTTATTTTCCAATTCCACCAACTCTTGCCGGAATTTACGGCACTGGAGAATGTGCTCATTCCTGCTATGATTGCAGGAGAAAATACCGCTACGGCAACAAATCGCGCCAAACAGTTATTGTCCGAACTGGGTCTTGCAGAGCGCATGACACACAAACCCAACGAACTCTCCGGTGGAGAGAAACAGCGTGTGGCTGTGGCAAGAGCCATGATGATGTCACCGGATGTCATTCTTGCCGATGAGCCGTCCGGCAGCCTTGACGAAGCGAACAAGCGCGAACTGCACAAACTTTTATTGGATCTTCGCGAACGTTATAACCAGACCATTATCATTGTTACACATGACAAGGAACTGGCATCCAT
>CAJOFT010000005.1:23020-62297 GCA_905234025.1 Paludibacteraceae bacterium
GAAGAATTTCCTGTATTCATGCCGTTTTTTGTGGAGAACGTCTTAGGACTGCCTGTAACAGACACCGCATTTCTGGTGCAGCAACTGCCTGCTTTCTTATCAGATACGCTTTACGGGTTTGCTCGGACGAATCAGCGTGAAACGGAAGTATTTGCCGACACGAAAGATATCGAAAACGCTCTTGGCAATGCGTTTGCCCGTGTGCACTTTCTTTATCCGGACCTGCCTCTTCCGACGGTATATCTGTTTATTTCCGGTTTCAACTCGTCCCTGCTGTTTGTGGATGAGGATATGGCGGTCGGAGCGGATATGTATCTTGGTTCGGATTATGAGTACTATAATCGCGTAGTATATGATTATCAGAAAGTTACGATGCGCAAGGAATGTGTGCCGGTGGATGTGGTGAGTGCGTTTCTGTTCCGCAATCTGCCGTATACTTCTTCCAAAAGCCGCCTGCTTGACAATATGATATATCGCGGTAAAATAATGTACCTTCTTGCACAGATATTCTCTGATTTGCCTGAATACGAGGTAATGGGTTACACCAAAGAACAATGGGATTGGTGTGTCCGCAACGAACGTGACATATGGCATCTTATGATGGACAAGCGCGATTTGTTCAGAACAGAATCGCTGGTTCTTACCTCTTATCTCAATGACGGACCGTTTACGTCTGAAATCTCCCAAGATTCTCCGGGGCGTCTTGGTACGTGGATTGGCTGGCGCATTGCAGAAAGTTATATGCAGCACAATAAAGATGTCACGCTTCAGCAACTGATTGCCGAACCCAATGCAGAACTTATTCTTCAAGACAGTTTTTACAAGCCATGAACAGAGCAGATTTTCCCATATTGAACGAACAGGTCTATAACAGACCATTGGTGTATTTTGACAATGCAGCCACGACTCAAAAGCCGCAGGTTGTCATGGATGCTATCGTTGATGCCTATAGCCACTGGAATGCCAATATCCACAGGGGAGTGCACCATCTCAGTCAGGTTGCAACCGCCAAGCATGAGCAGGCACGCCAGCGTGTAGCAGATTTCCTCGGTGCTGCTTCCGCAAAGGAGATTATATTCACCAAAGGCACAACTGACAGCATTAATATGCTCGCGTTTTCTTTCGGAGAAGCCTTTGTCCATGAGGGTGATGAGATTATTGTTTCCCAACTGGAGCACCACTCGAATATTGTGCCGTGGCAGATGCTTTGCGAGCGGAAAAAAGCGGTGCTCAAAGTTATTCCGCTACGGGAGGATTTGAGTCTGGATATACGTGCTTTTGAGGCATTGCTGTCCGCACGGACGAAATTGGTTTCCATGGCACATGTCAGCAATGTGCTCGGCATCATTAATCCTGTTTCCGACATCATTCGTTTGGCTCATGCGCACAACATCCCTGTTTGCATAGACGGAGCCCAGTCCGCAGCACATCTGCTGGTGAATGTACAGGAAATGGATTGTGACTTTTTTGTTTGCTCGGCGCACAAAATGTACGGTCCCACCGGTCTCGGCGTACTTTACGGCAAAGAAAAATGGCTCGAACTTCTGCCGCCGGCAGAAGGTGGGGGCGAGATGATTGAGCACGTCCGTTTTGACCATACTACGTACAACACGCTGCCTTACAAGTTTGAGGCAGGAACTCCCGATTTCATCGGCACTGCCGCTTTTTCAAAAGCACTGGATTTCCTCGATTCCATCGGGCGTGATGCCATTCGGAACTATGAAGAAGAACTCACCCGCTATGCAGAGGAACAGCTCGCGCAAGTTCCTGATATACATATTTATGCCGCCGGTCTACCCAAAGCAGGAGTAATCAGTTTCAACGTCGGAAACATCCATCCTTTTGACCTCGGCACCCTTCTTGACAGACAAGGTATTGCCGTCCGCACAGGGCATCATTGTGCTGAACCGCTGATTGATTTTCTTGGTGTTCCGGGCACGGTGCGCGTCTCCTTTGCGTTGTACAACACTATCGGTGAAATCGACGTTTTTCTTACATCTCTCCGTAAAGCCGTTGATATGTTGTTGTAATGAGGTGGTTCTTTCTGGTTATCGGTTTATGGTTATCTGTTTCGGCTGCTGCTGAAGTGACCATTATGTCCTATAATGTGGAGAATTTCTTCCATCCTTCCGTGGATTCCCTTAATCCCGACCGTGATTATACGCCGGATGGTCCGCGGCGATGGTCATATGCCCGATTTTACCGCAAAACAGAACAAATTGCCCGTGTCATCGCGTCTGTCACGCCGGATTCTTATCCCGACTTTGTGGCACTGAACGAGGTGGAAAGTGATAGTTGTCTCATCCGTCTCTGCCGTAAAATGCCGCATTACCCCTATCGTTTCATTCATTTTGACAGCCCTGACAAGCGCGGTATTGATGTCGCTTTGCTCTATGACTCCACCCGTTTCCGTCTCATTTCTGCCAAACCTGTTCCCGTTTGTCTGCCGCAAACAACTACCCGCGACCTTCTTTACGCCTCGTTCACTCTCGGTGAAATCGACACAATTCACATCATCGCCTGTCATTTGCCTTCCCAAGTGGGTGGCTACAAAGCTTCACAACCCAAGCGTGACACTATCAAGGCGCTTGTCCGTTATCTTGCGGATTCTATCCTTCTGGCGTTTCCCGCTTCCCGTATTATTGTGTGCGGAGACATGAACATGCCGCCCAAAGACGATTTGCAGCCACTCAGAAATCTGATGCCCAAGACTTGCGCTACCCATAAATTCCGCGGCATATGGATTTGTCTTGACCAGTTCTATGTCTCTGAATCGCTTCTGGAACATTCTTCCGCGCGTGTCTTCGATGCACGTTGGCTGCAGGAGGAAGACCGACGGTATCTGGATCTTCGTCCGAAACGTACATTTGTGGGCTTCCGTTACAACAGAAACGGTTTCTCCGACCACCTTCCGATTCTGCTCACAATAAATCTCTAATTCCGCTTTATATACAAAAAATACGCATTTTTCGTTAAAAAATGCACTTTTTTTTAAGATTATTCGTAATAATCAGATTTTTTTTGTACCTTTGCCGCCCAAAATAGAAAAAATAGTATGGAACTGCAAAAAAACATCCCTTTGTTGGATTGCCCTGTGGATTATCTGATTGGTGATGCCAGTGGTAAAATCATGAATGAATACGGACGCTTCCCGTGTAAAATCATGTGTGGTGTATATGCTTTTCTCGTGCGCGGAAAAGCAACCGCTACCATCAATATCACCAAGTACGAATTCAACCAGAACGACATTCTGCTTCTTGAGCCCGGAAGTTTCCTCCTTATTCATGAATGCAGTGAGGACGCTCTTGTGTATTACCTGTTGTTCTCTTCGTCTTTTCTGGAGAAGAACACTTTCAACAGCCGTATGTCGCTGGCTGCCATGCAGGTGCAGTCCCCGATTGTCCATCTCCAACCCGCTCAGGCATCGGTTATCAATGACTTCGCATCTCTTCTGTTCAAGGCAACGAATGTTGAGCCGTCCATGCTTAATACTGAAAAGATGGTGCATGTCTTCAACCTCCTGCAAACGGCATATTCCAACTATGCCCAATCTTCCGAAGACATGATTATCAAGCCGATGGACCGTAAAATGGAGATTTATCAGGACTACTGTCAATTGGTCATGAAGCACTATCAGGAATGGCATCATGTTTCCCAATATGCTGATGCCATGCGGCTTACCCTGCCGCATTTGTGCTCAACCATCCGTTCTGCCAGCAGCCGTACGGCGGGTGATATCATCATTGATGCCATATTGACGGACGCCAAGGCACAGCTCAAACTTACCACCACGCAAATCAAGGAAATTGCTGCTTCTCTGGGATTTGACAATGTCGCGTTCTTCAACAGGTTCTTCAAAACCCACACCGGTATTACTCCGAAAGTCTATCGCAACTCCTAATAACAAGTATAACGATGAAAAAAGTCATTATTCTCGCACTAATTGCATTGCTCTTTATGCCCGTATTCGCTCAAAACAAAACTCTGGTTGCATTTTTCTCTGCAACAGGCACAACGAAAGCCGCAGCCACCAAACTGGCACGGCAGCATGGCGCTGATAGTTGGGAAATTGTGCCCGCAGTTCCTTATACGGATGCCGATTTGGACTGGCGTAATCCGAAGTCGCGCTCTTCAGTAGAAATGAACGATCCGGAGGAGCGTCCTACCATCAAGCAATGCACGAATATTATGCCCTACGACACCATTTATGTCGGTTTCCCTATCTGGTGGGGGATTTGTCCGCGTATAATCAATTCCTGGATTGACAACAATCTTGAGCAATTGCAGTCAAAAACGCTTATCCCGTTTGCTACCAGTGGCAGCAGTGGCATTGATGAAGCTGTGGCGTATTTGCGCAAAACCTATCCATCCCTTACATGGCAGGAAGGACTCTTGCTTAACAAACGATAACACACTATGCAAGGAAATTTTACCTATCACAATCCCACCAAGTTGTACTTTGGTGAAGCGTCTTTGGAAAAACTCAAGGATGAATTGAAGAACTTCGGAGACCGCGTGTTGCTGAACTACGGAACCGGCAGTGTCAAGCGAAACGGTATTTATGACGAAGTCGTTGCCATTCTCAAAGCCGGAGGCAAGACCATTATTGAGAACGCCGGAGTAATGAGCAACCCGACATTGGAAAAACTCCACGAAGGAGTCCGCATTGCCCGCGAGAACAGGGTTGATTGGATTCTGGCACTTGGTGGCGGTAGTGTCTGTGACTATTCCAAGGGCGTGGCGGCATCGGTATGCTATGACGGTGATTATTGGCAGCAATTCTGGTTGGACGGAAACCAGCCTGCTTCCGACCAGCATATTCTGCCGGTTGGCTGTATTCTTACGATGGCAGGTACAGGCTCCGAAATGAACGGCGGTTGCGTGATAACGGACGCGGCAAACAGTTTCAAGACGGGTCATGTGTTTGACTCACGGCTTATGCCGCGTTTCTCGATCCTCAACCCGCGCTATACCATGACGGTGCCGCTTGAGCAGATGAAAGCGGGCATATACGACATCATGAACCATATATTCGAACAGTATTTCTCGGATTTCGATGACAATACAAGCGACTATATCGCCGAAGGCCTCATGCGCTCACTCATTCATTCAAGCCGTATCGCTGTCAAGAATCCGCAGGATTATGAGGCGCGCTCCAACATCATGTGGACAGCTACTTGGGCACTCAACACACTCATCAAATGCGGCAAGAGCCAGGACTGGATGGTACATATGATAGGTCATTCGTTGGGTGCGTGGACGCATGCTCCGCATGGTTATTGCCTTGCTGCCGTGTCCATGGCATATTACCGCAGGGTGATGGAGAAAGGAATGCCTAAATTCGCACGTTTTGCGCAAAACGTCTGGAACATACAGCCGGACGGAAAAGCGGAACGAGAACTGGCAGAAGCCGGACTCGAAGCACTCAAGCAATGGATGCTCGAAATCGGCCTGCCGCTGACCATCACCGAATTGGGGGCGAACAGAGATATGATTGACAACATCACTTCCACCACAGTCATTTATCCTGCCGGTTATCTGGATCTTACTCCGGATGACATCAAGCAGATTTTGAAGGAAAGTCTTTAATACAACGCTTGCGATTTTTGCAGTCTCATTGCGCGTAAATTTCGGAAAATGGAGAATATAATAGAAGATATTACCAGTCAGGACTACAAGTACGGCTTCACAACGGATGTTGAAACCGATGTCATTACAAAAGGACTGAACGAAGACGTAATCCGTCTTATTTCCGCCAAGAAAGGAGAGCCTGACTGGTTGCTTGAATTCCGTCTCAAGGCGTACCGGAAATGGCAGACTATGCCTGTCCCGAAATGGGCGCACCTCACTATTCCCGACATTGACTTCCAGAATATCTCATACTATGCCGCTCCGAAAGCCAAGTCTGAAAAAGCAGGCAGCGAGATAGATCCCGAGATAATGAAAACCTTTGACAAACTGGGGATTCCGTTGGAGGAACGTGCTGCGTTGGCGGGTAATATGGCGGTGGATGCAGTGATGGACTCTGTGTCTGTCAAGACCACTTTCCGTGAGACGCTGGCGGAGAAAGGCATTATCTTCTGTTCTATTTCCGAAGCGGTAAAAGAACATCCCGATTTGGTCAAAAAGTACCTCGGTTCAGTTGTCCCGTACAGCGACAATTTCTACGCGGCACTCAACTCAGCGGTCTTCTCGGATGGTTCGTTTGTCTATATCCCGAAAGGCGTCCGCTGCCCGATGGAGCTGTCCACCTACTTCCGCATCAATGCCGGTAACACCGGACAGTTCGAGCGCACACTGCTTATTGCGGACGAAGGGGCTTACCTCAGTTATCTGGAGGGTTGCACAGCGCCGATGCGGGATGAGAACCAACTCCATGCTGCCATTGTGGAAATTATTGTTCACGACAATGCCGAAGTCAAATATTCTACCGTTCAGAACTGGTACCCGGGCGACAAAGAGGGCAAAGGCGGAATATATAATTTCGTTACCAAGCGCGGCATTACGCATAAGAACGCACGTTTGAGCTGGACGCAGGTCGAAACAGGCTCTGCAATTACGTGGAAATATCCAAGTTGCATTCTCAAGGGCGACAATTCCTCGGCAGAGTTCTATTCGGTGGCTGTCACCAACAATTACCAGCAGGCGGATACGGGTACGAAGATGATTCATTTGGGCAAAAACACCCGTTCCCGCATTATCAGCAAAGGAATTTCTGCCGGTTACTCGCAGAACAGTTATCGTGGCTTGGTCAAGGTTGTTTCCGGCGCGGACAATGTCCGCAATTACTCGCAGTGCGATTCGTTGCTGTTGGGTGACAAGTGTGGCGCACACACGTTTCCTGACATGCAGATTGCCAATCCGACTGCCACGATTGAGCACGAAGCAACCACTTCCAAAATATCCGAAGAACAGCTCTTTTACTGCCGGCAACGCGGTATAAGTACGGAAGATGCTGTCGGACTGATTGTCAACGGCTATGCCAAAGAGGTGATGGACAAATTGCCGATGGAGTTTGCTGTGGAGGCGCAGAAACTGCTGCAAGTCTCGTTGGAGGGGACGATAGGTTAGTATGAAGATTTTAGCAACTATATTATTGAATATCAGTCTGTTGACAGGCAATCCTATTTGTGAGCAGGCGAATATCAGCGTCCTTGTCAAGGATGTGCAAACGGGAAGGGTAATCGACGAACACCGCTCGGAGAATGTCGTGCCGCCTGCCAGTGTCATGAAACTGCTTACTACCGGTGCGGCATTGGAAATGCTCGGACCGTCTTTCCGGTTTACCACCACGTTGGAATACACTGGCGAGATTAGCAATGGCGTGCTTAACGGCAACCTCTATGTTCGTGGCGGCTGTGACCCGTCGTTGGGCAATCTCAAAGGTACGCAGGCGTTTCTGTACAAGTGGGTTAAGGCTGTCAAGGAGGCGGGAATACGTGCCATCAACGGCTCCGTCATTGCCGACATGAGCCTGCTTGACGGTGATGCTACCAATCCCAACTGGTTGTGGGAGGACTGCGGTAACTATTATGCGCCGGGAATTTTTGCGCTCAATTACATGAGCAACACCCTGAATATTGTCCTCAAGAGCGGACCTGTCGGGTCTGTGGCGGAGGTAATCCGTATAGAGCCTAATTATCCGGGATTGCAGACAATTAACCATATCCGTTGTACGGAAATAACCTACGACGGGGCGTATGTGCATGGACTGCCGTATTCCATGGAACGCTATCTCACCGGCAGTGTACCCAGTAACCGCGGGCAGTTCGGCGTGCGGAGCGACATTCCCAATCCCGGCTGGCTCCTTGCCGCACATTTGACCAAGTACCTCAACGAGGCAGGCATAACGGTCTCCGGGGCTGCGTCTTATATGGCGGAGCGCGGACTGGAATTTGGCGTGCGCCAACTGATTTACGAGCACAAATCCGACTCGCTGGGTGCATTGCTTGCCGAGACGAATATCTATAGCAACAACCTCTATGCCGAGTCCATTTTCCGCTATCTCGGTCTTAACTACGGCAAGCCGGGCACCATTCACAACTCCTGTGAGGTTATCCGTGAGTTCTGGCGGCAGCGGGGAATCAGCATCAAAGGTGCGCTGATCAAGGACGGGTGCGGTTTGGCGCCGCAGGATGCCGTGAGTGCCGAAACACTGGTACAACTCCTCCTGTACATGAACCGTAGCAAGTACCGTGACATATGGATTCAGTCTTTGCCGGTCAGTGGCGGACAAGGCACATTGAGCAGTCTTTGTCGTGGCACGGTGTTGGAAGGCAAGATTCACGCCAAGAGCGGAACAATCGCCGGTACGAAGAACTTCGCCGGTTATATTGACCTGCCCGACGGAGGACAATGGGTATTCGCTATCCTCGTCAACAGCGCACAGGGCAAAGCAAGAAACGTACAAACCGTTATTCAGCAATACTTGTTGGATGTTTATCAGTCAAACAAATAGTACCAACGACTGGCTCAAGCAGCATCCCGAATCGGATGCAGTATGGACAACGTGGCAGACCGCAGGACGTGGTCAGGCGGGGAACTCGTGGGAAAGCGAACAGGGTAGGAATGTCCTGATGTCTTTGCGTTTCCGGCATCCGCAAGTGCTTGTTGAGCAGCAGTTCCGTCTCACGATGGCGGTCAGTCTTGGCGTGCAGGAAACGGTTTCCAAACTTCTTCCGAATGAACAGGTCACTATCAAGTGGCCCAACGACATCTATGTGGGCGACCGGAAGATTTGTGGCATACTCATTGAAAGCACCATTGCCGACAGACAAGTTGCCGAAGCAATCGCCGGAATAGGTCTCAATGTCAATCAGACGGTCTGGCATTCCGGCGCACCTAATCCGGTGTCTGTCAAACTGCTCACCGGCGCAGACTCTGACCTGCCGGCTGTTTATGATGCCCTCTGCAACGCCATAAATGCCAGGATGTTAATGTTGTCTCAGCCGGAAACGCTCAAACAACACTATCTCTCTGTGCTTTACCGTTTCGGTGTAAAGGCGCTGTATGCCCGCCGCGAAGTCAGTCTGACGCCTTCACGCATCCTGACAGACATCCCTAAAAATGCTTTTCAGGCAACGATAACCGATGTCACGGAGCAAGGGGAATTGGTATTGGATAGCAGTAAGTTCCACTTTAAAGAAATCCAGTTTGTTCTATGAAAAAGTACGCCTTATATATATTGCTTGTATCTGTTTTGTTCGGCTGCACGCCTCATAATGAGCCTGAAAACAAGAGCGGAAGCGACTCCTCCTCCGACTCCGCTTCCTCACACCGCGACTTGGCTTATCTCTTTGATATAGAGGCTGTTCCGCAAATCAAACTCACGCTGACGGAACAGGACTGGAACACCTACCTTTCCAATTTCGACAAATGGGAAGACAACAGCCTTTATGTGCCTGCTGCTTTTGAGTTCACCAAGGATGGCACCACATATACCCGCGATAGTGTCGGCTTGCGTCCGCGTGGCAATACAACCCGCAAACGTCCCGAATCATCGTCCGGACAGAAGCATCAGAACGGCGCACAGTTCCACCGTGCACATTTTGGCATACGTTTCACGAAGTACGACAGCGGAGAGCGCTTCTTTGGCATGGACCGCCTTATTCTCAAATGGAATGCCTCAGACCCGTCTTATATCCGCGAAGTCTTCTGCTACGACCTCTTCCGCCGCTTCGGCGTATGGTCGGCACCGCTGGCTTCTTTCTGCCGCCTGACCATATATATACAAGGCGATTCCAAACCCGTGTATATGGGCGTCTATTCGATGATAGAGAATCCCCGCAAGGGATGGCTGGATGCCCTTTACCACGCGGGAAAGATCCCCGATAAGGACGGCAACTTGTGGAAAGCAGGCTATGGCGCTGACCTCAGTTCGGCTGATCAGGGCAAGATGGGCTTGCAGGACGATTATGGCAAGCGTTTCCCGTATAACCTGAAGACCAACAAACAGCAACTGGCTGCGGCAAAGACGGAGTTGTGCGATTTCATCAACGGCATGACACCGCTCAAATCCGGCAGCGCGGAGTTGCAGACGTGGTTGGAGCAGCATATGGACGTCGATTTGTTTCTGCGCGCATACGCGGTTAATGTCATGGTCGGTATGTGGGACGATTACTGGAAGAACATGAATAACTACTACTTCTATTTTGACAGCCAGCATCGTTTCTACTTCATTCCCTTTGATTATGACAACACGCTTGGCACGGCGCAGGACAACTACGGCAACCCGGGCACGGACAATATGCTTTATTGGGGAAGCCTAGAGGGTGACCGTATTCTCATGCGCAAGGTGATGTCCATCAGTGCCTTCAAGGAGAAATACAAATCCTACATCAAGCAGCTTGCCGCTTCGTCCGACCTTATGGAACCGGCTGCGGCTGCCGCGCGGGTGCAGCATATGCAGAGCCTCATCCGCGATTACATCGTCAATGACACCGGAGAGGACGGAACAATCGAAGACCGCCCTGCCTATTGGAGTTCGTGCCCGAACTACCGTCTGCTGACAGGTAGTGCAGGCAACGGCAAAAATGCCCAATCGAACTTCTTCAAAACAAAAGCGGCGGCAATAAACTGGTAATAATACAAAAAACGGAATATATGCAATCAATCATCATCACCGGCGGAGCCGGATTCATCGGAAGTCACGTAGTACGGCTGTTTGTGAACAAGTACCCCGACTACCGCATTATCAACGTCGATAAACTCACTTACGCAGGCAATCTGGCGAACCTGAAGGACATTGAGGACAAGCCCAATTACCGCTTTGTCAAGGCGGATATCTGTGACTTTGATGCCATCTATGCACTCATGCAGGAAGAGCACGTCACAGGTGTGATACACTTGGCGGCGGAGAGCCATGTGGACCGTTCCATCAAGGATCCGTTCACATTTGCGCGTACCAACGTACTGGGCACGCTCAGCATGCTCCAAGCCGCCAAACTGTATTGGGAGAGCCTGCCCGAAAAGTTCGAAGGTAAACGCTTCTACCATATCTCCACCGATGAGGTCTATGGTGCACTCAAACTCACACATCCCGAAGGACTGGAGTCTCCTTTTACCACCACGGCTTCTTCCGCGGAGCACCATTATGCCTACGGTGAGGATTTCTTTGAGGAAACCACGAAGTACAACCCGCACAGCCCGTATAGTGCTTCCAAAGCCTCTTCTGACCACTTTGTACGTGCATTCCATGACACGTATGGCATGCCGACTATTGTCACGAACTGCTCCAACAACTACGGTCCTTACCAGTTCCCTGAGAAACTTATTCCGCTCTTTATCAACAACATCCGTCACCGCAAGCCTTTGCCTGTCTATGGCAAGGGAGAGAACGTCCGTGACTGGCTTTTTGTAGAGGATCATGCACGTGCGATTGACCTGATTTTCCACAAAGGCAAGGTCGCGGAAACGTACAATATCGGCGGTTTCAACGAGTGGAAGAACATTGACATCATCAAGGTCGTTATCAAGACGGTGGACCGCTTGCTCGGACGCAAGGAAGGTGAGGACATAGATCTGATTACTTTTGTTACCGACCGTGCGGGACACGACATGCGTTATGCCATTGACAGCCGCAAACTGAAGGATGAATTGGGTTGGGAACCGAGTTTGCAGTTTGAGGAAGGCATTGAGCGCACAGTCCGGTGGTATTTGGACAATCAGCCGTGGTTGGACAACATCACCTCCGGCGAATACGAAAAGTACTACGAATCCATGTACTCCAACAGATAAAAAAGTGCGGGCAACCGCACTTTTTTATCTCCAAACCTCAAACTTGAAATTTGAAATAATCGTTCCCTTTGGATAAGAAATTTTAAATCTTAAATCTTAAATTTGAAATATAAATTTACCCTGCTTTTCCCAAAGGTCGCCCAAAGGTCACCCAAAGGTCGACCATAAGTCAGCCAAAATTTTCCCAAAGGTGACTCAAAAGTGAAAGGGGACTTGAAGGGACTTTACAAGGACTTTGTACGGGCTTCATATATCATGGTACACCGGTATATAACCCCAAAAGTGCAGCAAAACACCACTTTTATTTGCACAATCCCCAAATAAGTATTACCTTTGCCGCGTCAAACCGATAATTTGTCAAACCTTTAAAATTGTATAATTATGAAGAAAAATTTTATTTATGCCGCAATGGCATTGGCACTTGCTTCCGCAGTATAGTATGCAGTTGCTCTAAAAAAGATTCCGAGCCGGAACCTGAACCGACACCGAAACCTGAATCTATGGTGGAGCCTCAATTGGCGATTATCAAACTGAGTCAGGAAATGCAGAATCACGTCTTTGCTACTCCTGTTGTTGATTCGGCTATCGTGGATAGTAAAACCAATCTGACGACTTTATTTTATGGCGATGGATTGGTATTGACTAATCCCAACGAAAAGAACACGGCTTTGGCGAAGTTCGCACAATCGGAATTGAAAATTGTCGGAACGAATCCCTATTTGCTTTTAAGCGGAGGATATGCTATTATTGATTGGAAATGGTGGCAGTTCCATCCGTTGTCAGGTGAATTCAGAGCCCCGCGGTTTTATAACAGTCATTTAAGAATGGCCTATAGTACGAACAGCGGTTTGAATAATGGCGCAATTGCAAACGAAGAATATTATCTGCTGAACTCTGATTGGAAAGACGTAAGTGATTTGACCGCCACTTGGAAATTCCCGGAAGGAGAACATTTGAACATTCCCGAAATTCGTTATATAGATTGTGCCAAGTTGGAAGAATACGGCAAATATACCCATAGTGTCAAGGAAATATTGCGCAAATATAATCTGGAAGATTTGCATGGACTATATGTTTTATTTTCCGGGGATGCAGAAAAAGGGAAAGCTTGTGTTGCAGAATGTAATGCTATGCAATCCGCCTATGTGGAGACATTGAAAGAGATGATTGACAATAACGATTTGGACAAATGGACGCGATTGAGAGATTGATGCTAAAATAGTCAATAGTCCAATGGTCAATAAAAAAATGCGGTTGCCCGCATTTTTTTATTGTAATTTGCTTCCCAACACATTGTATACATCCCCGTCATGGATAATCAGCAGGTGACCGTTCCGGAGAATTTTACGGTTGGAAGATTCCCTGTTTTCGGTTTCATTTGTGTCGATTTGCTCGGAGCCTGAAGAAACTGTTACGCCGTTGTCCCGCACGGTGATATAATAGTCGCCGGTTTTGGTGAGATCAAGCAGTTGGCGCTTGTCACCAGACTTGCCTTCACCGACATTGTTGTGGAAAATGAGGTGCATATTCATCTCGTTTTCACCTTTGGAGACGGTATAGTCATAAACCTTGTAGGTCGTTCCGCCCATGGTAACGGTCGGAGGTGATGTCACTCCGGGCCATTTGCCGAAGTACTCGTAGTCTCCCCACGCGTACAGGTCGAAAGTGGACCAGCTCGTCTGGTTGTCCACATAGAGATGACAGGTGTTGAAATCGCTCCTGTTGGAATAAACATGATAACCTTTGGATTCCAGATGGATAGTCGGCGAAGCTGACAATGTCGTGCTTGTCGTGGTATGACCTGACCGGATGGTCTGGCTGTCAAGAAGGCGTGTATAGTCCCCTGCCGTTACGCCGGAAAGGGTCACATCTACCGCAGACGTGCCGAGATTCAGCACCACGAGAACGATATTGTCACCCTTGGATTTCTCGTACGCAAAGACGGAACTGTTACCGGTAGCGATGAGTCTGGCATTTGCCCGCTCTGCCGCTGTTCCGTCAGCAAGTGCCGGCAGGGTGTGCTTCATTGCCACAAGTACGCGGATTGTATTTGCAATCTTCGTGTTGACGTTGTTCCAGTCAATGTCATTGCGGTTGAAGTAATTGAGAATCTTTGTCTGCCCGATCTCCTGACCATTATAGAGCAGTGGCATTCCGCAGAAGGTGAAATACATTACGGTGAGAGGGGCGACATTACCGCCGCATTTGGTCATGTAATTGCTGCTGAAGTTGTTGCCTATGTCATCGTGGTTCGTCAGAAAAGACATCCTGCTCATGCCACTGTATTTCTGCTCAAGGGTGTTAATCATTGCATTGGCGGCATTGGTGAGTGCTGTGACTGATGTGCCCGTTCCGACGGACTTGATGGCTTCGGCAAATCCCCACGCATAATCATAGCGGAAACCGGTCTCATAATGGTTTTCCTGGACATCGGAGGAAGTGAAATCCGCTTCTGCGAGGAACTCCACCCTTTTGTTGCGGGTGTTATCCTGCAAGGCGGCAATAGCCGTAGTCCAGAACGCCGCTCCGATAAATGTCGAGGAAACATAATCGCAGCGGAATCCGTCAACGTCTGCCTCCTCCACCCAGTACCGCATAGCCTCGATCATGGCATCATTGAGTCCCGAGCCTCCTTTGTAGTTGAGCTGATAGACATCGCCATAGTTGTTGGGGTGCTGGATGACGTTGTTCACACGATAATAGTACTCGGGGTGCGAAACCGTCCAGGGATGATCCAGAGAGGTGTGGTTCGGAACCCAGTCCAGCCACACGCTCATTCCCAGTCCGTGCGCCGTGTTAACGAACGACTTGAAGTCAGCAAGCGTGCCGTGTGCCGGATTGACTGCCTGGAAGTCCCGTACGGCATAAGGGCTTCCCAAATCGCCGATTTTGCCCTCAATGCCACGCGGAAAAATGGGCATAAGCCAAATAATGTCTATGCCTAAATTCCGTAATTCGGACAAGCGCTGCTCGGCGGCAGCGAAAGTCCCCTTGGGGGTAAAGTCATATACGTTGAGCTCGTATATGACGCGGTTGTTGTCGGAAAGCGGAGTGGTGTTACTCGCATTGATAGCACCGGACACTTGCGCTGCAATCAGCAGCAAGGTCAATAAAAACTTTGTATATCTCATAATAGTGTTTTGTTCTCGTTTCGGTAATCACAAAAAATGAAACGCTCTTCGTCCTGTGTCGTCTTCCGTAGGTCCGAGTCAAAACAACCTTTCTGTTCCGGTAGTTGCAAACCGCATGAAACGGTTCTGCAAATACCAATCCCAGACCAAACCATTCGAGCATCGTAGCACCATCTTGCGGCACACCGTACTCGGGGAATGCTACTTTCCGACATACGCAAACAAAATCGAAGAGAACCATCCGGAGACAGGTTTTGCTGCCGATTGCAAGATAATAACAGCAGTACAGACACTAAGACGAAGAGGCGTTTCATAACATCTGCAATTTGGTGCGCAAAATTACTTTATCCCGCGCACATGTGCAAAAAATATTAAAAAAATCAAGAAAAATAATATTAAATTTGGCTACGTAAAATAGTTTTTGTACCTTTGCGAAAAATTTGTGCAGGCTTATGAAACGAATAGTGCTTTTTACCCTTCTCTCCTTCTGTATACTAGATGGCGTATTTGCGTCTGAATACAATATAAAAGAAGAAATTGAGCGTTTGGACAACGCCATCGGAATGCGCCCTTATTATGAGAGGGCAAAGCGTATGAAAATTGATAGTCTGAAAGCCCATGTTTTCACCTCTGACAATCCCTATCAGGATTACAAAAATATCTATGAAGAATATAGATCGTATAACTACGATACGGCGCTTGTTTTTGCACAAAAAATGCAGGAAGAGGCAATCCGTTTAGGGGATGAAAATTATCAAATCGAATCAGCTGTTGCCAATGCATTTGTATATATGTCCGGCGGGTTGTTCATGGAGTCATATAACATCCTTTCATCCTTGCAGCAGCGTTATGACTCGCTGCCGGACGAGTATTATTTTACTTTTATACACTTGCTTTGGGAAATGGCGGATTATGCGGGCGCAGAAACATTTTTGCGGTATGATTCGGAGGTTACATCGTGTTTGCAACAGGTACTCTGTGATATTTCTCCGTCAGATTCTGCAAGGTATTGGTTCCCGCTTGCTGTCATGGACTCGCGTCAGCATAATTACGAATCATCTGTTGTGCGCTTTCAGGAGGCGTTGCTGGACAGCAGTTGTAGCGAACATGCACGTGCCGTAATGGAGAGTTCATTGGCGTTTGCCTTGTACCAGTTAGGCAGAACGGATCAGGCGCTGCATTATTATATCAATGCCGCCATATACAACGTCCGCACGTTCACTTATGGAACCACGGTATTGCCCATGGTGGCGGAAATCCTTTACCGGCAGGGAGAAACCGCATTGGCGGAACAATATATCCGTCTTGCCATGGAAGATGCGACATACTATCATGCCCGTCACCGGAAAGTCGGCATATCACAACTGCTGCCTATTATCGAGGAAAAGTATAACGAGGAACTGCTAACCCAGAGTCTCATAGCTTACATACTGTTGGTCATTGTCGTTATTTTGCTCATCGGTGCAGGATTTGCCATGTGGTTCATCGTAAAACGCAGTAAGGCGATTCATGCGGCACAACATACCATCCATGACATGAACCAGAAACTGCTTGTCGCCAACATACTCAAAGAAGATATGCTTAGCCGGATATTCGTGTTCATTTCGCATTACCTTAAAAGCATAGAACATTATCAACAAGATATCAGGCAGCACGCAATCAACCGCCGCTACAATGAATTGATGACGATTCCCCGTAACGTGGATGCGCACATGCAACGCGCAAACCTCGAACGTAAAATGGATGAAATGCTGCTGGATATATATCCGTCATTTGTGCAAGACTTCAATGCGCTGTTGCGCAAAGGTGAGCAGTATGTAATCAAGCCCGATGAATTGTTAAACACCCAGATGCGTATATTTGCCCTGATACGTCTTGGGGTCGTGCACAATGAATTGATTGCCGAAATACTCGATTGCAGCGTCAACACGGTATATACTTACAAGACACGCACCATTGCCCGCTCCGACCTCAACGCAGACGAATTCCATGAGGCACTGATGCGTATTCCGTCCTTCTCTTCGCTCCCGCAGGCAACGGTTTCTGCCGGATAAAATAGTCTTTTTTCCTGTTTTAAGCAAATTTATTTGCGTAATTGTAGAAAAAGCAGTACTTTTGCAGCCGCAATGTGAAATTGCTATGGATAGACTGATTATAAAACAATACAACCATATGAAAGCATTACTGATGATTCTCGATGGCTGGGGAATCGGTGAAAAAACAACAGCCAATGCTATTTATTCTACCAATACACCGCACTGGACGGCATTGTTGGACAAGTACCCACACTCGCAGTTGCAGGCTTCCGGCGAGAATGTTGGTCTGCCTGACGGGCAGATGGGAAACTCCGAAGTAGGGCACCTCAACATCGGCGCAGGCCGCGTCGTTTATCAGGATCTGGTTAAGATTAACCGTGCATGCAAGGACGGTTCAATCCGTCAGAATCCGGAGATAGTTTCCGCTTTTTCAACGGCGCAGAAGTCCGGCAAGAACCTGCATATCATGGGACTGACCAGCAACGGCGGCGTACATAGTTCGCTTGACCACTTGTTCTTCCTGCTGCAAATTGCAAAAGAGTACGGTCTGGACGGCAGAACGTTTGTACACTGCTTCATGGACGGGCGCGATACGGATCCCCATTCAGGAATCGGATTCATAGATGAACTGGAGGCGCAAATGGCAAAGACTACCGGTGAAATCGCAACAATTCAGGGACGTTTCTATGCCATGGACCGTGACAAACGCTGGGAGCGCGTGAAGATTGCATACGACTGTCTGGTTCACGGTGAAGGTGCGCAGTTCGAGAACATGCACGAGGCGATGGAAGCATCTTATAATGCCGATGTCACCGATGAATTCATCAAACCGATAGTACATGTGCGCAACGGTAAACCGCTGACAACCATACAAGAGGGCGATGTGGTTATTTTCTTTAATTACCGCAACGACCGCGCACGCGAGATGACTATTGTTCTGACGCAACAGGATATGCCCGAGCACGGAATGAAGACTATCCCGAACCTGAATTACTATTGCATGACACCGTATGAGTCCACATTTACAGGATTACATATCCTTTTCCCGAAAGAAAATGTGCAGAACACCCTCGGTGAAATCGTGGCAAATGCAGGATTGAAACAGCTCCGCATCGCCGAAACGGAGAAATTCGCCCATGTGACATTCTTCTTCTCCGGTGGTCGTGATGCGCAGTTTGAGAACGAAGACAGAATCCTTATTCCGTCGCCGAAGGTGGCAACCTACGATTTGCAGCCTGAGATGTCGGCTCCGGAGGTGGCGGCAGCACTGTGTGATGCGATGGATTCGAACAAATATGATTGTATCATGCTCAATTTCGCCAACGGAGACATGGTCGGACATACCGGTGTTTACAACTCCATACAGCAAGCAGTTGTGACAATTGACATTTGTGTTGACCGTGTAGTGAACTCTGCCCGCAAGAACGGCTATGAAGTAATTATTATCGCCGACCACGGTAATGCGGATAATGCGGTTAATCCGGACGGAACACCCAATACGGCACACTCGCTGAATCCTGTCCCGTTTGTCTATATTCCCGCGGACAGCAAGGAGAAAGACGGCAAGTTCCCGTATACATGCGAGAACGGCATCCTTGCGGATGTCGCTCCCTCCATCTGTCATATACTTGGTATCGAGCAACCGGCGGAAATGACCGGTCACTGCCTCATTCACGAGGCTTAATCAGTTTGCATAACGCTTGATAAGTATATCAACCAATTCAGGCACACCTTCGGAAGCTTTCTTCCGGAGGTGTTGTATTCTGTCACGATAGATTCCGAATTCCGGCATTCCCAGATCAACCACATAGATAGTCGATGAAATCGGCGCATATTGCAACAAACTGGCTGCAGGATAAACGTTCAAACTGGTGCCGACTACAACCATGATATCCGCTTCCGAGGCAATGGCACAAGCTTGTGGAAAATACGGAACACCTTCACCGAAGAATACAATATACGGTCTGAGCAATGAGCCGTCGGGATGACGGTCACCGTAATGCTGCTCCCAACCATTCAGCGGAACGGTGGCGGTTTCATTGTTCTCCGAGCGTAATTTCACGATTTCACCGTGTAAGTGAACAATGTCTTTGCTGCCGGCGCGTTCATGCAAATCATCAATGTTCTGCGTGATGATTTGTGTCGAAGGGATTGCCTGTTGCAACTTCGTAATGGCATAGTGCGCGGCATTCGGCTGCGCCGCCAAAGCATCTTTGCGGCGGGCGTTATAGAACTCTACGCACAATTGCGGATTGCGCAACCATGCCTCGTGGGTGCAGACATCTTCAATCCGGTACTTTTCCCATAATCCGTCTGCGTCGCGGAACGTTCCCAAACCGCTCTCAGCTGATACGCCGGCTCCGGTGAATACGACGATTTTTGGCATTTTGACCTCCTCTTTTATGTCTATAATTTATTTCTTTTAGCCTATGTATTTTCAACGTCTTATGATTTTAAATGCTTTGCCGTCTTTTCTCATAATAATTACTCCGGAAAAAGAAGCATCTATCTGCATGCCTTGCATGTTATAGTATCGGACATGCTCGTCGGCACTATTGTTGGAACAAGCGTCAAAATCGGTGGTTCCATTGCCAAAAACAAGCAATGCCAATGCTGCTTTTCCGTCTTTTGTGAATGCGCCGTTGCAACTGACATACTTGCCATATGCGCCGTTGTTTTTGATAGTAACGCCGTTTTCATCAATGTAGTGCTCCCAACCGCCATATACTTCCGGCTCCCAGTACAGAATCCCTTTGCAGCCGGATTGTTTTTCCATCTTTCCGAACAGGTCTTTGAAAACGTTTTCCGCCAGTTTGCTGTCTCCTGTTTGTTCTTCTCCGGAACCTTTGGTGGTATCCCAGGTGGAGAATCCTGTCTCTACAACCATTACGGGTACATGGAAGGTGTTGTGGAGATTTTGAACCTGTTGCGCCGCCAATGTATTGCTGTTCTGCCAATCCGACCAATCGGGATAGCAGGAGAGTCCGATCATGTCAAACTTGCCTCCGTGCTGTTTGAAGGTCTGATAGAAACTTGAATTATCCGCCGAACCGTTGTCATGATGAACGATAACGAACGCATTCGGAAAGATCTCTTTGACCGCATCATACCCTGCGTTGCTGAGTGTGGCATAGTTTGTCCAACTGGCATCGAGGAAACTGGTGTTCCACATAATGCGTCCGTCGTCATACGCCATTCCACTGCTGGTTTCGTTGCCCACTTGCACCCATTTGGCTTCGATTCCCTCATCTTTCATGGCCTGCAGCACATCTTTTGTATGGTTGGCAATGTCTGTCTTCAGTTGTTCGAAACTGTGCCCTTGCCATGCTACAGGTTTTGTCTGTTTGCCGGGGTCGGCAAAGCAATCGCTGTAATGGAAATCAATTAAAATGTCCAATCCTGCTGCATGAGCCCGTCGGCACTTTTCCAGAACATCCGTTTTATCGCTCCACGGACCGTATTGCTGTTCCGGATTTACCCAAACGCGCAAACGGATGGCATTCAAGCCGATTTGTTTCATCAATTGGAAGATTTCGGTCTCTTTGCCGTTCCGGTCATAGAACCTCATACCATCAGCTTCCATCTCGGTGCACCAACTTAAATCCGCTCCCCGGACAAAATCTGCAGCGGGTAATTGGCAGCAGACAAGCGTCATCAGGCTTGCAAGAATGTTTTTTCGGATGGTTCGAAACATGTATTTCTCAATTATTTACGTATTTTCCCGTCTGCGGAGTTTGCCGGACAGCCAGTTCCAGATGTATTTGACGAGATAGGTATAGAAATTCAGTTCGCGGGTAGCGTTGTCCACTTTTGTCTCGATACGTACTGTTTGCAAGGTTACTTCCTGTTCTGCTTTGAGAGTCTCAATCGTCAGTTGTTCCTGTGTTCCAATTACTTGTTTGGTCAGCAACGATATGAACGGATGGACAAACAGCGGCTTGCGGGCAAGAACAGCCACAATCATAAGTACAAGGTACGTACTGCCGATAAGCAGTGCTGCCGCCCATACTGGCATATATTTCGCCAACACATCGATTGCTGCCACAGCGCCGAACGTGAAGAGTGCAAATACGCACAATACAACGGTAAGTATCAGCAGAAAAAGTCCCAAAACACGACTGACAATGCCGATGAAATGCAGTTTGCCGACCTTGCCGAGTGCTTTTCCGTAGGTGATGGCTTCGTCCTTGACCTGCTCAAAAAGTTTGTTCTCCATAACTTATGCCTCCTTTTCGGATTGGTGTTGCCCGGACTGCGGCTCCTCTGCCGCCATGTTTTGTTGCGCTTGTTCGCAGTAATCGTGCGCCCGTTTTTTTGCCTCGTCCGCTAAATCTTTGATCTTTTCGCGTATCTGCTCCCGTGTTTCCGGCGTGAGCAACAAAGCCACCGCAGCACCGGCTATGGCGCCTGCAGCAAATTTAATCAAACCTTTCATGGTAGTGCTCCCTGTTTGTTATTTTGCCACTACGAACTTCGGCGCAAAGAGCTCTGAAACAGATCCGATGTGGGCGTCATTGCTGAATGTGATGGTTTCTTGTGCCACAAAGATGTTCTTCAATGTAGCGGAATAGTAGCGGATAGCAACCTGATTGTCTTCCGAAGCCGGACTTGTGATGTACAGGAAGAAGAGATTGTCTGTCAGTTCTGCGACACCAATACATGTATTGCCGTCAAAGGCGGCAAGTACGTCTCCTTCATTCAGGACTTTCTCTTTCAAGGCAGCAACCTGGTCAGGGTACGTAAGACTTAAATCGACTTTGACAATCGTCGTCATGGAAGATGTCATGTCGTAGTCCTCAGGTACTGCCCAACTGGGCTTGGACTGGTTGCCGGTAATGGTAGTCTCCGTGTTCGGCTTTTGAGGGTTAGCGGGTTGCAGTTCATCTGCTTCCTCCGTGCAACCGGCTGCGAAGAGCAGCATCATGCATGAGGCGATAAAAAACAAATTCTTTCTCATATGCGTTTGTGTTTTTAGGATTATCTACGAATGTTCCTTGTGCGTTGTGCACTCAAAAATCCCGCAAAGATACAACTTTTTTTCGTATTATGCAAAAAAAAAACAATAATTTTGCACATATCAAAAAAAAGCAGTACTTTTGTGCGCAAAATTATAGTCAATGATGCAACAGGAAATACAAACTATCAAACAACGGTTCGGAATTATCGGAACGAATGCCGCCCTCAGCCGCGCCATTGAGGTTGCTGTGCAGGTGGCGGTAACCGACCTCAGCGTACTCGTTACAGGCGAGTCCGGAGTCGGCAAAGAATTTTTTCCTCAAATCATCCACGCGTATTCCGCCCGCAAACACGGTCCTTATTTCGCAGTGAACTGTGGTGCCATTCCCGAAGGAACGATAGACTCCGAATTGTTCGGGCATGAGAAAGGTGCCTTCACGGATGCCAAGAATGAGCGTCGCGGTTATTTCGAAATTGCGAACGGCGGTACGCTTTTCCTTGACGAAGTCGGTGAACTGCCTATGTCCACACAGGTTCGTTTGCTCCGTGTGCTGGAGACGGGCGAATTCATCAGAATGGGCTCCAGTCAGGTGCAGAAGACGAATGTGCGCGTAGTTGCCGCGACAAACATAGATATCCCGAAAGCAATCTCGGAAGGTCGCTTCCGCGAGGATCTGTACTACCGTCTCAACTCTGTTGAGATAAAAGTACCGGCATTGCGTGACCGCAAAGAGGATATCCCGTTGTTGTTCCGAAAGTTCTCCGTGGACTTCGCCGAGCGCTACAAAATGCCTGCGCTGCGGCTGAACGAGGAAGCCACGCGCCTCCTGCAGTCGTATTATTGGAGCGGTAATATTCGTCAGTTGAAGAACGTTGCCGAACAGATTTCCATTATGGAAACCAACCATGACATCACAGCGGACACTTTGCGCAAGTATCTGCCGGACAACGGATTGCAGAACTCGCTCATGCTTGCCAAATCGCAGCAGCCGGGTGACACATTCATGAACGAGCGTGAACTGCTGTACAAGGTGCTGTTCGATATGAAACGCGATATGTCCGAGATGCGGCAGCAACTGAACGGACTGCTTGCAGGACAACCTGCTGCACAGCCGATTAATCATGACGAATATCAGGCGGTGGAAGTGCTGCACGACGAACCGACGAACCTTGAAGAAATTGAACGCGAGAGCATCCGGAAAGCATTGGAACGTACCGGCGGAAACCGCAAAGCTGCCGCAGATGCACTCGGGTTCTCGGAACGGACACTGTATCGGAAGATCAAAGAATATGGACTATAAGAGCATACAATACACTATGCAGAAAAACTATCGCGCAGAGAGAACAAAGATTGCCATGCTCTCTTTGCTCGTTGTCCTTTGCTCTTTGCTTCTGAACAGTTGTGCGGTCTCGTTTAAATTCAACGGAGCCAACATTGACTACACAACCACCAAGTCCATTTCCGTGGCGGATTTCCCGAACAATGCGGCACTGGTTTATCCTCAACTCAGCAACTACCTGTCCGAAGGCATCCGTGACCAGTATCTGCGCCAGACGCGTCTTCAGGTGCCGCCAAAAGGTGGTGACCTTGAATTGGAGGGCGAGATCATCGGTTACCAGCTCACGCCGATGTCGATTGCAGCGGACAGTTATTCGGCGGAAACAAAATTGACGATTACGGTGCGGGTGCGGTTCATTAACAATGTCCGTCCTGAAGAGAGTTTTGAGAAAACTTATTCCGCATACCAGACATTTGATTCATCCCAATTATTGAATGATGTTCAGGATGATTTATGTCAGGTAATGGTCAAGGAAATTGCAGAGAGTATTTACAATGATACGGTCGCAAAATGGTAAAATTGCGATAAAAATTGCGAATTATTTGCGTATTTGATTTATTTGTAGTAATTTTGCGGGCTGATTTGTGGTTTTTAAGGTACACAAACTCACGTAATTAACTAAATATCAAAATATTATGTACATTTTATTTACAATCTTGATTGTTATTGCAGCGATTCTGCTGATTCTCCTTGTGCTCGTTCAGAACAGCAAGGGTGGTGGTTTGGCTGCTGGTTTTGCAAGCGGTAACCAAGTGATGGGTGCGCCGAGAACGGCTGACTTCTTGGAGAAAGCAAGTTGGACGCTCGCCGCAATTATCGTCTTCCTCAGCATTCTGGCTGTTGGCGTTAGCCAAGGTCAAAAGGCTGCCAGCGATGACGACAGCGCCATTGTAGAGCAGGTACAGGAAGCTAACGAAGCTATCCAACCCGCCGCTGCGGACTTTAATGAAGAAGCCGGTGAATAATCACCAGGCGTGACGGAACAATCCGCCGACAAGGCATACTGCCATGTAAAAAGGGTAGAGCAGTTCCAGTAACAAAGCATCAAGGAGAGAGACGGACGCGTCTCTCTTTTTGATTAGACGGTATTCAATCGGGAACTTTACGAACAGCACCAACGGACAAAGAACCTGCAAGATGTTGGCGACCAGTACTTTTATCCCGCAACGCCGGATGTCTTTATCTGTGAAACGCGGTGCTTTGCCTGCCCAGCGCATTCGTTGGCGGAAGAACGCCCGCCATGTCGGAACGGCTCTAATGCGGGCGGTATATTCGGGGGCATCTGCTACGTCTATACGCAGTCCGCGGCGCTTGAAGGACTCCAGCAGGAACATATCGTCGCCACTCGGAATTTCAGAATGCAGGTCGCCCCAACTCTCCATCCACCGTTCGCGGCGGACAATCAGGTTCGCACCGCTGCATAGTACCGGTTTGCCTTGTTGCGCGGATTCAATGGTCAGTTGCTGGATGGCAGCATACTCGGCGATTTGGAGACGTTCAAGCAGGGACTTTCCGCCCGTCATTTTCAATGGCAGAATAAGCATGTCGGCATCCGTTTCGGGTGTCTTCTCCGACGGAATAACATCATCATCCTGCAACCACACATATTCGGTCGTTGCCGCAGCAATGAGTTTGTGCAGGGCGTGTTTCTTGCCTTTGCCGTCATCGTTGATGCCTCGTCGCGGTATTATCGGTGTAATAGACATAGCTGCTCGTAAAAGGTGGGGTAGGACTTGCGGATGCAGGTGGTATCATCGCAAGGCAGGTCGGCTGCCAATAGTGCCATCGCTATACGGTGGTCGCCGTAGGTCTTGTGTTCGCGGACTGCCTGCAGACGGTCGGATTCTTTGAAACGCAGCGTCTCGGTGTCTGTTGCAATCAGAGTAATCCCAAGTCTTTCGCAGGTAATCGCAACTGCCGGATACAAGTCCGGACAATCCTTGAAGGAAAGGCGGATTTCGGAATCTTGGACAGGATGTTCGCAGATTATCCGCACGCCGTTCTCCGCGAAGTACGTCTCCACGCCGAAATGCCGGAAAATATCCGTTACAACCTTGTCGCCCTGTATATCCGTGTCATGCAGTCCTTCTAAAAACAGTTCTCCGCCGTGCAGTGCCACATACTCGTACCAGAATGTTGCGGCACTCCAGTCACGTTCCGAAAAATACCGTTCGCCTGCCCTCCATCGCCTGATTACCTCGCGCGTAATATATATATAAGGTGAGGTGCTGTCAGTCGTTACATCCAAACCAATCAGCAGCAAAGCTGTTACAAACTGTGTGGATTCAGGTTGGGACAGGATAATTTCGCCGTTGGGCTGAAGCTTGACACCTGTTATCTGCAACGGAGGAAACCCGTCTTCGCCCAAATACTGGATTTCAGCTCCGCAGGAACGCAGGACGTCCACCAAACGTCCAATTGGCCGGTGTCTCATCCGTTCGCATCCGTCCAAAACTATCGTTTGGCCCTCTCTTTGTGCGCAGTACGCCGTCAGGAAGCGCATCGCCGTGCCGCAGTTCTGCAAATCTAATTCCGCGGCTCCGTTCCTGATTGCTGTCAGTGCGTCATGCATCAGTCGCACATCCTCCGGCACATCGTCTCCCGACACATCCATAAGCGGCACACCATTCAACGCCTGCAAAACTAACAGGCGGTTCGCAATACTTTTGGATACAGGGAGGTGTATCGTCATATTACAGGTTCTTCAGCGTCTCACACAGCCATGCCCAGCAACGTTGCGTTGAGAAAATGCTCAACCGTTCTTGCGGCGAATGTACACCGTACATTTGCGGACCAATTGACACCATGTCTAAATAGGGGTATTTCTCCAAGAACAGCCCGCATTCCAATCCCGCATGAATAGCCAGCACTTGCGGCTCTTCTCCGAACAGCGTCTTATAGGCTTTGCGTGTCACGTCTAACAATGCCGACTTCACATTCGGTGCCCAGCCCGGATAGCCGTCACCGTGTGTCACCTCGTCACAGGCAGCCCTCAATGCTGCTTCAACGGCATCTTTTATCTTGTGTTTCTCCGCTTCGACGGATGACCGCTGGCTGGTGTTTATTTCGATAAACAGACCTTGCTCATCGCGTTTCATCTTCACAGACGCTAAATTTGTGCTCGTCTCCACTAATCCGGGCATATCTTTGGACATCGCAATCATTCCGTGCGGACACTCGCATAGCGCCTGCACAAGTGCTTTTGCTTTCGCGGGTTCAATCACTTCTTTTGGTTCCTCTGCCGACTCCAATTCCAGCCTCATTTCTTTCTCCACTTCGCCGAAACGCTCTTCCACCTCTGCCACATAGTGGTTGAACTCAACCCGCAATTGCTCCTTGTACGCAAACGGCACGCAGAAAACAGTCTCTGCCTCGCGCGCAATGGCATTCCGCAGGTTACCGCCTTCAATCACCGCCAACTGCACATCAGTTGCTGCATATACGCGTTGCAGGAACTCCGCAATAACTTTGTTGGCATTCGCACGACCTTTGTTGATGTCATCGCCTGAGTGACCGCCTGTCAGTCCGCTCACGCACACATGTGCCGTGAACCATTTTCCTTCCGGCAGGGCAATTGGCGCATAGTGCATCTTTGCTAACGTGTCAATTCCGCCTGCGCAGCCGATGAAGATCTGCCCGTCGTCCTCTGAATCAAGGTTGATGAGCCGTTTGCCTTTCAGACATCCGTCTTGCAACTTGAACGCACCCGTCAATCCTGTTTCCTCGTCCACGGTGAACAGTGCTTCGACAGCTGGATGCGGCAACTCTTTGCTGGTCAAAACAGCTAACGCCATTGCCATTCCTATTCCGTCATCGCCGCCGAGAGTTGTCCCGCGTGCTTTCAGCCAGTCGCCGTCAACATATACATCTATCGGGTCTTTCATGAAATCATGCTGCACGTCACCGTTCTTCTCGCATACCATGTCCATATGTGCTTGCAGAATCACGCCTTCGTGTGCTTCATAGCCTTTCGTGGCAGGTACGCGCATAATGACATTCATCGCTTCATCGCGTTCACACTCGATACCATGCGCTGCAGCAAAGTCAACTAACCATTGGCTGATTTGTTCCTCATGCTTGGAAGGACGCGGTACACGCCGGATGGCATCAAAAATCGAAAATACTTCTTTGGGTTGTAGTTCTGTCATCGTTTCTCAGGGTCTATGGCCAGCTTCACTACATTTGCTTGGTGGTTGAGTGCAGTTGGCGTGGTTGTGAATTTATTGTTTTCTGCGCCGATCAGAGGCATATACAGCACGCTGTCCGGAGCTGACCAGTATATACGGTTATTGACGATGTCTGCGCACAGGGTCAGCACCTTCCCCGAATAGATCTGTTCCTTGAAGGTCCCGTCTATATTGGCAACGTACAATCCGTCTGCCTGACGGAAATATATCTTCCGCGCAGCGATACCGAATCCTTGCATTTCTGCGACCACTGTCTGCAACTCTTTCAGCGTGAACGTCTTGCCGTTATACACCTGCATTGAATCCTGTGCAGCGTCCGCTAATGCTTTCCCGCTCTTGTCCTCAATTGCTGTTTCCGTACGGCTGCCGAATATACGCTGCCGCAGATAGACCGAATCGCCGGTCATCATCACCACCGACGTTGTCTGCACATTGTTTATCTTGAACACGCGCAGCGTGTCACGTGTGGCACCGTTGATGGTAACTGTCAGCTGCACACCGGTGCCATTCGTTGCTGCTTGCTCGAAATACACCTTGAACGTACTTTCCGTATTCGTCTCCGACAACTGTGTGTACGGCACGTTCGACGGCACAGTCCACTCGTACTCCACCGTATAATTATAAGGATTATACACCAACGCCGTGAACGTCACGTCCTCGAATATGTCTATACCAGCCGTGTCTGCGCCTTCCACAGAGCACGTGAACGTCGGCACCGTGTCAAGCACCGTAATCGACTTTGTCTTTGTCAGTCTTGCTTTGCCGTCAACTTTCAGTGTTACCGTGTATGTCCCCGGCAACTTGTAGATTTTCGACGGGTTCTTTACTTCGGACGTACCTCCGTCGCCGAAGTTCCATTCCCATTCCTCGCCGTCGGTCGCAAGGTTGGTGAACTGCACTTTCTCGCCTGCCCGCGGTTGGGTCGGCGAGTAACCGAAGTCAACGTTGTTCTTGCTGCATGACAGCATCACGCAGCCAAGTGCTAATATGAGCCATTTGTTCTTCATACGTCATGTTGGCGTCTAACCAGTGTATTGTTTTGTCTGCGCGGAACCACGTCATTTGTCGTTTGGCGTAGTGCCGCGAATTTTGTTTGATCAGTCTTATTGCTTCTTCGCGGGTCGTCTTGCCGTCAAAATAATCGAATAGTTCGCGGTACCCTACGGTTTGCAGGCTGTTCAGTTCCCGCAACGGATAAACCGTACGTGCTTCCTCTTCTAATCCTGCTTCCATCATGGCATCTACACGCCGGTTGATACGTTCGTACAGTTCTTCTCTCGGACGTTCCAGACCTACTTTCACTATCCCGAACGAACGTTTGGTTTGTGCTTCACGCCGGAAGTGTGAATAGGGTTCGCCTGCACTTAATGTCACTTCCAGACAATGCATTAACCTTTGCGGATTCTGACGGTCAACGGTTTCCCAGTATGCTTTGTCTAACCGTTCCACTTCGTTTTGCAGCCATTCCAACCCCTTCTCCGCATAATCCTGTCTTACCTTTTCCCGCACGTCTGCCCGCACTGCCGGTATATCGTCAAACCCCTTGCACACGGCATCTATATACAGCATGCTTCCGCCTGTCAGTATCGCAAACACCTCTTTGGGTACGCGGGTCTTTACGTCTCGGTCACTGACCGCGCCTGCCAGTTTCTCCAACACCTCTAACGCGTCCCGCTCGTACATTCCCGCGTTGTAGTCTTCCCGCACGGACTTTGTCCCGACGAAGTAATGCTTCACCCGTTCCAATTCCGTGGCAGTCGGTGCGGCTGTTCCGATCGGTATTTCACGGTATATCTGTCGCGAGTCGGCGCTAACAATCGGGCACCCGTATGCTTCTGCCACCCGCAATGTCAGTTCCGTCTTCCCGACTCCCGTCGGTCCTGTTATCACTAACAGCGTCCCCATACAATCTAACTTCCAACAGGGCAGCGGTCCCACTTTTAACAGCGCAGCGGTCTAAAACATGCTTCCGTCATCAAACGACAAATCCTGGAATCCTTCCATATCAATGTCGCCCTCGTCGTACTGGCTGTCGCCATAGAAGTCTTCGTCCGCTTCCCAGTCTGCTTTGCCGCCTTTGCCTGTCAGACCTTCCAACGGGTCTTCCGTATGCAGCTGTTTGGGTGCTTTGCCTTTGCTTTCAGTGCATTTCACGCCCTCAACGGTACCGGGTTCTATCTTCTTCAGCGAACCGAAGAAATAACGTTCGAACATCGGGTCGAAGATATAAATCAGACGTTGTCCTTGTTCTTCCATCAGGTCGCTCAAGCGGGTGGATTCCATCACCATGTTGTCATACTCGAAGCTTGATTCCATCGGCACAAGCGTCACTTCCTGTTCTTTCTCCCAGCGGTCATTGCACATGAAGAACGATGTCATTTGGTCGTCGGGATAGTTCACCGACGCAAGGATGGCTTTGTGCAGGTCTAAAAACGTTGCTTCGCTGTCTGCCTCGAAGGTGCGCCGGAAGTTGTCAACTTCTTCGCACGAGAATGTAATTTGGTATATCATTTTCCTTATTTGATAGAAATTTTGCGCAAAGATACAACTTTATTTTGATATGTCAAAATTTTGTTGTACTTTTGCGCGAGAAAATGAAAAAATATGAAAATGAGAAAATGAAAAAATGTGAAAATGAGAAAATGAAAAAATACATTGTTATCGCCGAAGAAGGTGAACGCGACCTGATCGCCAAGTATCTCCCTGATTGTGATTATCCTGTTATTGTAACGGGAGTTGGTGCCATTAACATTATCCGTTCCTTGCAGGATCTTCCCCGTGATGCCGGATTGATTAACATCGGCTATGCCGGCAGTTCAAACTTTGATATTGGTACGTTGGTCGAAGTCACCGAGGTGCGTCTCAATCATCCGAACGTCACTTATCCTGAGCCTGTCCTCCATCTCACCCCGCTTGCCGACCAGATAGCAACTGTCCATAATCAATTGTCAATTAAGAAAAGCATTTGCTATTCGAACTGTGATTTTGTCCTTGCTTCGGACTACAAGGATTGTGTCTTTGACATGGAATTGGCGTTTATTGCTGCTTTGGGCTTCAAGTCCTTGTCGTCATTGAAGCACGTGAGTGACAATCTCTCTCTCCACGCTTACCACGACCTCACCCACGGTGTCGAATAACATCGCGGATATACTCATCTTTTGCTGTCTCTTTGGGTACGCGGGTGTCCCGCCCGCGGCTTTACGTCTCGGTCACTGACCGCGCTCGCATTTTTGCGGGCGGATGTGTTTGCCCACACCATACACCGTACACCGTACACCATACACCGTACACCATACACCATACACCGTACACCATACACCATACACCATACACCGTACACCATACACCATACACCATACACCATACACCGTACACCATACACCGTACACTTAAATTTCACCTAACCTTACACGAACGATACACGAAGGATAAACGAACGATAAACGAAGCGTAAACAACGCATAAGTATAAGAGCACCGTAAGAACACCGTAAGAGAAACGCAAGCAAAACGCAATTTTTTCCAAAAAACACCACATTTATTTGCACAATTCAAAATAATGTCGTACCTTTGCCGCGATTTTGGGAAACTGGGCTTTCTTTGTAGAAAAAATGTATATATGGCAGAAATAAAATTACCCGAAAATGCAGGTCGTCCGTTGAAGCCGGGCGAAAAATACGAGCCGGTTATGCCGGCAAACAGTAACTTTGCGGAAGTTACGCCTTATAGCGTACTCATGGGCGTGCTCATGGCAGTTATTTTCTCTGCCGCTGCGGCTTATCTCGGACTTAAAGTCGGGCAGGTCTTCGAGGCGGCGATACCAATTGCCATCATTGCGGTCGGACTTTCCGCAGCAACACGCCGCAAGAACGCCCTCGGCGAGAACGTCATCATTCAATCAATCGGCGCGTCCTCAGGAGTGATTGTTGCAGGAGCTATATTCACGCTTCCTGCACTCTATATCCTCCAAGCCAAGTACCCCGAGATTACGGTCAGCTTCATGCAAGTTTTCCTCTCCAGTCTCCTCGGTGGATGTCTCGGAATACTTTTCCTCATCCCCTTTAGAAAATACTTCGTGCAGGAGAAGCACGGCGAATACCCCTTCCCCGAAGCAACGGCGACCACACAAGTCCTCGTTTCCGGCGAGCAGGGCGGTTCGCAGGCAAAACCGCTTCTCTGGGCGGCGGGAATAGGCGGATTATATGACTTCGTCGTTTCCACGTTCGGACTTTGGTCGGAATCGTTGAGCACCCGCATGACAGGCTGGGGCGAACTCCTCGCTGGCAAACTCAAACTCGTCTTTTCCATCAATACCTCGGCAGCTGTACTCGGTCTCGGTTATATCATCGGTCTCAAGTATGCCGCGGTTATTTGTGCCGGCTCGTTCTTCGTATGGTGGGTACTCTTGCCTGTGCTCGGAACGATGCCCGAAATGGCGGCTGCGGATCCGCAGATGCTCTTTACTGCCTACGGCAGAAACATCGGCATCGGAGCCATTGCCATGGCGGGACTGATCGGCATTGTCAAGTCCTGGGGCGTCATCAAATCCGCTGTTGGCTTGGCGGGCAAGGAACTGGGCGGCAAAGGCAAAGCTGTTGTACAGGCTTCTTTGCGTACGGAGCGTGACCTCAGTATGAAGTTCGTCGTGCTGGCGGTGGTCGTGGCACTCTTGGCAACGCTGGTGTTCTTCTGGGTAGGCGTACTGCATAACTTCGTGCAGGCATTCGTCGCTTTCCTGGTAGTGGCGGTCATTGCTTTCTTGTTCACAACTGTCGCGGCGAATGCGATTGCTATTGTCGGTAGCAACCCAGTCTCCGGCATGACGCTCATGACGCTCATCATCGCCTCGGTCGTCTTCGTGGCTATCGGCATGAAAGGGGCTTCCGGCATGGTTGGCGCTATGGTTATAGGTGGTGTCGTATGCACGGCACTCGCTATGGCTGGCGGGTTCATTACCGACCTGAAGATTGGATATTGGATTGGCACGACGCCTGCCAAGCAGGAGACTTGGAAGTTCCTCGGAACGCTTGTCTCCGCGGCTACGGTCGGCGGTGTGATGATTATTCTCAACAAGACGTATGGCTTTGTCGGAGACAACGCACTCGTTGCGCCGCAGGCGAATGCGATGGCGGCGGTTATTGAGCCGCTGATGTCAGGACAGGGAGCGCCGTGGATGCTCTATTTCGCAGGAGCGGTGCTTGCGCTGATTCTGAACTTTATGGGCGTGCCTGTATTGGCATTTGCGTTGGGTATGTTCATTCCTTTGACGCTGAATACGCCTTTGCTCGTAGGCGGTGCCATTTCGTGGATTGTCAGCCGCCCGAGAACAACTTCAAACAAGGGCGAAGCCTCAAACAGCGACGAAGTCGCCAAACAAGAAGCGCAGGCGCGCTTCAACAAGGGCACGCTTATCGCCAGCGGTTTCATCGCAGGCGGAGCACTTATGGGTGTGGTATCTGCTATCATCAAGTTCTGCGGTGCAGAGTGTTATCTGACCGGTTGGGCTGCCTCTTCCGGCGCACAGATAACGGCTATCGTTGCCTACATCGCCCTCATCACCTATTTTATAATAGCAAGTCAAAAATCAACAAAATAACAAATAAACATAATAACAAAAACAACAATTCCTATGGTAAACTACAAAGACCTCGGCCTTGTGAACACCCGTGAGATGTTTGCGAAGGCAATCAAAGGCGGCTACGCTATTCCCGCCTTCAATTTCAACAACATGGAGCAACTGCAAGCCATCGTGAAGGCTTCTGCAGAAACCAAATCGCCGGTTATTCTCCAAGTATCCAAAGGTGCTCGTAACTACGCCAACGGCACTCTTCTCCGCTACCTCGCTGAAGGAGCTGTTGCTTATGCACGCGAATTGGGTTGGGAAAAACCGCAAATCGTGCTGCACCTCGACCACGGTGACAGCTTCGAAACCTGCAAATCCTGCATCGACAGCGGTTTCTCAAGCGTTATGATCGACGGTTCTTCCCTTCCTTATGAAGAGAACATCGCCCTCACCAAGAAAGTTGTTAGGCAGAGCTCGGCGTACTCGCAGGCGTGGAAGACGAAGTGGCTTCCGAAGAATCCCACTACACCAAACCCGAAGAAGTGATTGACTTCGCTACCCGCACAGGTTGCGACTCGCTTGCTATCTCTATTGGTACTTCGCACGGTGCGTATAAGTTCAAACCCGAACAGTGCACCCGTGACCCGAAGACCGGACGTCTTGTTCCTCCTCCGTTGGCATTTGACGTGCTTGACGCTGTAATGGAGAAACTGCCCGGCTTCCCCATCGTTCTCCACGGCTCGTCTTCTGTTCCGCAGGAGTATGTGGACATGATCAACCGATACGGTGGTAAGTTGCCCGATGCAGTGGGTATTCCTGAGGAGCAGCTCCGCAAAGCTGCCAAGAGTGCTGTCTGCAAGATTAACATTGACTCCGACAGCCGTCTGGCGTTCACCGCTGCAGTGCGCAAAGTCCTTGCCGAGAAGCCCGCAGAGTTTGACCCGCGCAAATACTGTGGTCCTGCCCGCGACCTCATGGAGGAGCTCTACAAGCACAAAATCATCAACGTCCTCGGCTCCGACGGCAAAGCAGAATAAATGAATTAGTTTGAGTCCTATGGACTTTGTTTGAGGGTTTGAATCCTTTAGGATTGCGTTTGAATATGACAATCAAAAAATTTGAAGATCTTGAATCTTGGCAGCAGGCACGTTTGCTTTGCAAAGAGGTTTATCAAGTTACTCAAACACAAGGGTTTGAAAGGGATATACGTTTTTGTTCTCAAATCCGAGCCGCGGTAGGTTCTATTATGGATAATATCGCGGAAGGATTTGAGCGCGAAGGCAAAAAAGAATTCGTTCAGTTCTTATATATTGCTAAAGGTTCTTGTGGCGAGGTACGCAGTCAGTTATATCGGGCTTTTGATGTCGGTTATATTACTGAGAATCAGTTTCTTCAGTTGAAGGAAAAGACACTTGATTTAGGCAATAAGCTAACAAATTTCATTCGTTATTTGAATAGAACTGACATTCAAGGTAAAAAGTATAAGGCGTAAACTCTCAAACCAAGCGATTTATCGCTCAAACAATGTCAAACCAAGCGATTTATCGCTCAAACAATGTCAAACCAAGCGATTTATCGCTCAAACAATGTCAAACCAAGCGGTTTATCGCTCAAACAATGTCAAACCAAGCGGTTTACCGCTCAAACAATGTCAAACCAAGCGGTTTACCGCTCAAATGTCAAACCAAGCGGTTTATCGCTCAAACAATTTAAAAAATGCTTCCATTTTTATCGGCCGCTCAAGCGGCAGAATATATCTTTGACGGTGCGATCTGCGGCATGGGTGGTTTCACCCCCGCAGGTGCGCCTAAAGACGTCCCGACAGCCATTGCCAAACGTGCTGAAGCGTTCCATGCAGAAGGCAAACCCTTCAAGATCGGTATGTACACCGGTGCTTCTACCGGCGACAGCTGCGATGGCGCACTGGCACGCGCACATGCTATCGAGTTCCGTACACCCTATCAGGGCAACAAAGACCTCCGCACGGAACTGAACGCACAGGGTGCACATTACTTTGATATGCACCTCTCCGAACTGGCACAAGACCTGCGCTACGGCTTTATGCCGAAGCCGGACTTTGCCATCATCGAGTCCTGCGAAATCGTTGAGAAAGGTGACACGGTCGAAATCGTTCCGACAGCCGGTGTGGGCAATATGCCTACATTCTGCCGCTTGGCGGACAAAGTCATCGTCGAACTCAACGAAGCTATGCCTGCAACCATGCGCGGCATGCACGATATCTACGAACCCGCAGACCCGCCACAACGCCGCGAGATCCCTGTTTATCACGTCTCCGATCGCATTGGTAAAGATTGCATCACCATTCCCGCGTCCAAACTCGCCGCAGTAGTGAGAACCAACCGCCCGAACGAGGTCGGCAAGTTCACACCGCTGGACGAAGTCACCGAGAAGATTGGTGCCAACGTCGCTGCTTTCCTGGAGGCGGAGATGAAAGCCGGACGTATTCCTGCAACCTTCCTGCCCATCCAATCCGGTGTAGGTAATGTTGCAAACGCTGTCCTCGGCGCACTTGGTGAGAACAAACACATCCCGCCGTTTGAGATGTACACCGAAGTTATTCAGGACTCCGTAGTAGGTCTTATGGACGAAGGACGCATCAAGTTCGCTTCCGGCTGCTCGCTCACGATTGGCGCGGACAAACTGCAGCATATCATGGACCATATTGATTTCTTCCGCGACAAGATTGTGCTTCGTCCGCAGGAGATTTCCAATAACCCCGAGGTGGCACGCCGTTTGGGTCTCATTACCATCAACACTGCACTTGAAGCGGATATCTTCGGTAACATCAACTCGACGCACGTCTGTGGCACAAAGATGATGAACGGTATCGGCGGCTCTGGTGACTTCACCCGCAATGCCTACGTCAGCATCTATACCACGCCTTCCACGGCGAAGGGCGGAGCCATTTCCGCGTTTGTGCCGATGGTTAGCCACTTGGATCATTCCGAGCACTCCGTAAAGATTATCATCACCGAGCACGGTATTGCCGATTTGCGCGGCAAATCGCCGATACAGCGCGCGCACGCGATTATAGATAATTGTGTGGACCCGCAGTATCGTCCTTTGCTCAAGGAGTATCTTGAGATGGCAAAGACCGCTCACACGCCTCACGTCCTCAGTTGTGCCCTTGCCATGCATGAGGAGTTCCTCAAGTCCGGCGACATGCGCAACACCAAGTGGGAAAACTACCGCAGATAAGAAAAACTATTTATATAGTTTGTTCCCCGAAAATCACAAAAAAAGCACACCTCGAAAGTGTGCTTTTTTGGTGTCTGTCACATTGCCCGAAAATGTAGTTTGAACATGATTTCCCGTGCTTTTATAGGGCAAAAACAACGAAAAATAACAAAAAAATAAATTTTTTCAATGAAATTCTTGCATATTTGAAAGGTTTGTTGTAATTTTGCCGCCTGATTATTATGTTACCCGTACTGGGACAAGATTAAATGTATACACTGATGAAAAACGAAAAGGTTATGCTTGATTCAATGCCGCGTTGGCGTAGATTTGTGTGGACAATAGTGGTTATGATGCTGTTCCTGCCGGGAATGGCGGGTCACACATGGGCGGATACGGGGCCGTTTAGCTGGTCGCGTAATGCGGATGGTGTCCCGTATGTGGATGCGTGGGTGGTGGCTCAGACCAGGACTGCCGACGCGAGCGGTGTAACTACCTATTCGCCGACCATTTATGCGGTTGGCACGGACGAAGTGCCGTCGGATGCGTATAATCCGTCTGGCGGGAGCCGCGCAAACAAACCGGGTATTCGTACGGGGCACGGTGACGATGATATTCATGGTCCCGAGTATGGTAATACGGAGGATTATTCGCCTGTCGGCGAGCCGCTTGTATTGTTGCTTTTTGCTGTCCTCTTTGCCGGTGTACTAACCTTCCGCAAAGCGAAAAAATCCCCCAAAGCAGAGTAATTGTCAGCCTTTTGCCGATGACACCAAAATAAGCAAACATTAAAGTCCATCCTCCTCCTCTTCATCGAATAGACGTGGGCATAACCGAATATAAATTTAAAACAAATAATGCCGATAAACAATCCGTTTAATATTGAATTTTTGGATGAAGCAGCAGATTTTGTGCGCAGCCTGAATATGGAGGAAAAGAGGGAGATGCTTGCCAATATTAGTGCCGCAAAGATTGCATTGGACTCTTCTTTGTTCAAAAAATTAACAAAAGATATTTGGGAATTTAGGGCAAAACACTATGGGAAACAATTTCGTCTTCTGGCATTTTGGGACAAAACAAGAAAATCAATGGTAATAGCTACGCATGGTTTTGTAAAGAAGACACAAAAAACACCACTGCAAGAAATTAAACATGCAGAGCAAATTATGAAATTGTATTACATGAATTTAAAGTCATAAAATAATTATGAAAACAATAGGTGAAAACATGCACGTATGGTCATTGGAAGAAATGATTGATCGGGAAATAGCTCCGAAGGGGACCTCCGAACGTGCAGCATTTGATGCAGAGGTTGATGCTAAAGTGCTGAAAATTGTTGCGAAAAAACAGAGAAAGAGCGAGCCAAAAGTATCTTTCCATATTACTATACCTGTTGCGCTACGCGATACCATCAAACGGAATGCAATGGAATTAGGGGAAAGTGCAAATGTCTATGTAAATAATATCCTTACACAGTCCATGCACGCCGTCGCATTGTAAGTTAACAAAAAGCACAAACCCGGAAGTATGCCGGAGCAGGGACTTTCGGGTCTTACGGCTGCAAAAGTACAACAAAGTTTTGAATTGACCAAATATTTCTTTGAAAAAATGTACAAACATACGAAATAATTTTTAAATCCAAAAGATATGACACAAACAATGACCATAGAATACAACCCTACTGATGCGCTTGTACAGCCGATCATTCAGTTAATCCAGCAAGTTAAAAAAATACGCATTGTCAGCAGAACAGAGACATTTGTTCCTAATGCCAAGACAAAAGCGGCCATGAAGGAGGCGAGAACTGCCGACCTGAAAACATATAGTAGTGTAAAAGAAATGATGACTGACATTTTGGATTGAACCGGAACGCATTCAGACTTATTCTGAACCTCAGGGCTTTAGGTATTGGTTTACCTACTGCTCACTAAAATAAGTAAACATTTTAAATCCAAAAGATATGACACAAACAATGACCATAGAATACAACCCGCTTAGTGCAGTTGCACAACAGCTTGTTGCTTTGTTGCGAGTTTCTAAGGAAGTAAAGGTTATAGAGAGCCCTTACGATGCTCAATTCGTTAAACGCGTGAAACGTGCAGCAAAAGAACCTGTGCAACGAGTGAAAAGAGAAGATTTATGGAAGTGATTTAAGAGGCAGTTTTTTTCATAAACGGGGAAAAAACAATGGCAATACAAATATTAAAACAGAATTATGCGGAAGAGGTTAAGGCGATAAAAGAAGCCATCTCTATAAGCAGGTACAACGTGGCAAGGCAGGCTAATACGGCTCAACTTGGCTTGTACTATTCTGTGGGCGGCTATATATCTCAGCATACTCGCAAGGCCAAGTGGGGAAGCGGAGCATTGAAAGCCATTTCGCAACAATTACAACAAGAGATGCCGGGACTAAAAGGATTCTCAGAAGGCAATATGCGTAAGATGCGGTTGTTTTATGAGGCATGGCAACCGATATTTGAAAAACGTTCACCACTGGCGAACGAAATAGAGATTGCTCTTGTGCCGGACAAGGTATTGCCTTTCGATTTTACAAAATGTTCACAGGCTGTGAACGAAATTGATGGCAGAAAATGTTCGGCAGTGCCGAACGAATTGAGCGAGGAGTTTATAAGAAACTTCTTAAATATCGGATTTTTTAGCCATATGCTCATATTGGCAAATGTGCAAAGCAAGGAAGAGCAGATATTTTACGTGGAACGTTGCGGTAGAGAGTTTTGGGGAAGAGAGCGTCTTAAATTAGCATTGCAAGAAGATCTCTACCATCAGCAGGGGACGATGCCGAATAATTTTGCGCTAACATTGACGGATGAGCAGCAGCGTGCGGTTGCAATGCAGACATTCAAGGAAAACAATGTGCTTGATTTCTTGCATGTAGAGAATCCTTCTGTAGGTATTAGAATTTGCTTTACGAGACATAAGCAAGCCGATGGGAGTAGCAACCTATCGCAGTCGCGATGAGTTACCGCAAAACTATAGGTATCTACCATCAACCGAAGACTTAAAAAAACTATTGTAAATATACGAAATAATTTTAAAATCCTAAAAATATGAAAAACTTTAATTCTTTGATTCGTGAATCGAACAACAATGCTGCCGGCTACGGCAACAAC
>CAJOFT010000006.1:0-7651 GCA_905234025.1 Paludibacteraceae bacterium
AAATCATAAATCAGCAAAATGACCAAATAAATGATCAAATCGTAAATCTCAAAATCGTAAATGATATGAAAAAGCAATATAACATCCCGCAAACTGAATTATTTGCCGTAGCGGCATTCAATACTATATGTACTTCAAAGCCGTTTGGCGGACCTGTTGGTGGTGCTGATGAACCGATATAAAATGCTTTTATGGCATTTGAATACACACAAAAATACCGGTTTTCAATGGTTGAAATCCGGTATTTTTGTATAAAAATGCAAAAATATTTGCATATATCAAAAAAAAGCAGTACCTTTGCCGCGTTGTAACGATAATAATAAAACTACAGAATATGAAAAGAATCTTTACATTTATTGCGACAGTATGCCTTACGGCTTTTGCCACCAACGTATTCGCTGTGTCGAAGGGCGATACATTTACAGACGATCAGGGCGTGACCTATGAAGCCATTTCGGGCACGCAGGCTGCAATCACCGGCATTGACGGTACAACGGCTAACGTCGTTGTTCCGTCCGTTATCCAGATGGAGACCGGCAAATGTCACGTCGTTTCCGTAGCGGACAATGCGGTCAATAACAATACGAAGCTGTACACCCTCGTCCTGCCAAAGACTATACAAACCATTGGCGAATATGCTTTCTGGAAAACCACGTCACTCTACAAAGTGGAGTTTGAAGAAGGTATCAAGCTTCAGGAAATCAAAGCAGGCGCATTCTCCAACTGTACAGGTCTGATTGATATACAGATTCCCGTCTGGACGGAAACAATTGGCGGTGATACGGAAACATTCCCCCACATTCGTGCCAAAGCATTTGATCAGGTTCCGAATATTGGCTATCCCATCACTTCCAAGGACAAAAACTATCCCTGGGGCGCACGCAACGTGAACGGCACGGTGGACGGATTCTTCCTCTTGACGACCTACGATACGGATGACAAGATACAGTTGTTCGTATGCGCTACAGCTGTCAGCGGTGCGGTCGTTATTCCTGAGACGGTGACGAAGATTTGCGCCAGAGCGTTCCAGAACTGCGTAAACATGACCTCGGTTCTTATTCCTGAAAACATAAAAACCGTAGAATCGCAACTGTTCAAGAACTGCACGGGACTGACGTCGATTATCTGCAAACTGACTACGCCGCCTGTCAGTGCGTATTATATGGATTCCTATCCGGAATTTGACGGTGTGGACGAAAATATTCCCGTGTATGTTCCCAAAGGTACTATTCCCGCTTATCAGGCAGCGGACGGCTGGAAGAAGTTCAAAAACTACAAAGAGATTGATGACCAAACCATTGACGACCTTACTAAATACACCGTCACTTTGTCGGTTAACGACCCTGCAATGGGTACTGTGAAAGGTGCCGGTACGTTTGATGGCGGTTCGGATGTGACCATTGAGGCGAAAGCTAACACCGGTTACAAGTTCGTGAAGTGGTCGGACAATAATACGGAAGCGCTGCGCACTCTCAAACTGACAAAAGACACGGCTCTCATAGCATATTTCGAAGCAGACGGTGATGAGCCGCCGGCTCCGCAGCAGTTCACGATTACCGTTTCCGTAAACGACCCCGTTATGGGACAAGTCACCGGTGGCGGCGTATATGAGGAAAATGCCGATGTGACCTTGACGGCGGTTGCCTTCGAAGGCTATGAGTTTGTGCAGTGGACGGATGGCGTGCTCAATAATGTGCGTTCCTTCAAAGCCACAAAAGACGCAGCATATACGGCGGTGTTCCAGGCGATTCAGCAGGAAGGCATTGAAGCCGTGGAGGCCGTACTCAATACCGCGGAACCGATGTTCAACCTGCTCGGACAGGAAGTGGACATAACATATCACGGCATCGTGATTCAAAACGGTCACAAATTTGTACGATAAAAATAAGGTATTTATATCTAACCAAAAACAATATCATGAAAACACAAGTGATCATGCAGCAGTTGGCTGCGAAACATCCTGGTGAAGCAGAATATCTGCAGGCCGTGGAGGAAGTGCTCAATTCGATTGAAGAGGTGTACAACCAACACCCCGAGTTTGAGGCGGCGAAGATTGTAGAGCGTATGGTCGAGCCGGATCGTATCTTCACGTTCCGCGTGACGTGGGTGGATGACAAAGGACAGGTGCAGACGAACCTCGGTTACCGCGTGCAGTTCAATGCGGCGATTGGTCCGTACAAAGGCGGTTTGCGTTTCCACCGTGCGGTGAATCCGTCCATGCTGAAGTTCCTCGGCTTCGAGCAGACGTTCAAGAATGCCCTGACCACATTGCCGATGGGCGGCGCAAAAGGTGGTAGTGACTTTGATCCGGTAGGCAAGTCCGATGCCGAGATTATGCGTTTCTGTCAGGCGTTCATGCTGGAGCTCTGGCGTTGCATTGGTCCCGATCAGGATATTCCTGCGGGTGACGTAGGTGTCGGCGGTCGCGAGATCGGTTTCCTGAACGGTATGTATCAGAAACTGGCACGCGAATACCACACTGGCGTTCTGACCGGCAAAGGCATGACATGGGGCGGCTCGATTCTCCGTCCCGAAGCAACGGGTTACGGTGCTTTGTATTTCACGCAGCATCTGCTCGCAAAGGCGGGACACGATATAAAAGGCAAGAAAGTGGCTATCTCGGGCTTTGGTAACGTGGCATGGGGTGCCTGCAAGAAAGCCAAGGAATTAGGCGCGAAAGTGATTGCTATATCTGGTCCTGACGGCGTATGTGCTATTCAGGACGGCATCACGGACGAAATGATTGATTACATGCTGGTTATGCGTTCGTCGAACCGCAACAGAGTGCAGGACATGGCAGACAAGTTCCCCGGCAAAGCTGTCTTTACGGAAGGCAAAAAAGCTTGGTCTATACCATGTGACATTGCATTGCCTTGTGCGTTCCAGAACGAATTGAGCGAGGACGATGCCAAGGAACTGAAGAAGAACGGCTGCTGGTGCTGCTGCGAAGTGTCGAACATGGGTTGCCAGCCTGGTGCGATTAACTTCTTCCAGTCCAACGGCGTACTCTTTGCGCCGGGCAAGGCGGTTAACGCAGGTGGTGTGGCAACATCTGGTCTGGAAATGACGCAGAACGCACAGCACCTGAACTGGAAAGCCGCAGAGGTCGATGATCGGCTGCATCATATTATGGAGTCTATTCATGCCCAGTGCGTACAGTTCGGTACACGTCCGGACGGCAGTGTGGATTACGTCAAAGGTGCCAATATCGCCGGATTCATGAAAGTCGCACAGGCGATGTTGGAGCAAGGAATAATATAATGGACAATTGATAATTGATATTTTATGTATCAAGATTTCCAAAAACACCTGCAAACAACCTTGCAAGAAATCAAGGACGCGGGTCTGTATAAAAACGAGCGCGTGATTATCACCCCGCAATCCTCTGCCATTAAGGTTGAGGGTGGGGCGGATGTGATTAACTTCTGCGCGAACAACTATCTCGGTTTGGCGGATAACGCGGAACTCATTCAGGCGGCGAAAGACCGCATGGATGCCCGTGGTTACGGTATGGCGTCCGTACGTTTCATCTGCGGTACGCAGGATACGCACAAGCAGTTGGAGAAGGCAATATCGGACTTCTTCGGTACGGAAGACACCATCCTCTATGCGGCATGCTTTGATGCCAACGGCGGATTGTTCGAACCGCTGCTTACCGAGCAGGATGCGATTATATCCGATGCGCTGAACCACGCCTCCATCATTGACGGCGTACGGCTCTGCAAGGCGGTGCGCTACCGCTATAAGAATGGGGATGTGACTGACCTTGAGGAACAACTCAAAGCGGCACAGGCACAGCGCTTCCGCATCATTGCCACCGACGGCGTATTCTCGATGGACGGTAATGTGTGTCCGTTGGATAAGATTTACGAACTGGCGCAGAAATACAATGCGCTGGTAATGGTGGACGAAAGCCACTCTGCAGGCGTAGTCGGCAAAACCGGACATGGAGTAACCGAACTGTACAACATGCGCGGCAAGATTGAGATTATCACCGGCACGCTCGGCAAGGCGTTTGGCGGTTCGGTAGGTGGTTTTACGACCGGCAAGAAAGAGATTATTGACCTGTTGCGGCAACGCAGCCGTCCGTATCTCTTCTCGAACTCTATTCCGCCAATGATTGCTGCAGCAGGACTTAAGACCTTTGAACTGCTGACCCGTGACAATACCTTGCAGGACAAATTGCATGCCAACACGGAATATTTCGTGACACGTATGAAAGCGGCAGGTTTTGACATCAAGCCCACGCAATCGGCTATTTGTGCGGTGATGCTCTATGACGCCCGTCTCTCGCAGGAGTTTGCTGCGGCTTTGCAGCAGGAAGGTATCTATGTGACCGGTTTCTACTATCCTGTTGTGCCGCAAGGACAGGCGCGCATTCGCGTACAACTCTCTGCAGCACATACGCGGGAGCAACTGGATAAAGGTATTGCAGCATTTGCCAAGATTGGCAGACAATTAGGAGTACTCAAATGAAAGCATTAGTAAAAAGATACCCGGATTATGGCATTTGGATGGAAGAGGTCCCGATGCCGGTAGTAGGCGTGAACGATGTGCTCATCAAGGTCAAGAAAGCCGCTATCTGCGGCACAGACCTGCATATGTACAAGTGGGACGAATGGTCGCAGAACCATTGCAAACCGCCTTATATCATGGGGCACGAGTTTGTCGGCGAAGTCGTGGAGATAGGTTCCGGTGTGCGGAGTATTTTCGTGGGTGACCGTGTAACCGCGGAGGGACATATTGTCTGCGGACATTGCCGGAATTGCCGCCGTGGTATGGGACATGTGTGCGAAAACACCATCTCTGTCGGAATTATGGGCAAGGATGGCTGTTTTGCGGAATACGTAACAATCCCAGAGTCGAATGTGGTGAAACTCAATCCGGCAATTCCGGATGACTTTGCTGCCATTATGGACCCGTTTGGCAATGCCACACATACGGCTCTTGCTTTCCCGCTCTTGGGAGAAGATGTGCTCATCACGGGTGCAGGACTGATCGGTACTATGGCGGCGGGTATATGCCGCTACGCCGGTGCCAAACACATAGTGGTGACGGATATTAACCCGCTGCGTCTGGAGATTGCACGGAAAATGGGTGCAACCATGACGGTGGATGAATCAAAAGGCGAAACCATTGAATGGGTGATGCAGAAACTCGGTATTCACGGCTTTGACGTGGGACTGGAAATGTCCGGTGCACCGGCTGCATTTAGTGAGATGATTGCTCATATGTACAAAGGAGCGAATATTGCCCAGCTTGGAATCTTGCCGTCCGATACGAAGGTCAACTGGTCTGATGTCATCTTTAACGCCTTGACTATCAAAGGTATAACAGGTCGCCGGATGTGGGAGACCTGGTATCAGATGGAGCAGATGATTCTTGGCGGATTGGATCTCTCGCCTGTGATTACGCACCGCTTCAAGTTCGAAGACTTCCAGCAAGGATTCAATGTGATGGTTAGCGGCAAATGCGGCAAAGTGCTGCTTGAATGGTAACTGTGGCACGATAATTGTAGTAAAATATCGGAAATATAGGAATATCAATTTATAGGAATAAAAAATATTAACTAAAAACAAAATTGTATGAAAAAGACAAATCTCTTAATCGCCTTGATGGCAATGGTGTCGTTGTCGGTTTCTGCCGCTCTGACGCCGGAAGGTCTGACCGAGTACAAATTGGATAACGGCTTGACCGTTATGCTGTGGGAAGACCACGACCAACCCGATGTGGAAGGTTATGTTGTTGTACGTGCCGGTTCGGTGGATGAACCTGCTGAGTACACAGGTTTGGCGCACTATCTGGAGCACATGTTGTTCAAAGGTACGCAGAAAATCGGTGCTCTCGACTGGGAGGCTGAAAAACCGATTTATGATTCGATTATCGCATTGTATGACCAGTACAGTGAGACAACCGATGCAAAACTGCGCGAGCAACTGGCTAAACAAATCAACGAATGCTCGATGCGTGAAGCGAAGATATCTTCTACTGAGGACTTCTTCAACATGCTTGACCTTATCGGTTCAGAAGGCGTGAATGCGTACACGAGTTACGATGTAACGTGCTATCACAACTCGTTTCCCGCAGCAGAGATGTACCGCTGGCTGCACATCTTCTCGGAACGTCTGATTAATCCTGTATTCCGTACGTTCCAAGCAGAGTTGGAGAACGTGTTCGAGGAGTACAATATGTATGCTAACGACCCCTCGTCACAGATAGGCAATCAGCTCTATGCGGACATCTTCAAAGGCTGTCCGTACGAACGTGATGTGATCGGTCTGCCCGAGCATCTGAAAAACCCGCGTCTGTCGAAACTCATTGAGTTCTACAATACGTGGTATGTGCCCAACAACATGGCGCTGATTATTGTCGGCGACTTCGACAGTGAGGCTGCAAAGCCGATGATTCAGGAAACTTTCTCGCGTCTTGTGCCGAAAGAGTTGCCCGAACGTCCTACCTATGAAGAAACGTCGTTTGCTGGTAACCCGACCAAGCACTACAAACTCGGCTACACTCCCGAGGTTATATGGGCTTATAAGGGCTGCAAGGAAGGCGATGAGGATCAGGAAGTGCTGGAGTTCGTGCTGAACCTCCTCTCCAATGGTCAAACGGGTCTCTTGGACCGCGTGAACATCAACGGTGATGTACAAGGTTCCGGAGCATTCTGTGACGCACGCCGTAACACCGGTCGTATCATGATTTTTGCAGTACCTTACTATGATGCTAACCAGCAGATGTACGAATCCGACAAAGCGACCGAGCGTATCATCATGAAGGAAGTCAACCGCATCAAATCCGGTGATATATCTGATGATCTGATTGCGTCGGTAAAACATATGTATGATCAGGCATTCAAGCGTATTGAAGAATCACCCTCTGCAAAGATGAGTCATCTGGTAGATGCCTTTACTTATGGTAAGGACAAAAATGAGATATTCACGGTGAATGCGCGCATTCAGGCGCTGACCAAGGAGGAGATTGTTGCGGTTGCCAAAAAGTATTTGGATGCACCGTATATGACGATTTCGTTTGACGAGAATACGTCGAATATGAAGCCGAAGACGCTGCCGAAACCGAATATCAAACCTTTGGATCCTGTCAAGGATGCGCACACGGCATATGCTGAGGCGTTCAAGAAAATGCCGAAAGGTGTGCTCAAGCAGACGTTCAATGACTTTAATGATGTGCAGGTTTCGTCCCTCGGTGAGAATGTGACCTTGCACTATACGCCGAACACGAAGAATGATATCTTTACGCTCACGCTGCGTTATGGTATAGGCGAACACGAAATGCCCCTGCTGCCGTATATTGCTGACATGATGAACTACGCCGGTATTCTGCCGAAGGTGGAGGGTAAGGACTTCCAGTTGCAACTTGCTGAGTTGGGAGCTTCTATTTCCTATAGTTGCAGCAGTTCCTACTTCTACATCAGTATCTCCGGCGAGGACGGAAACATGAACAAGATTATGCAGCTTGTTGGCCGTCAGATTCTGATGCCGTACCTTGACCAGAAGCAGCTTGATAACATCAAGGGTGGTGAATTCATCTCGCGTCTGATTCGTCAGAAACAAACTGCCGTTCAGAAAGATGCGTTGTTGGAGTATGCACTCTATGGCAAGAAGTCCTCATATTTGGATGAAGTGCCGTTTGC
>CAJOFT010000006.1:7746-40903 GCA_905234025.1 Paludibacteraceae bacterium
CCGCTGACAGAAGGTATGCAGCCGTCCAAGTCGCCGTACATTGCAGACCGTGTGACCTATGACAAACCGACCGTACTCTTCTTGCCGAATTCGAACGTGCAGCAGGCAGATTTGTACTTCTACATCAACGGACGTAAGTATGACATTGCATCGGATGTGGTTTCGGATGCCTTTAACCAGTATATGTCTGGTGGCTTTACCGGTATCGTTATGAACGAGATTCGTGTTAAGCGTTCAATGGCTTACACCGCATATGGCGTTGACCGTACGCCGGCACTGCAGGGCAAGGAATGTTTCTTTATGGGCTATGTCGGCACACAGTCTGACAAGGTTGCGGATGCAATCAATGTTTATATGGACATCCTAAATGATATGCCGGCTGACTCAACGAACATTGAAGCACTGCGTGCTGCTCTCCGTCAGGCGGCTCAAACGGCGAAGCCCACGATGCGTAACAAGGCTTATACGTTTGCGGCATGGAAACAAGTTGGATACAACGATGACCCCGCAAAAGTCAATGCTGACAAAATCAATGCCATTACCTTTGACGACATCGAGAAGTTCTATGAGGACAACATCAAGGGCAAACCCGTTACAATTATCCTCATGGGTGACCCGAAGAAAATCGACCTCAAGGCTATCCAGTCGAAAGTAGGTTGCAAAGTAACCAAACTGTCGTCTGCGAAGATATTCAACTCGTATGACGAACTCTTTGATGTATTGATGCAATAACGTACGCGGCGTATAGCCCGTAGAACAATGCACAGAGCAGGATTTGTAAATATTGTCGGCAATCCGAATGTGGGTAAGTCCACATTGATGAATGCGTTGGTTGGTGAGCGCCTTTCGATTATCACATCGAAGGCGCAAACCACCCGCCATCGCATCATGGGCATTGTCAACGGTGAGGACTTCCAGATTGTGTATTCCGATACGCCTGGTGTGCTCAAACCGAATTACCGCTTGCAGGAGCAGATGTTGGAATTTTCCCGCTCGGCTCTTGTAGATGCGGATGTGCTGCTCTATGTCACCGATGTGCAGGATACGCCGGACAAGAACGCCGAGTTCCTTGAGAAGGTCAAGCGGATGGCATCTAATACGCGCGTGTTCCTTATAATAAACAAGATAGACCTCACAACGCAGGAAACGCTGGAGCAACTTGTCGAATATTGGCGCAAGCAGTTGCCAGAGGCGGAGATATTTCCGATTTCGGCGCAGGAGAGGTTCGGCATTGACCAGCTTTTCGATGCAATTAAAGCGGCATTGCCGGAGTGTCCTCCGTTCTTTGACAAAGACCAGTTGACTGACAAACCTGCACGCTTCTTCGTGGATGAGATTATCCGTGAAAAGATTCTGCTGAACTACGACAAGGAAATACCTTACAGCGTTGAAGTGGAGGTGGAATCGTTCCATGAGGAAGAGAAACTGATACGAATATCTGCAATAATCTTTGTGGAGCGTGATTCGCAGAAAGGAATCATCATCGGCAAAGCAGGCACGGCGCTTAAAAGGGTCGGTTCGCAGGCGCGGCACGATATAGAGGCGTTCTTTGGCAAACAGGTCTTTTTGCAACTATTTGTCAAAGTCGATAAAGACTGGCGTTCTTCCCAATCGCGTCTCCGTCACTACGGCTACGACCTCAAATAAATCGTCCAATCGTAAATAGCCAAATCGTAAATCGTCAAATCGTAAATTACTATGACCAAGAAATACCACATAAATCCGGAAACCCTCGCCATGGAGCGGGTAGAGCAGGGGTTCTTGTATTGGCTGCGGCGCAGTGGCTGGTATCTGCTTGGTGGTATCTTCCTCGGTACGATTTTCTTCTTCCTCTTCTTCTTGTTCTTCCCGTCGCCGAAAGAGCGGCAACTGATGCAGCAGAAGCAGAATCTTGAGGCGGAATTGCAGGTGCTTAACAATCAGGTCGATCAAATGCAACTGGTGCTTACGGACCTTTCCCAGCGTGATGACAATCTCTATCGTGTGTTGTTCGGCGCAGAGCCTATTCCGTTGGCTGTTCGTTTGGGCGCTTCCCGCAAGATTTCATACTATGAGGAACTGGCACGTATGACCAATTCGCAACTGACTGCTGATTTGGCGCTCAAGGTTGATTTGCTGGAGAAGGGATTGTATGTACAAGCGAAGTCGTACGAAGACCTTGTGGAAATGGCAAAGACGCAGGAGGTACGAATGGAGAATATTCCGGCGATTCAGCCGGTTATGAACAAGGATTTGACACGTGTCGCCAGCGGTTACGGCGTACGTATAGACCCCGTTTACCATGTACGGCGTATGCACACTGGTATGGACTTTACCGCGCCCACGGGCACGGATGTTTATGCTACTGGTAATGGTTCTGTATCGTTTGTCGGCTGGAAACAGGGGTACGGAAACACGGTTATTGTTAATCACGGCTTTGGATATTCGACGCTGTATGCCCACTTGTATAAATCGTTGGTACGTGTCGGACAGAAAGTTAAACGCGGTGATGTCATTGCGCTTGTCGGCAATACCGGAAAATCCACCGGACCGCATTTGCACTATGAAGTACGCCTGCAAGACAAGCCCATTGACCCGCGCAACTTCTATTTCTACGATCTGTCACCAGAGGACTATGATCGTATGATTCAACTTTCCAATAACTTCGGAGAAATGCTGGATTAACCCAGTCGGCTGAGTTTCATCAGCTCGGTTTCGTTTAGAATCTTGATCTTTCTTCCGTCAACGCTAACCACACCTTCTTGGGCGAATTGGCTCAGTGTTCGGATGGCATTGCTGGTTGTCATGTTGCTCATGCCGGCAAGGTCTTCACGGCTCATGTACATCGCAATGGTGGCGCCGTCTTCATCAGTTCCGTAATGTTGTTTGAGTGTTAGCAGTGACTCCGCAAGACGTCCGCGGATGTGTTTCTGTGTCAGGTTTACGGTTTGTGCTTCTTGGTTACCGAGGTCACCTGCCATGCTCTGCATAACTAAAAAACAGAACTGGTTGTTGTTTTTCAGCAGATAGATGAAACATTCTTTATTGAGCTGATATACGGTGCAGTCTTCAATCGCTTCAGCAGTGGAGTTGTAACCGCCGCCGCCTACTACTGCACGGTATGAGAAGAAATCAAATGGTTTGAGCAAACGGATAATCTGCTGGCGTTGTCCTACGCCTTCTTTGTAAATCTTGATTTTGCCGCTGACGAGCATCATCATATGTGTCGGAGTGTTGCCTTCATGATGAATCTCTTCGCCTTTGCGGTAACGACGGACTTCTATTTGCGACATGGCAAACTCCCGCTGGGCATTATCCAACACTGCCCAGATAGGATTTAGTTCCCATAGTTTACCAAGAGGTAAAACGGACTCGGAAAGAACATTTTTAGTAATACTACTTCTCATATCAGACTAATTCCGCCGCAAAGGTACTACTTTATTCTCATATACGCAAATTTATTTTCCTTTTTTCGCAAATTTACCACACTTCTTGCGTATTAAGGCTCGGATCTTTGGGATAATCGATGTTGAAATGCAGTCCTCTGGACTCTTTTCGTTCAAGAGCCTGACGGGTAATCAGGTAACCTACATTGATCATGTTGCGCAGTTCGCAGATGGCACGGTCGGCTTTGACACGCTTGAAGAGATCTTCGGTTTCGTTGTACAGAATATCTAATCGTTCCAAAGCGCGGCGCAGACGGAGGTCGCTACGGACGATGCCGACGTAAGTGGACATGATTTGCCCGACTTCCTTCATGTCCTGTGAAATCAGCACTTTTTCTTCGTTGGTCATCGTGCCTTCGTCGTTCCACTCGGGAACGCGGGTGTTGAAGTCATAGTTATCAATCACTTTCAGGGCATGTTTGGCGGCTGCATCGGCATATACGACGGCTTCTATCAGAGAGTTGGACGCCAAACGGTTGCCGCCGTGCAGACCTGTGCAGGAGCATTCGCCAACGGCATACAGCCTTCGGATGGACGATTCTGCATCAAGATTGACCTTGATACCGCCGCACATATAATGGGCGCAGGGAGCAACGGGGATATATTCTTTGGTGATGTCAATGCCTATACTCAGGCACTTGGCATAGATATTCGGAAAGTGGTGTTTAGTCTGTTCGGGGTCTTTGTGCGTCACGTCGAGACATACGTGGTCAAGACCGTGAATCTTCATTTCGTTGTCAATGGCGCGTGCAACGATATCACGCGGCGCAAGTGAGAGACGCGGGTCGTATTTCTGCATGAACTCTTCGCCGTTCGGTAACCGCAGAATTCCGCCATAACCGCGCATGGCTTCTGTGATGAGGTAGGCAGGGTGGGTTTCTCCGATATGGAACAATGCGGTCGGATGGAACTGGACAAACTCCATGTCTTTGATGACGCCTTTGGCGCGATACACCATTGCTATGCCGTCTCCGGTAGCAATGTTCGGGTTGGTGGTCGTGGCATAGATAGCGCCTGTTCCGCCCGTTGCCATCAGGGTCACACGGCTCAGATAAGTGTCGATTTTGCCTGTCTCCGGATTGAGAATATATGCGCCGTAACATTCAATATCCGGTGAGTGGCGTGTGACACGTACACCGGTGTGATGCTGGGTGATTATTTCTACGGCAAAGTGGTTCTCAAGCACTTCGATATAGGGATTGTTTCGTACGGCAGCCATCAATCCGCGTTGAATTTCGGCGCCTGTGTCGTCGGCGTGGTGAAGGATACGGAACTCGGAATGTCCGCCCTCACGGTGCAAGTCGAAGGTTCCGTCAGTGTTCTTGTCGAAGTTTACGCCCCATTCCAACAACTCCTGAATGCCTTTAGGAGCATTACGTACAACTTGTTCCACGGCAGCACGGTCGGATAGCCAGTCGCCTGCTACCATTGTGTCATGGATGTGTTTGTCGAAATCGTCAACTAACAGGTTCGTAACGGACGCGATACCGCCTTGTGCTTTGGCGGTATTTGCTTCGTCAAGGGTAGTCTTGCAGCACAATGCGATTTTGTACTTCTGGGTGCGCGCAATCTTCAGCGCAAAACTCATTCCGGCAACACCGCCGCCGATGATGAGAATGTCGTATTTCTTTACCATTATTATGGATGATTATATGTTTCTATTTACAGCCTTTGAAGGCGTTTTTGCCGATTTCTATGTCTTTGGCAAACAGGGGTGTTACAAGCGATATACAATCCCGGAAAGCATTCGGACCGATCTTCTGCAAACGTGGCGGATAGCCTACACGTTTGAGGTTCTTGCAGCCGTTGAAGGCGTCTTCTCCGATTACAAGCACACTGTCCGGTATATCAATCTCTTTGAGTTGGCGGCACTGATAGAACGTCCCCGCCTCTATATCTTTAAGGTGTGACTTTTGTGTCGTTTGCACCTTTGTCAGACTGATGCACATGGAGAACGCTCCTGACCCGAGTGTGGACACATTGTCCGGCAACTGTATCTCAAAGAGTTTTTTGCACTCCATAAATGCCTCGTCCTCAATCCGGCGCAGGTTGTCAGGCAATAGAATGGCATATAGCTCCTGACAGTTGGCAAATGCGTTTTTGCCGATGCGGTATAAACTCTTTGGCAGGCTGACGCGCTCCAGACTGATGCAGTTCTTGAAGGTCTCGTCATCAATGGCATACAGTCCTTCCGGCAGCACTGCATCTGTCAGATGCGCACAGTCCGAATAGGCAGCTTTCTTGATGATGGTCACAAGCCCGGGTATATTCACTTTGCGGAAACGGCTGCAACCGGCGAACGCTTTTTCGCCGATTTGTTGGAGTGTATTGGGCAGTTGGATGTCCTCAAGGTTGGAACAGCCTGCAAACGCGCCGTCACTGATGATTTCCGTCTCTTTGGGCAGCGTAATGTTGGAGAGACTGCTGCACAGGAAGAAGCACGCCGTAGGTATGCCTTTCAGTTGGTCGGAAAGCACTTGTTGCTTGAGATTCCGGCACATGTAGAACGCACCTGTTCCGAGATATTCCAATTCTTTCGGAAGCGTGGCATTTTTCAGCTGCTCACATTCCGCAAAGGCAAATTGCTCCACGCGGGTCACGCTTGCCGGAATAGTAACCTCCGTGAGCGCGCCGCATTTGTGGAAACAGGCTGCCGGGATGGTCTTTACGCCATTGGGAATAGTTAATGTTTTGATTTGTTTGGCGTCTTTGAACGCACCTGCAGCCAACAGTCGGGTAGGGATTTTGTCCTTGAATACGAATTTTGCGGCAGCGTCTTTGTTGACGGCAATCAGACATCCGTCGATATATAGTGCGCCTTTCTTCCATTTTTTCTCGTTCAGCCATATTCCCGAACCAACAAACACGTCTTGCCCGATCCATTCCACAGAGGCTGGTATAACTACTTTGGCAAGGTTCTTGCAGTCGCGGAATAGGTCGTTGTCAAGGCGCGTGATAGTGACTGGCAGTTCCACGCGCGTCAGCACTTTGTTTCCTTGAAAAGCACCGGCAGCAATCAGCCGTGTACTTTCCGGCACGACATATTTGGGCTTGATGGTCTTGTCAGTGGCAATAAGACAGCTGTCAATGAACAGCACGCCGTCTTTCCAGTTCTCTTTGTTGAGCCAGATTCCTGTTCCTTCAAACGCATTACGGCTCAAATATTTCAAATCGGCTGGAAACACAATTTCCGTCAGGTTCTTGCAGCCCTTGAAGGCGTTCTCGGCAATGCCGGTGACGCGGTAAGTATGTTGTCCGACAACGATCTCATCCGGTAACCGCAGTTTCCCCTCAACCTTTTTGTTCTCTGCCACTTCTGCGGTTTTCTGTATTGCGTCAATGGTATAAGCCAAGTCATTATACATCGCTTGTTCGGCGAAGCAGAGCGTGAGGCACAAACTGCCTATAATTAAACTTAAAATCCGTTTCATGGTCGTATCTTTATTGAGAATCACATTTGGGCGGCAAAGATACTACATTTTTTCCAAACCTGCAAAACCTCGTGATATTTTTTGTCATTTTTTGTACAAATCCTTTTTTTATGAAAAAATGCAGATAAATTTGCATATGTCAGAATAATTCCGTACCTTTGCCGCCAAATTCGCGATAATGTTTATATAATAACATAATTATTTACAACTAAAACAAAATGGGTATGAAAAAAACATTTGCTATTTTTGCCGTTTTGGCATTGGTTCTCGCTCCTGTGATGGCGCAGGATGCAGAAGAGACATTCCCGAATCAGGTTGCTTTTGAATATGGCTACTTGGTTAATGGTCATCAGCTTTCAACCGTTACGACTGGCATGGCAAAGCAAATTGTTGCCATCGAAAGCCAGATTAACGACAGTGTAGTCTTCACTATGCGTCGCTGGTATAGTAAAGACTGGGGAAAAACCGGTTCTGGTTATGATACAATCGCTCGTTACATCTATAAGGGCAAACAAGCCGTTTTGGTGGAGGACAAGCGTCTCGAAGCCGAGTACAAGGACAGCCTCTGGAATGTGCAATGGACGCAGACCGCACTCTCTAAGACGGACACGGTGAAGGAGTTCACGTTCAACTACAGCGGCAGCAAATATCTCAAGTTTTACGGACAAACTGACACGGCGTACACCGCCTATGCAGGTCGTCCCTACAGAATCAAAACGGTTGATAACCCGCTCCAACTGCCCCTGAATTACACCTCATCTAATCCGGACGTGGCTACTGTCAATGCCGCAAACGGTTTTATTACTGTTGTGGACAAGGGCGAAACAATCATCAAAGCCAAATTCCCTGGTGATGAGAACATCATAGCCGACTCCGCTGAGTGGAAACTCGTAGTAAAGGAAGGCGATCATTTCGATTTGCAGATTATGGCGTTGGAGCAGACGGAGCATAAGTCGGGTTCGGGCTCAACGTATATGGCGTTCGATATGGTTAAGGTTACTGAAGCTAACTGCAACGATATTCTTGGTGACGGCAAACTATCCTTTGATATTAAAACTCGTACACTCACCATGAATAACTTCCAGAAACTGTTTACCGATAAGGAAGATGATTCGATGGGGTGGATGGATTGGCTGGATTACAGCAGCGGCCCGCTGCCACTGACTATTAAGGTGGTCGGCAACTGCTTTGTAAGACATAATTCCGCCGGTATGTTCTGTGATTGGGATATGATTATCACTGGTGACGGAAACGACAAGAGCCGTCTCACGATGGAAGGACGTTTCCCGCAGTTCAGTGCAGGTAACAATCTCACTATTGACGGCTGTCAGGTGCATGCACTTGAATCCACGCCACACCCGCTGTTGATATGCAACGTTCTCCGGGTAGAAGACAACAGTTACTTTGAGGCGCATATGAATATTGAGGTCGCTCCGGGCGAAGACCCGACGGAATATGGCGCAGCGGTCGGACAGGTTGAAGATGTGGAATTTGGTGAACACATCATCATGTACAGCAAGGATGTCCATATCAAGGACGGTATTTTCGTGGATGGAAACGACCATATCGCTCTCCGTGTAGAGATTGGACCGAAAGTGGAAGACGTGATTGCCGGAGATGTCAATTTCTCGGCGGTTGAGCTCACTGACGACCCGACAGGAACGCAACAGGACGGTATCCTTTACACTCTTACCGTAGAGGACGGCGTAAACAAATCCGAGGGTTGCCTTGTTATCACTTCCCATATGGACTTAGAGCAGATGGACAATATTGTGGATGTACTCACCCCGGGTTCCGCTGCATTTGCAGAGAACTTCCACGGACTGACCATTCTCTTGCCCGTGGGCAAAGGCAATATTAACATTAGTATGCAGACTACCAGCATTTATCATCTGGCAGTACAGATAGGTAAGAACCAACCTTCTGTAATTCAGCAGAAAACAAAGACTACTGTGCAGATTCCGTTTGATTGCAAGATTGCAACCTATGCGTATATTTTCGCTATTATTCCGAAAACTCCATCTGTAATCCGCCGTTTCAATCTCACTACGGAAGATCCGCTTGACTGTGTGAAATTGTATTCGCTCAGCCTGACGGACGAAGGCGGATCCGGTGGCGGAGAGGAAGCTATTGACAACATCAACGCTCAAAACGTTTCTGTAATGAAAGTGCTTGTCAACGGACAACTCATAATCTTCCATGATGGCAACGCCTATAATATAACTGGCGCAAGAATTCAGTAAAAACAGATATAAAAAACAACATTATGTCAACAAAAGGAAAAGTTCTCGGCTGGTTAACAGCCATCGTTCTCGTAGCATTGGCGGGATTCATCTATTTCAAGTTCTGTTTCGTTTATAGCGAAGGAACCAATGAAGGCGATATCAACTACTTCCAGAAAGAAGGTATCATCTTCAAAACTTACGAAGGCAAGATGATTCAGACCGGCTACAACAGCAAGAACTCCAACGCAACCATCCAGTCCAACGAATTTAAGTTCTCGGTGGCGGACGCAGCGGTTGCTATGGAGATTGACTCGCGTTCCAGCAAGCAGATTAAATTGCACTGGAAACGCTATTTCGGTACTTTGCCTTGGCGTGGAAACAGCCAGTTTATCGTGGATCGTATTGTGCAGGTGGAGCAGCCTGTGCAGTCGAATGATAATTTGTTGGATGTCCCCGAACCTGTACAATAATGATTAAAGAACCTTTCATAGAAACTCTGCGCAACGCCATCCGCGACAACTGGGATTCACCTGCATTCACCGACTACGGCACGGATGTAACGATGACTTATGCCGATGTCGCGCAGCAGATTGAGCGCCTTCACATTCTGTTCCGTGCGTGCGGCATCACCAAGAACGACCGCATTGCGCTCATGGGCAAGAACACCAGCAGTTGGGTTACAACCTATATTGCGTCTGTGACTTACGGCGCGATTATTGTCCCCATTTTGCAGGATTTCCGCGCCAACGATGCCTTGCATATCATCAACCATTCCGAGTCCAAACTGCTCTTTATTGCCGATGCCTTGTATGAAAGTATGGACATCGCCCAGATGGAGCAGGTATCGGCGGTTTTCTCGCTGACGAACTTCGAACCGTTGGCAGTAGTGGAGGGTTTCAACAAGGCTGGCTTGACGCCCAAACGTGTCCAGCAGGAGTTTGAACGCTTGTATCCCGAGGGCATTAAGCCTGACCAACTCGCATATTCCGACAAACAGAATAGCGAAATAGCTTCATTCAATTACACCTCCGGAACAACTGGCTTCTCCAAAGGCGTCATTACGCCGTTGAATGCTTTGGCGGGCAACGTGAAGTTCTGCAACGACGTGCACGTTACGTTCAAGGGCTGTCGGCAAGTCGTTTTCCTGCCGCTGGCACACTCGTTTGGCTGTGCGTTTGATTTCCTCAGTTGCTTCTGCGCCGGTGGTCATGAATGGTTGATGGGACGCATTCCGTCGCCGAAAATCCTGTTGCAGGCATTCGCCGAAGTCAAACCGACTTGCGTGCTCACAGTTCCGCTTATCTTGGAGAAAATCTACAAGAGCAAGATTGTTCCCGAAATATCCAAACCGCCTGTAAGTTGGGTCATGAAAGTGCCCTTGCTGGACGAAGTCGTTCTCGGCAAACTGCGTCAGGCGTTGCTGGACGCTTTCGGTGGCTGCGTCGAAGAGGTGATTATTGGCGGAGCACCGCTGAATACGGAAGTGGACCTCTTCCTCAAACGCATCCGTTTCCCATATACTGTCGGCTACGGAATGACTGAATGTGCGCCGCTTATTTCCTACGTCAACCACAAGGATTACAAGCCGCAGAGTTGTGGCAAACCCTTGGACGGATTGATGGAAGTGCGCATTGACAAACCAAACAGCGAAGGCATCGGAGAAATACAGGTTCGCGGAGAGCACACGATGATTGGCTATTACAAGAACGAAGAAGCCACTCGTCTCATCTTCACGCAGGACGGCTGGCTCAAAACCGGCGATCTCGGCTATATTGATAATGATAACTTCATCTTTATCAAGGGACGCGACAAGAGCATGTTGCTTGGCTCGTCCGGACAGAACATTTATCCCGAAGAGATTGAAGCGAAACTCAACAACATGCCTTATGTCATGGAATCGCTGGTCATTCAGGAGAATGGCGCTTTGGTGGCACTTGTTTGCCCCGATTATGTGGCTGCGGACGCTGACCACCTCACAACCGAAATGCTGGAGGCGGCGATGGAACGCAACAGACGCGAGGTGAATGCACAGATTGCCTCCTACGAGCAGATTAGCAAAATCGTGCTCTACCCGCATGAGTTCGAAAAAACACCCAAGAAATCAATAAAAAGATTTTTGTACACCCACTAATACTATGCTGACTTCAGAACAAGACAATTTCGTTAAAATGTTTGAGCGCTCCTTCCGCGACAACTGGGATTTGGAGGCAATAACGGACTATGGCACGGCGAATACACTGACCTACGGACGTCTGGCGGCGCAGATTGCACGCTTGCATCTGCTTTTCAAGTTGTTCGGCATAAAGAAGGACGACAAGATTGCTGTCATGGGACGCAACAACTGCAACTGGGTCACAACCTATCTCGCTACCGTCACCTACGGAGCGGTTATTGTGCCTATTTTGCAGGATTTCAAAGCCAATGACGCCCAGCATATTATCAACCATTCCGAGTCCAAACTGCTCTTTATCACCGACCTGATTTGGGAGAATATGGATTTGGAGCAGCTGGAAACGCTCAAAGCCGTTTATTCGCTTGCCAACTTCAAACTCATAGCGCATCGTCATCATAAGGAAATTACATGGGGCGATGTTGAAGAGGCGTTCAGCAAGAAATACACCAAAGGTTTTACACCCGAAAGCGTCGAATATGAAAAGCGTCCGAATAGCGCGATTGGTTCAATCAACTATACTTCCGGCACAACAGGTTTCAGCAAGGGCGTCATTATGCCTTTGAATGGTTTGGCAGGCAATATTCGTCTCGCATTCAACCTCAAACTGGTTTACCCGGGTTGCCGCCACGTGGCGTTCCTGCCTTTGGCGCATGCGTACGGATGTGCGTTTGACTTCCTTGCTTGTCTCGCTTCCGGCGGACATTCATGGCTGATTGGTCGTACGCCGTCGCCGAAGATTCTCTTGCAGGCGTTTGCTGAAGTCAAACCGACAACCATTCTTTCTGTGCCGCTCATTCTGGAGAAGATTTACAAGAAGATGATTGTCCCGCAGATACAGAAACCGCCTATTCGTTGGGTGCTCAAAGTGCCTTATCTGGACGAGGTTGTGCTCAGCAAAATCCGCCAGCAGCTTGTCGAAGCGTTTGGTGGCGAGTTTAAGCAGATTATCATCGGCGGAGCACCGCTGAACCCCGAAGTGGAGTCTTTCCTCCATCGTATCAAGTTCCCGATGACCGTTGGCTATGGTATGACTGAATGTGCCCCGCTCATCAGTTTCACGCCGTACGAAGAGGGTGGCAAACTCTATTCCTGTGGACGCGCACTGGACGGTTTGATGGAGATTAAGATTATCCATCCGAACGAAGAAGGAATTGGCGAAGTCGTAACACGCGGCGAAAATGTCATGACCGGCTATTTCAAGAACGAACAGGCAACGAAGGACAGTTTCACCAAAGACGGCTGGCTTCGCACCGGTGACCTCGGAATAATTGACAAGGATGGTTACCTCTTTATTAAAGGACGTTGCAAAACCATGCTGCTTGGTCCTTCAGGGCAGAATATTTATCCCGAGGAGATTGAAGCGAAACTCAACAACATGCCTTATGTCCTTGAATCGCTTATCCTGCAAACCGAGGACGCACGTTTGGTGGCGCTTGTTTGCCCGGATTACAACGAAGTGGATGCCAGTGGTTTGACAAAGGAGCAACTGGAGGAACATATGGAGGAAATCCGCAAGCAGGTCAATGCCGAATTGGCGGCGTATGAGCAGCTGAATTGCATCAAACTCTTCCCGCATGAGTTTGAGAAAACGCCTAAAAAGTCTATCAAGCGCTTCCTCTACACCAACGTAGAAGTATGAACCTCGCTATTGACCAGGGAAATTCGCGTACCAAAGTCGCTTTGTTTGACGAAAACGGACGCATTGTGAAGAACTTCATCTACAAGTCCTTCACTGCCAGTGACATAGAGCGTCTCTTTTCGTTGTATCCGATTACGGATAGCATTATTTCCTCTGTGGTCAATATTGAACCTGCGGTGGTGAACTGCCTGAATCGGCTTTCAAAGCATTTTGTCCTGTTTGACCACTTTACGCCGGTTCCCATTACCAATTGTTATGCTTCACCTGAGACGCTTGGTCAGGATCGTCTTGCTGCGGCTGTCGGCGCGGCAGCCATTTGCCCGAATGAAAATCTGCTGATTATTGATGTCGGTTCTGCAATTACCTACGATTTTGTTTCCGAGAAGAACGAATTTCTTGGCGGAAACATCGCACCGGGCATTAAAATGCGTCTCACGATGCTTAACCGCATGACGAAGAAACTTCCGCTGGTGGAAGTGGAAGAAAATGAACTGATTCCTTTGTTTGGAAAAACAACCCGTGACGCGATTGCGGCAGGCGTTATACGTGGCATTGGCTATGAGGTGAAAGGTTACATTCGGACGCTTGGTGAGCGTTGCAAGCATTATGCGCTGTTTCTCACGGGCGGCAACGCACCTTATATATTAAATAACTGCCGTTTCAATTTCCACCACGAAAAGCACCTCGTCCTCATCGGCCTCAACACCATCCTCGAATTCAACAAACACTAAACTCTCCACTCTTAGCTCTTGACTCTTAGCTCTAAGCTCTTGACTTTTAGCTCTAAGCTCTTAGCTCTTGACTCTTGGCTCTTAGCTCTTGACTCTTGGCTCTTGACTCTTAGCTCTCGACTCTCCACTTTTAGCTAAATATATAAAATATATATTTACACCCTCATTTTATTGCACCATTATTGTACCATTATTGTACCATTATTGCACCATAAAGCAGCCTTTAAGGACACGAAAAAAGGACGCCTTGCATCCTTTTTTCTTTGCTGTGTCCCCCGAGGGACTCGAACCCTCGACCCACTGATTAAGAGTCAGTTGCTCTACCAACTGAGCTAGGGAGACTGCCCTGATTTTCTCTTTCTTCTCAAAAGCGGCTGCAAAAGTACTGCTTTTTTTTCATTCCACCAAATTTTTTTGCAAAAAAGATGAAGATTTTTTACAAAATCGGTACAAAACCTGCAAAAACAACCGTTTTTTGGTCGCTGGTATACCGGAACGCGGTCATATCCTTATCCGCTTCGTGCGCGCGCGACTGCGTAAGAATTATAAGGTTTGTGCCAATAGAGTAGGTATATCTGCGATTTAAGATATAGTGCCTCTTTATTTCGACATCCCCTCGAAAATACAACAAAAATGCGTTAAAACGCAAAAAAAATACGTTTTTTATTTGCACATGTCAAAAAAATGTTGTATCTTTGCGCGTTTTTTGGAAACTACAAATAAATAGTATATATGGATAACGAAAACAACCAGATGAATGACGAACTCAATGAGGAGCTGAATGGAATGGAGCATGACAAAATTATCCCTGTCAAGATTGACGAGGAAATGCGGAAATCCTACATCGACTACTCGATGAGTGTGATTGTGAGCCGTGCGCTCCCCGATGTGCGCGATGGCTTCAAGCCTGTTCAGCGCCGTGTGCTCTTCGGCATGAACGAATTGGGCGTGAGCAGTGACAAACCGACGAAAAAAAGTGCACGTATCGTCGGTGATGTTATGGGTAAATATCACCCGCATGGTGATAGTAGTATTTATGGCACGTTGGTTCGCCTCGCGCAGCCCTGGAATATGCGCTACTGCTTGGTGGACGGACAAGGTAACTTCGGTAATGTGGACGGTGATGGTGCCGCTGCAATGCGTTATACGGAAGCGCGTCTCAGTAAACTGGCTGAGGAAATGCTTCGCGACATTGAGAAGGATACCGTGGACATGGTGCCGAACTTTGATGACTCCTTGCGTGAGCCTGCTGTGCTGCCTTGCCGCTTCCCGAACCTCCTGATTAACGGTGGTACAGGTATTGCGGTCGGAATGGCAACGAACATGGCAACGCACAACCTCGGTGAAGTAATTGACGGCTGCGTGGCGTTTGTAAACAACCGCAAAGCACGTATTGAAAATCCCGAAGTCGAGGATATTACCGTTGAGGATTTGATGGAATATGTGAAAGCGCCCGATTTCCCGACGGGCGGCACGATTTACGGCTACCAGGGCGTGAAGGATGCTTTCGAAACCGGACGCGGACGTGTGGTTATTCGCAGTAACGCCGATATTGAGACCGAAGACAACGGTCGCGAGAAGATTATTGTTACCGAACTGCCTTATGGCGTGGTCAAAGCTGACCTCGTAAAGAAAATCGGCGACCTTGTTTCCGAGAAGAAGATTGAGGGCATTTCCGATATTTCCGACCTCAGTACGCGTGACATCCGCATTGTTATTGAGGTGAAACGCGATGCAAACGCGCAGGTAGTCCTTAATAAATTATATAAGTTCACGGAGCTGCAGTCCTCCTTCAGCGTGAATAACATCGCTTTGGTTCACGGACGTCCGATGTTGCTGAACCTCAAAGACCTTATCGGCAACTTCATTGACCACCGCATGGATGTGGTGACCCGCCGCACGAAGTACGAACTTCGCAAAGCCGAAGAGCGCGCACATATCTTGGAGGGCTTGATTATTGCCGTTGACAATATTGACGAAGTGGTTCGTATTATCCGCGCAAGCCGCACACCGGCAGACGCACAGGCTAACCTCGAAGCACGCTTCAATCTCGATAACCTTCAGTCGAAAGCCATTGTGGACATGCGTCTCAGCGCGCTCACAGGCTTGCGTATCGAGGAATTAAAGGCCGAATACGAGGAAATAGAGAAGTTGATTGCTCACTTGAACGAACTGCTTGCCAGCGAAATCATGCGCTATGACGTCATCAATGAAGAATTGGTGGAAATCAAGGACAAATATGCCGACGAACGTCGCACGAAGATTGTCAAGATGGCGACCGAGTTCAATCCCGAAGACATGTACGCCGATGATGATATGATTATCACAATCTCACATCTGGGTTATATCAAACGTACTCCGTTGACGGAATTCCGTCAGCAGGGACGCGGCGGAATTGGCAGCAAAGCCGGTTCGGCGCGTGACGAGGACTTTATTGAGTACCTGCACCAGGCTTCGATGCACTCGACAATGATGTTCTTCACAGAATGCGGACGTCTCTATTGGCTCAAAGTCTATGATATCCCGGAAGGCAACAAGCAGTCCAAAGGTCGTGCCATCCAAAACATGATTAACCTCGAAAAAGGCGACAAAGTGCGTGCTTTCATCAACGTCAAAGGACTGAATGATGCCGAGTTTGTCAATAACCATTATCTCATCTTCGCAACCAAGAAAGGTTTGATGAAGAAGACCACGTTGGAGGCATATAGCCGTCCGCGTGCAAATGGTATCAATGCGGTTGGTTTGCGCGAAGGTGACGAACTGATTGGCGTTACATTGACCGACGGACAGAGCGAAATGCTCATCGCTTCATACAACGGAAAAGTCGTTCGCTTCAACGAAGCGGGTGTACGTCCGATGGGACGTAATGCCAGCGGCGTAAAGGCAATTACGTTGGAAAATGACGGACAAGACCGCGTGATTGGCATGATTTGTGTAGAGCCTAATACAGACAAGACTGTTTTGGTAATCTCTGACAAGGGATTTGGCAAACGCACACGCTTGGACGATGAGGACGGACAACCCGTTTACCGCGTTACTAACCGCGGTGGTAAGGGTGTCAAGACGATGAACCTCACCGACAAGACAGGACAACTTGTAGGCTTGCATGCTGTCAGCGACGACGAAGATTTGATGCTTATCACGAAGTCGGGAACGGCAATTCGTATGGCAATGGATACAATCCGTGTTATGGGACGTGCAACGCAAGGTGTCAAACTCATCGAACTCCAGAAACGCAACGATACGCTGATGTTCGGCTGCGTCGTTCCGAAAGAGGAGGCTGATGAAAACTCGGAAAACGTGGAAAATCCGGAAACGCCCGAAAATGAATAAATGAACAAATGAGAAAATAAGAAAATGAAAAAGACATTATTTCTCGCAGCATTGGTGCTGATAAGCGCTGGCTGCATGGCACAAAAAGCAAGTGTAAACAAAGCAAGAAGCTTGATTCTGCAAGAAGAACCTGATTTTGATCAGGCGCGTCAACTTATCGGTGCGGCGATGCAGAACGAAGAAACAAAAGACCAGGCGAACACGTGGTACGTGGCTGGTTTGGTTGGATATCAAATCAGAGAACAGGCTGAGCGTGACCGCATGATCGGTAAAGTCCCCGATCAAGACCAGATTGGACAGGCTATCATGGAGAGTTACGACTACTGGATGAAGGCGGACGAAATCGCCATGACGCCGACGCTGGACAAGAAAGGTCGTGAAGTTGTGGACACCAAGACCCGCACCAACATTGCCAAGAAGCTCTTCGAACTTTACGACAAGCAGGACTTCGTAAAGTATGGTATTCACCTCAACGAACAACGTGATTTCCGCGGTGCGTACAACGTGTTCATGCGTCACCTTACAATGCCTGACCTGCCGATGATGCAGGATGAGTCTTTCCAGGCTAAGATGCAGAAGGACACCATCTATGCACAGTATGAGTATTATGCAGCTCTCTTTGCTATTCAGGCACAGATGCACGATGAGGCGATTGTTATTCTTGAGAAGATGAAAAACGGCGCATACGAACCGGTGGCTGTTAACCAGTTCCTTTATCAGGAATATGTGGAGAAAAAAGACACGGCTAACTTCGTGCGCGTGCTTCAGGATGCGATGGTGCAGTTCCCGAAGGAACCCTGGTTCTTGCAGAACCTGATTAACTACTACATCTTCTCCGGACAGGAGCAGGCTGCTATTGATTATCTGGCACAAGCTATTGCCCGTGACCCGAACGTAGCGCAATATCATCTGATTAAAGGCAACCTGAACGCAAACCAGGGGCACAATGAAGAAGCGTTGGCGGATTATGACAAGACGCTCGAACTTGACCCGAATTTGGCGGACGCTATTGCCGGTAAAGGACGTGTTTACTACAATCAGGCGGTTAAAATGAATGAGGACGCGGCATATATTCAGGACCAGAAAGCCTATAAAGCTGCACTGGCGGATATGAATGAAATGTTCAAGAAATCGCTCCCGTTCTTTGAGAAAGCTCATGAGATGGAGCCTGAGAACCGTGATTTCATGATTACGTTGAAGACCCTCTACTATCGTTTCCACATGGATGACAAGTACGAGGCGATTCAGGAGAAACTGAATAACTGATGGGTAGAATTCTCGCCATCGACTATGGTCAGAAACGTACAGGATTAGCCGTTACGGATCCGCTCCGTATAACGGCTAATCCGTTGCTTACTGTCGAAACGGCTAAACTCCGCGACTGGCTCAAAGCCGAACTCGCAAAAGGGGAAATTGACAAGGTTGTTATTGGTAAACCGACGCAGCTTAACGGCGCGGAAAGCGATTCTGTGCGCTATATAAAACCGTTCATGGACTGGTTCCGCAATCACTTTCACGCTATGCCGTTGGTGGAGTATGACGAGCGTTTCACCTCAACGCTTGCACATCGTGCCATGATTGATGGAGGCATGAAGAAATCTGTCCGGCGTGACAAGGCTGTCGTGGACAAACTTGCCGCCTGCATTATTTTAGAAGATTATTTATCGACATTATGATACTTCCTATTTATTTATATGGTCAGCCTGTCTTGCGCAAACCGACGGAAGAAGTGCTGCCCGGAAGCATTGATATCAAGCAGCTTGTTGCCGACATGCAGGAGACCCTTACTGCTGCTGAAGGCTGTGGTCTTGCGGCACCGCAAGTGGGCAAGTCTTTGCGTATGTTCATTGTTGACGGCAGCGAACTGGGTGAGGATTATCCCGACTGCTTGGACTTCAAGCAAACATTCATCAACCCCGAGATTATCGAGGCGTCCGATGATACGTCCACATACAGCGAAGGCTGTCTCTCTTTGCCGGGAATCTCGGAGAATGTAGTGCGCCCCAAGACCATCAGAATCCGTTATCAGGACGCGGATTTCAACTGGCACGAGGACACGTTCACGGACTTCAAGGCGCGAATTGTCTTGCACGAATACGATCACTTGGAGGCACACGTTTTCACGGATCGCATTTCACCCATTCGGAAGACTTTCGTCAAGAGCAAACTGACCAATATTGCTAAAGGCAAAACCGGTGCGCGCTACAAGTACAAACACTAAATGGACTTGCTTAACATCATATTCATTGCTGTTGGCTTAGCAATGGACTGCTTTGCCGTAAGTGTGGCGCAGGGCTTGGACACGGATTTGCACAGCCACAAAGCATGGCGGCACATCTTCCTCATGGCATTTCTGTTTGGCTTCTTTCAAGGCGGAATGCCCCTGATTGGCTACTACGCAGGCTGCTTGTTCACGGACTTCTTTGATACGTATGCGCCGTGGATAGCGCTTGTTATATTGGCGTTTCTGGGCGGCAAGATGATTGTTGAGGCTGCGCGCGAAAAGAATGAGGACAAGCCGCACAAAGCCAACTGGACACTGCATTACTTGCTGCTGATGGCTATTGCCACGTCTATTGACGCACTTGCTACCGGAGTGGTGTTTATTCCGTATCCGGAATATTTGTGGGTCGGAATAGGGCTTATCGCCTTTGTCAGTTTCGGCTTGTCTATCGTCGGTTGCCAAATCGGCTCGGAGTCAAAGAAACTGCTGACTGTTCAACCCGAACTCATCGGCGGAATCATTCTTATTGGAATAGGTATTAAAATCTTTGTAGAAGGCGTATTGCTCTGATGTTTTTGATACAGAACACATTAGTTTCTCTGGATGTCCTTGAAAAGGAGTTCTGCTGTGACTTGGACAAGTGTCGTGGTTGCTGTTGTATTGAGGGCGATGCCGGTGCGCCGATTTCGGACGAAGAAGTGAAAGAGGTGGAGGCTATTCTGCCTGTTTTGCTGCCGGAAATGACCAAAGAGGCAAAGGAAGTGGTGGCTAAACAGGGAATTGCTTATAGCGACCCGTCCGGAGAACAGGTCACATCTATTGTCAATGACAAAGACTGTGTCTTTGCCCGCACAGACCACAACGGCTGGTGTTATTGTTTGATAGAAAAGGCGTACAATGCTGGAAAGATTGCTTTCAAGAAGCCTGTCTCCTGCCATTTGTACCCGATTCGTCTGACCAAAGTCGGTGACCTTGTCGGAGTGGAGTACCATCGTTGGGACATCTGCCATTGTGCCCGTCAGTTGGGCAAGAAACTGCATATGCCTTTATATAAATTCCTGCGCGAGCCGCTCATCCGTCGTTTCGGCGAAGAGTGGTATAACGAACTCGATTTAACTGCAACAGAATGGAAAAAACAATGCGAGCAGAAATAATAACTATCGGCGACGAACTGCTAATTGGTCAGGTCGTTGACACTAATTCCGCATTTATGGCGGAGCAACTGAACAACATCGGTATTGAACTCTATCAGATCACCTCTGTCCATGACGATGCCGCTCATATTGCAACCGCTGTTATGGACGCTTTGTCGCGTGTGGATATCGTTATCACGACCGGCGGACTTGGTCCCACGAAGGACGATATCACCAAACACGTCCTTTGTGAACTTATGGGCGCAAAACTTATTCCGGACGCAAGTGTGGAAGCGCATGTCCGCAACCTGTACAAAGACCGTCCCGAAGTCCTCAACGCGCTCACGGAGACCCAGTGGCTTGTGCCGGACAATTGCAAGGTCTTGCCTAATCGTGTTGGTTCTGCGCCGCTGATGTACTGGCACACGCCGGAAGGAAAGCACCTCTTTTCGCTGCCCGGTGTCCCGTATGAGATGGAGGCTGCTATGCGTGAGCAAGTGCTGCCTGTTTTGCAGCGGGAAAGCACGGAGCAGATCACGCACCGAACCATTATGGTGAGTGGTATTCCTGAATCAAAACTTGCTTTGCACATTGCTGATTTCGAGAACGCATTGCCGGACAATATTCATTTGGCATATCTTCCAAAGAATCACACGATTCGTCTGCGTTTGAGCGGTTACGGCGTGCCTGCGGAGAGGGTGGAGGAGCTGCAGCGCAAACTTATGGCGCTCACGAAACAATGGCTCATTGCTACCGAAGACAAACCGCTTGAAGTCCTGATCGGAGAGAAACTCAAAGCCGCAGGCAAGACGATTGCCACGGCAGAGAGTTGCACAGGCGGCAAACTTGCCATGCTGCTGAATAAACACGCAGGCAGTTCGGCGTTCTACAAAGGCTCTGTAATCGCCTATTCCAACGAGGTAAAAGAGCACGTTCTCAAAGTAAACAAGGATTATCTGGAGAAATATGGCGCCGTTAGTGAGCAAGTCGTTGCTTTGATGGCGTATGGTGTCATGAAACTGCTGGACACGGACTATGCCATTGCCACTTCAGGTGTGGCAGGTCCGGATGGAGGCACGCCTGAGAAACCTGTCGGCACGGTCTGGATCGCCATTGCCAACAAACAGAAGGTCTATACCGAATGTCTGCATCTGCGCGGCAACCGCAATGCCATCACCGACACGGCTGCCACGCTCACGTTGGTGCGTTTGCTTTCCCAACTGTAATCAGAACGGGTAACCGATAGCGAAGTGGAAGGTCATGTCATCCTTCCAACTCAGACCGTTGCCTGCTGTCCGCCAAACTTTCGAGCCGTCATCCACATACAATCGCGTCGGGTCGTAAAGCTTGACACCGAAGTCTATGCGGAAAATCAGAATACTGAAATCCAACCGCAAGCCTGCTCCGTAGGACCAGGCAATTTGCTTGTAGAACTCACCGAACTCAAACACACCGTTCGGCTGTTCGGCATAATCGCGAATCGTCCATATGTTTCCGGCGTCCGTGAAGGCTGCCAACTCGATGAAGTTCCACACTTTCCAGCGGTATTCGAGGTTCAAGTCAAGCCGTATATCACCCGCCTGTAAATCATACACTAATCCGCCTCCTGTTCCTTTGAATCCGCCGGGTCCGAGCGTACGTGCTTGCCAGCCGCGGACGCTGTTCGAGCCGCCCGAGAAGTAACGTTTCTCAAACGGCACGGTTGATGCGTTGAGGTATGGCACCACAACGCCCATTCCAATGTGGTAAACCAAACGATGGTTCGGCACTAACACATGGTGGAACGTAAAATCAACATCTCCTTTGGCGTACTGCGCAAACGGAATATTCCACAGCACATACGCACCGGCTTCATTCTTTTCCAACTTGGCAGCGGACGCGATACCGTAAAGCAGATTGCCTGCTGTTTCGATGGTGTATTTGAACCGGAGGTAATTGCGGTCAGGCTTGATTTGCAGCTGGCTCGTATAGATGCCTATATAACTCCAGTCCACGATGAAGTGGTCTTCATAGCTGTACTTCAGCACGCTGGATTTGTTGATAATATTCGTCTGGAACTCCTCGGATTTCCACGGCAGATATACGTAACTGATATCAACGATATTGAACACATGCCGCCAGTGTGAGTTCGGATTCCGGCGAATCATGTAGTACAGTCCCGCACTTGCAATGTCGCGCGTGAACTCATCGGGACGGTTCTGGTATTGGAACGCAAGTTTGAGGTGCAGACTGTTCGGAAACAGCAGTCCTGCTTCTCCTTTCGCTTCTATGGCACGACCGCCGTTCTGACGCCATTCGTAACTGAAGCGTCCGTTCAGAGACAGTTGTTCTGCACCGCGGAAAATATTCCTGTTCACATAGCCTAATCCGGCTGCGATACCCCAGTCTCCGGCAGAGTAGGTACCTTCCACTTCTGCCGAAACGCTGTTCAGTTTGCTGCGCGAAACGGTTATATGGCAGTCAAGCAGATCCTTGCCGGCTGGCTCGAAGGATATATCCACGTACTTCACCGGTCCCAAAGCATTCAGCAGCGCATACGACCGCTCCACCATGTCTTCGTTGTAGTAGTCTCCCGGACGCAGTTTGCAGTTCTTGCGAAGCACGCGGTTTCGCAGCAGAGGACGGTCGAAATACGTGTATTCGTAGTCGTTCTCGAACTTCATCGTCAGTTCTTTGCCGTCCGGCATATGCCGCGGATTATAGTCGATGTGGAAGCATATATGGTTGATTTTGTACCGCGTATAAACCTTTTCGCGGATGCTGTCAGGCCATTGTTCCGTATTGTTCAGCATTTTCAGTTCCACTGCCACTTCATGCGTGTTGTACGAACTGTCAGCACGGTAATCCAGCAGCGACTTGTCAAAGTAGTAATATCCCTCGCAATGCATGGCGGACGCGATTCGTTCCCGCTCGTTGTCCATGACTGTAGCGTCGAAACGGTCACCGTTATGAATCAGACAGCCTTTCGAAGTGGCTGCACGCAGCAGGTCGGCTTGGTCGAGTTTGACGGTATAATCACGGATAAAATACGGCTTGTTGGCAGTAACAAGGTACGTCAGTTTCATTTTCCGGTTTTTGACAACCGTTTGCGTGTCCACATCGGCATTGAAGTAACCGCGGTTCTGCATGGCAAGTTTAAGTTGTTGCATGGAAACGCCTGTCAGCGCAGGGTCATATATAACCGGTGCTTCACCCATTTTATGGGCATTGCGGGCGAGACGTTTCTTGGATTTCGTGGTCGTGTCACGCGGAGCGGTATTATACACATGCAGTTGCAGTTTCCAGAATCCGAGAATTTCCGTGTTTTGTTTTTGCCTCAGATAATTGTCAAGTCCGAGAGTTGACTCGTCTTTCGAATCAACCACTTTCACTTTGGCTTTGTCCAGCAGCATTTCGTTTTCCGGCACATATTTCGTCGTGTTGCAGCTGCTGAGCATAACTGCCGCCAACACGGCGAACGGCAGCATGGATAGCACAGCATGTTTCTTCACTTGCTGCACCTTTGATAGCATAACCATACAGACCATTTTAGGTCTGTAAAAGCCCGTTCGTATGTTACGTGCACAATACGGCATATTATAATCCGCCGCAAAATTACTGCTTTATTCTGATATATGCAAATGAAAACAGCCGACATCCGCATTTTTTTTGTTTATTCCGCAAAAATCCCTTAAATCCGCAGAAAATTAAAAGTATAAAAATCACATTCAACTTTTCCCTGTTGGCGGGCTTTCCCGCAATTTCATATACAATTTTTTTTACTACCTCTTGTGCAATTAAAATATTTGTTGTACCTTTGCAGCGTTTTTCAATCATTTATCAGTCGCCATTGACGCAGCCAAGCGTATGTGATACGTATGTGATTCGTATGTGATACGTATGTGATTAAACTGCCAAGAGAGACAGGCAAATAGTAGGAATCAATAACAACTAAAATAATACCATTATGGCAGGAACCGATCTTAATTATCCGTTTAAGGAAGCTCACGGAGCTATTGAAAAAGGTGGCACCGTCCACCGTATGAAAAAATTCCGCAACGAACGCGGCCGCGTCATCGGCGTAGGCATTCAGGAGTCCTATATGATCCGCAACCCGCGCGACTGGAAAAAAATGCCGGCGTCTGAAGCCGAACTCGCCAACCGTAGCCGGTGGCGCGAGGCGTGCTTGCGTACCACGGAGATTCTCCAGTCTGCACAGCCGGATGGTCTCACGCAGCAGCAGTTGTTGCACAAGCAGGTCAACCACATCCCCGATTATTACACGCCGGAAGAAGCGCAAGCGCTTTATGCCCGCTTCCACGCACGCTATCTTGCCCAACTGCCCAACATGCGCCGCAAGCGTCCCGATTCACATGCACCGATTGACAAGGTTACCAAAAAACCGAAGCGTTATGCCCAGTTCCCCAATTTCGTCCGTGCGATGATTTACCTCTCCCTCAAATCCGCTGGGTAATATCTTGTTTTCGTTACATAACAAAAAAAAGTGCGAGAAATCGTGCTTTTTTTTTGCATATATGCAAAATATGTTGTACCTTTGCCGCGAATTTGGATAAGACTGCAAGTTCATTATTAAAAAACGTACAAAACAATACAAAATTATTAATAAAATTAAAATCTTATGTGGCTAAAAGATTCATCAATCGGCCGTAAGTTCGTAATGAGCATTACAGGCCTGTTTCTGGTCCTTTTCCTGCTGTTCCATGGTTCTATGAACCTCTGCCTCGTCATCGACGATGTATTTGGAACGCATGCGTACAACTGGATTTGCGCAATGTTGGGTGCTAACTGGTACGCCATTATCGGCACGCTTGTTCTCGCTCTCGGCGTTGTAGTGCATTTCTCCTATGCGATTTATCTGACCATCCAGAACCGTGCGGCACGCGGCAATGACCGTTATGCCATTGAGGCACGTCAGGAAGGTGTGGATTGGGAGTCGAAGAACATGCTCGTGCTGGGCATTATCGTTATCGGTTTCCTTGTGCTTCACCTCATTAACTTCTGGTACAAGATGCAATGGGCGGAGCTGACGGGTATTCATACCTCTGCATTTGATCCGCAGGACGGTTCTGCTATTGTGAAAGGTCTGTTCACAGACGGATGGTGCGGTATTATTTACTGCCTGCTTTACATCATTTGGTTGGTGGCTTTGTGGTTCCACCTCAATCACGGTATCTGGTCGGCGCTCCAAACTATGGGATGGAGCAACCTCATCTGGCTCAAACGTATCAAAGTCATCGGTACCGTTTTTGCTACGCTCGTGGTGAGCCTGTTTATGGTTGTAGTGCTCTACTTCCTCGGTGTTAATATTGGAATGATGAACGCTTAATAATTACGACTATGGAAAAAGAAGATATCAAAAAAGCGGTGGAACAAGCCGCAGAGAAAGCACAGGAACTCGCAGGTAAGGCCGTTGAGAAATTGGCGGAGAAGGCTGCGGAAGTAGCCGAAGAACTGGCAGCTCGCGCAGAGAAAGCCGCAGAGCGTCCCGAAATGAAAGAAGCCGCCGCTGCTGCCGCAGAGGCTGTGAGAGCCGCAGGCAAAGCAGCCAAAGCTGCCGCCGAAGAAATGGCTGCACCGGCAGACAAGTCCGCGAAAATAATCACGCCGGAAATGGCGAAGATTCCCGCAGGTCCGCTGGAGAAGAAATGGACAAACTACAAAGACCACCAGAAACTGGTCAATCCCGCTAACAAACGTCGTCTGGACGTAATCGTTGTCGGAACAGGTCTGGCAGGTGCTTCGGCTGCTGCAACGTTGGCAGAACTCGGATTCAACGTGCTGAACTTCTGCATTCAGGACAGTCCGCGCCGTGCACACTCCATTGCTGCACAGGGTGGTATCAATGCTGCCAAGAACTACCAGAACGACGGTGACAGCGTTTATCGTCTGTATTATGACACAATCAAGGGTGGTGACTACCGTGCCCGTGAAGCGAACGTGTATCGTCTGGCAGAGGTAAGTAACAACATCATCGACCAGTGCGTAGCACAGGGTGTTCCGTTCGCACGCGAATACGGAGGTCTGCTGGACAACCGTTCCTTCGGTGGCGCACAGGTAAGCCGTACATTCTACGCGAAAGGTCAGACCGGACAACAGCTGCTCCTCGGCGCATACAGCGCACTCAGCCGCCAAATTGGCAAGGGCAAGGTGAAGATGTACAACCGCCATGAGATGTTGGATATCGTTATGATTAAGGACGCGAACGGCGAAGAGCGCGCACGCGGTATCATTGCCCGCAACCTCGTGACTGGTCGCATTGAGCGTTTCTTCGGACACGCGGTTGTTATCGCTTCCGGCGGTTACGGAAACACTTTCTTCCTCTCTACCAACGCCATGGCTTCCAACGGCTCGGCTGCAATGCAGATGTACCGTCACGGCGCATATTTCGCAAATCCCTGCTATGCACAGATTCACCCGACCTGTATCCCGAAGCACGGTGACTTCCAGTCCAAACTGACACTGATGTCGGAGTCTCTCCGTAACGACGGACGTATATGGGTTCCGAAGAAACTGGAGGACGCAAAGAAACTGCAAGCCGGTGAAATCAAGGGACGCGATATCCCCGAAGAAGACCGCGACTACTATCTGGAGCGTCGTTATCCGGCATTCGGTAACCTCGTTCCGCGCGACGTGGCTTCACGTGCCGCCAAAGAGCGCTGCGACAAAGGCTACGGCGTGAACAACACCGGTTTGGCTGTGTTCCTCGACTTCAGTGATGCGATCCAGCGTCTCGGAAAAGACGTAGTGGCACAGAAATACGGCAACCTCTTCCAGATGTATGAAAAGATCGTGGACGAGAACCCCTACGAGAACCCGATGATGATCTTCCCCGCTATCCACTACACAATGGGTGGTATCTGGGTTGACTACGAGCTCCAAACCTCTGTCAAAGGTCTCTTCTGCATCGGTGAGGCGAACTTCTCCGACCACGGTGCAAACCGTCTCGGTGCTTCTGCACTGATGCAAGGTCTTGCTGACGGCTACTTCGTACTGCCTTACACTATCCAGAACTATCTCAGCGACCAGATTGGCGTTCCGCGTATGAGCACTGACCTGCCTGAGTTCGCAGCTGCCGAAAAGGGCGTACAGGAGAAGATTGACAAACTCATGAAGATCCAAGGAAAACGCTCTGTGGATAGCATTCACAAGGAACTAGGTCTCGTCATGTGGGACTTCGTTGGAATGGGACGTACGGCTGAAAGCCTCAAAACCGCTATCAAGAAGATTGACGAAATCAAGAAAGAGTTCTGGAGCAATGTCTATATTCCGGGCGAAGCAGGTGCTTTGAACAACGAACTGGAGAAAGCACTCCGTCTGGCAGACTTCATCGAAATCGGCAAACTGATGGCGATTGATGCACTGAACCGCGAAGAATCCTGCGGTGGTCACTTCCGCGAGGAATACCAGACAGAGGAAGGCGAAGCACTCCGTCAGGACGACAAGTTCAGTTATGTTGCTTGCTGGCACTATATGGGCGAGGACAAAGAACCCGAACTCATCAAGGAGCCGCTTGACTACGAATTCACCGAACGTAAAACCCGTAACTATAAGGCATAATTATGGACAGCTACATAAATATTAAAGTGCGTGTATGGCGCCAAGCAGGCCCCAAAGCACAAGGTCATTTCGAGACCTACGAACTCAATCATATCTTCCAGGGAGCATCGTTCCTTGAGATGATTGATATACTCAATGAACAACTCATCGCAGAACACAAAGATCCTATTGCATTCGACCACGATTGTCGTGAGGGTATTTGCGGTATGTGCTCGATGTACGTAAACGGTCATCCGCACGGACCAGACAGCGCCATTACTACCTGCCAGCTCCACATGCGTAAGTTCCACGACGGCGAGACCATCACCGTGGAGCCGTGGCGTAGCCGTGCATTCCCTGTAATCAAGGACCTCATGGTTGACCGTCAGGCATATGACAAGATTATGCAGGCAGGCGGCTTTGTTTCTGTGAACACAGGTGGTGTGCCCGACGCAAATGCTATTCCTATTCCGAAGCCGGTGGCTGACGAAGCAATGGACGCAGCGTCTTGTATCGGTTGCGGTGCTTGCGCGGCAGCTTGTAAGAACGGTAGTGCTATGCTCTTCGTGGCAGCGAAGGTTAGCCAGCTTGCTCTTCTTCCGCAAGGAAAGGTCGAAGCTGCACAGCGCGCAAAGAACATGCTCGCCAAGATGGACGAACTTGGTTTCGGTAACTGCACGAACACCGGTGCTTGCGCCGCGGAGTGCCCGAAACAGGTCAGCCTGGCAAATATTGCCCGCCTGAACCGCGAGTTCATCTGCGCGAAGTTTAAAGATTAGTAGTCAGTATTCAGCTGTCAGTATTCAGTTGGCAGCTGTCAGAAAGCCCGGGAGCGGCTGATTACCGCTCCCGTAGCACTAAATTATATAACTCAATATTTATGAAACGATTCTTACTTTTATTGTGTACGGTGTGTACACTTTCCGGCTATGCGGCCGAGCAAATTTCTATTGCAGATTTTCTTTCAATCAAAAGCACAACGACGGACTACCGTCTGCAGGGTGAAGTGCAGATGATTGCCAATACAACCTACGGCAATTTCTACCTGCGGGACAACACCGGCTCCATTTATATCTACGGTTTGCTTGATGAAGACGGATATCCAAAGAATTTCGCCTCATTGAATATAGTCGAAGGTGACGTGTTGACGCTGGAGGGAAAATATACCGAAAAAAATAATGCGCCACGAATTGCCGATGCACAGTATATTTCACACATCAAATCGCCTTGGACACCGGAAGCAATCAGTTTTGCCGACTTTATTGACCGCAACGATGGTCGGAGATATATACTGAAAGGGACTGTTACCAGTATAGCCGATGCCACTAAAGGTTATTTTTACATCAAAGACATCAAAGACGAATCTGCCAGTTTGTATGTTTTCGGCCTGAGCAATTTCAGTAGTTTTGGTGTTGAGGTGGGGGATACAATTACGTTAAAAGGCTGTTACGAATTATACGGGACAAAAAATGAAGTAGTTGCTGCCCAGTTTGTCGCGCTTTCTAAATATGTCTGGACCCCCGTGCCTATAGATATCGCTTCGTTTATCGCAAAGAATGACGGCAATGTGTATATCATTACCGGCAAGGTGACTTCGATTCAAAACTCCGTCAGCGGCAATTTTGTGTTGCAGGATAAAACCGGTTCGCTGACTATTTGGGGCTTGGTGGACAAAGACAATAACAAGGTCTTCTCCATGTATGACATAGAGAAGGGTGACACTGTATCCGTACAAGGTATATATTATCACTATGTCAATGGCGAGGAAGAGAAAGACGAGATTCAGAATGCGCTGTTCCTGTCACATACGATTGTACTGCCGGATGACGGCATTCATTTCCCGGCATCTTTCCGCAAAGGCTGGGACATGTACATGGGGCAGACGCTGACGTTTAAGGACCCGTTTTATGTGGTGGAAGTGCCTTCGCGTTGGGATTCGCTGACTATCTCCACCGAGCGGCTGCAGATTCCTGACGAGGTCTCGTATAAGCTGGCTTCCGGAGACTCCACATACTACAAGCAACACGCCGCACGTAATGCCTCCTATAAGATTGCACTGAAGGGAATTGGAGATGGCTATTTCAATTCCAATGATTTCCGCTGCGGAGCCGTCCTGTATCCGTTGCGTGCGAAAGTGGTTGGCGAAAGAGACCTTGTGCTGGAAGAAGCATTGCCGTTGTATAACTACACCCCGGTAACAACGCCGCCCGATATGCCGGATGCTACCATTAAAGTATGTGGTGCCAATATTGAAAACTACTACGTGACGCTGGGGAGTTTCGGTGCGAAGGATGATGCGCAGTTTGCCAATCAGACGAAGAAGATTGCTTCTGCGTTAATCAATATAGACGCAGATATCTATGCGCTCTGTGAGCTTGAAAGCTATGACGCCGCTGTCGCAACGCTTGTTGCCAAGATGAACGAACTGGCAGGAACTGACCGTTATGCCTATGAGCGAAACGGCTTGCCGGAATATAGCGCTCAATCTGTTGGATTTGTGTACCGCACCGATAAGGTGGCGGTTACTTCCGCTTCGCCGTACTTCCCTTATACAGAGGTTCAGTCTCCGGGTTGGAACAAACGACTCATTATGCGGGAGTTCAAAGAACTGAGTTCGGACGAGACGTTTGTTATTAGTATCAATCACCTCAAGGCAAAGACTTCCGATGGTTGGGTAAGTACGCAATATTCAAACACCACCTACTTGCTGAACGGTTTGGAATATATTACATCTAATAGTTGGTTTGCTAATGACCGCGTGCTGATTCTCGGCGACTTCAATAGTTATACGTATGAGGGAACTGTACAACGGATGATTGCCGCTGGTTACAAAGATATTCTGCCGCACGATAATCCGTTAGAGGATTATTCATATGTTTACCACGGCGAGACAGGCTATCTTGACCGTGCGTTTGCGTCGGAGGATCTGTTGGAATACATTGTAGATGTACGTCCGTATCACGTAAATGCGGATTATCATTATCGTCATGAATATAAGTACGAACCGTCAACACTTTACAGGTATTCAGACCATGACCCGATATTGGTCGGTATCAATTTTAGTGGAATTACAACAACCACGGACAATATCCAAACAGCCTCACAAGCTGTTAAAGTAATCATAGACGGCACCTTATATATAATAAATAATGGCGTACGTTATACAGTAACAGGTTTAGTAGTTGAATAAATTAGTAAAACCATGAAAAAGTTATTCCTTCTTTTATGTGCCACGTGCACGATGTCAGCTTTTGCCGCTGATTTGATTACCATTGCAGAGTTTGTCTCAAACGCCGATGGCGCAACCACTTATCGTCTGACAGGTGAAGTGCAAAACATCAAAAATACTACGTTCGGCAACTTCTACCTGAAGGACGAAACGGGTTCCATCTATATATACGGATTGCTTGACGCAAACGGCAAAACCAAGCAGTTCGCTTACATGGACATCGCGGAAGGCGACATACTGACTTTGGAGGGTGTCTATTCTGTTTATGGCAGTAGCCCGCAAATTAAGGACGCGCAGTATATCTCACATACGAAAAATTCCTGGGTACCTGTTCCGAAAACCATTGCCGAGGTAATCGAACTCAATGACGGCAAGCGCTATATTCTTACAGGTGCCGTCACGGAAATTACGGATGTGACATACGGCAATTTCTATATGCAGGATGCTTCGGGCGAGACCCAAGTGCTGGTTTATGGCATGAACAAGGACGAGAACGATGTGGGGATAGTATTTGCCAACTTGGCGCTTGAGGTGGGCGATTCGGTCACGTTGTCAGGCGTGTATGAATTATATGGCGGAACAACGAAGGAAATCACCAGCCCAAAATACATCAGCCATAAACATATGGGCGAATCGGTTGACCCGCAGAGAGAGGTGGTGGACTTCGCAAAGGACTTTGCTGACGGTTGGGACAATTGGATCGGAAAGGAACTCCATTTTTCCAACCCGTTCTATGTCAGCAGCACCTATACAAACGAAATGGCGTATATACGCTTGCGCGCACCGGAAGAGTACGGTGAAGAAGGCACAGAGGAATATACTAAAGCAGAGGAACACAATATATGGGCGAACTGTGTTTTGTCTGGCTTGTCTTTCAAGGAGGGTGCACGTCCGGGAACCGTGGTGAGCGGATTGGATGCCAAAGTCACTTCGGCGAATTGCTTGGAGGCATTGAATATTCCTACCATTGAGTATAACGACCTGCCTACGGTACGTCCCGATTTGGGCAAAGCCGATTTGGTGGTTTGCGCCGCAAACATCGAGAACTATTTTGCAACGCTGGACATCGGCTACAGCGGTATTGCCAAAGACGAGGAGCAGTTGGAGGTGCAAACGACAAAGATTTCTACGGCACTCTTCCACATGGATGCGGATATATATGCACTCTGCGAGGTGGAAGAAGGACCTGTTGCGGCTACGATGTTGGTTAATGCGCTGAACACATTGGCTGGCGAAGACAGATACGATTGGGTGGATGAGGGTTATCCGACGTACAAATCCATTATGGTGTGCTATATCTACCGCAAGGACAAAGTCAAACCCTATGGCAAGTACATGACGCCGTATTCTTACAACACGGCGATGAAATACCGCGAGGCGATTCAGTGCTTCGAGTCCTTGAAGAACCATGAGCGTTTCAATCTGTCGCTGAACCACTTTTTTGCCAAACTCAGCAAAACGGATGAGGACAGACAGGAGAATATGCAGAAACTCATTGACCAACTGCCTGCCGCAGAGAAGCTTGATCCCGATGTGTTGGTGGTCGGTGACTTGAACGGCTATACCAATGAGGAATCGAACCTCATGCTTACGCGCGACAAGAAATATGTGGACCTGCTTATGAAGTATGACCCGCAGGGATATAGTTACGTCTATGGCGGAAAGGTCGGCTATTTGGATCATGCGTTTGCCAATTCAACTATGGCGAAGCAGGTGACGAAAGCGCTGCCTTATCACCTCAATGCGGACACGGATTATGGTTATGAGTTCAAATATGGAAACCAATCTATGTACCGCTACTCCGACCATGACCCGCTTCTTATTGGTCTGAAACTGGGGCAAAGTGCTCCGGGTCCGGAAGAAGGATTGGATGACGTGCAGGCTGTAACGCCGCAAGTTGTCAAGGTGATGATTGACGGACACCTATATATTATTAATAATGGCATCCGTTACACTGTTACCGGTCAGAGGGTGGAGTAAATGAAAAAATGCGAAAATGAGTAAATGAGAAAATGAGTAAATGAGAAAATGTGTAAATGAGAAAATGTGTAAATGAGAAAATGTGTAAATGAGAAAAT
>CAJOFT010000006.1:41026-47995 GCA_905234025.1 Paludibacteraceae bacterium
GGGCGTGAGCGTTTATACTGCTGTGATGCAAGAATTGGGGATGGCAATTTCGCCGCGGCTGTCAATGACGGCGGATGCGATGGAAACGGTCGTTTCGCTTCTCTTGACGGGACCGCTTCAGTTTGCGATGCTCTGCGCGTTGCTCGCATTGAAACGTAACGAAATCGAAGAAACGCCTGTGGCAAAAATGTTCAGCAGCTTTGTAGAAAACTGGGGACGTTATGTGGTGGCGTTGGTGTTGCAGACGATTGTTTTGTTGCTGCTTTTGTTGCCGACGCTTGGTATCGGAACCATCATCTTCTCGTACGCATATAAGATGGTGCCGTTTTTGCTGCATGATTATCCCGAATTGAGTGCACGGGAAGCCCTTAAACTGAGCCGCGAAATGATGAGAGGCTACAAGTGGGATCTCTTTGTGCTTGAGTTCTCGTTTATCGGGTGGATTGTTTTGGCGATATGTACGTTTGGAATAGGTTTGTTGTGGGTGTTACCGTATATTTACACCGCAGAGGGACACTTCTATGACGACCTCAAAAACGAGAGACTTGAAGACGAAGAATAAGAAGCGCAAAGTCTTAATTAAACTTAAAACGGGTCTGAATCGGCAAGAAAAATGCCGATATAAGTTGCAAAAACTGCTTTTTTTTGAAAAAAATGCAAAAATATTTTGGTAATTCAAAAAAAAGCAGTACTTTTGCAGCCGCTTTTGAAAAAGAGTGATCTTTTACAAGCACATCGCGAAGAAACTGCAAAGTTTCGAACGCGAAGAGGAGCAACTGCGGCGACCTTTTTTGTCGTGTGAACGACAAATTCGTCGCAAGCAAGTTGCGACGAAGGTCCATTAGCTCAACTGAATAGAGTACCACACTACGGATGTGGGGGTTGCAGGTTTGAATCCTGCATGGATCACAATACAAAACGGAAAATGCGCCTGAAAGTTTACTCTCAAGCGCGTTTTTTTTGTATAGGATTAAAACAACATAGTTATTAATCGTGTCCTTATGATTATGAAACACAAAATTTTTATTCTTTTACTTGCCCTTGTTGCAAGTGTCACATCTGCGAATGCAGCTATTACAGTCTATCTTTATAATCCAAATTCCTTCCATGCTCTTCAGGAATGGTCAAATCTTTATCCATCGCAATGGCAGGATGTACACCATGCAAGGGCAGGAAGTAGAATAGTATAAGCATTATTAAATCGGATGTCGGAAAATCCCGGCATCCGATTTTTTTGTCGGTTTTTCTTCTCTTTTTGACGGAAATCAATCTTTTTTTTAGAAAAAAAGACTAATTATTTGCGTGTATGGTATATTTTTTGTACTTTTGCAGGCTGAATCGTTATGTTGAGGATAAAACGCGACATATTGACCATTATTGGCATGCTTTTTGCAGTGTGCATGATAGCGCAGAATAATACGTCCTCGCCTTTCTCCTGTTACGGATTGGGCGACATTAACGATAATGTGCCGAATACGTATCGCGCTATGGGCGGAATTGGAATAGGTATGCGCAACCACAAGGTGATTAACCCGTCCCAACCGGCTTCGTTCACTGCCTGTGACAGCCTGACGTTCATGTTTGACCTTGCCGCTGACCTGCTTTGGACAAACTACGGAGACGATGCCGGACGAAAAAACAGAATAAACGGAAACCTCGAATATATAACGCTCCAATTCCCGCTGTACAAACGGTATATCGCGTTTAGTGCCGGATTGTTGCCGTTCAGTAGTGTGGGGTACAATATATCCCTGTCGGACTCCATCAACTCCGATTACCACTACGCGACAAACTTTTACGGCAACGGCGGAATAAGCGAAGTATATGGCGGTTTGAGTTTCAACCTGTTTGATTGGGTGGCTGTCGGAGCCAATGTATATTACATGTTCGGCGATGTAGCCAATTCACGCGGTGTTTCCTTCTCCGAATCCGAAGTGAAAACCGTATTGCAGGCATCCGAAACATCCGTCAGTTCTGTCCGCTTCCGCGAAGGATTGCAGTTCTTCCACACATTCGGAAAACATTCGTTTGTTTTGGGCGGAATATTTGAGAACCAACGAACATTGAAAAGTGATTATACCATTGCCGAATCCACGCAGTTGGACACGGTTTGGGTGGCGGAAGACATTGCCGACGTGCCGATGATGTTCGGTGTCGGAGCGTCCTATACCTTTGACAACCGCCTGACCATCGGCTTTGATTATTCGCGGGCGTATTGGTCGAAAGTCAGCTCGTTTGAGAACATTGACGAACTGCGTGACCGTAACCGTTATGCCTTTGGTGCCGAGTACCGCCATAATCCTTTGGGGCGCAACTATGCGGAGAAGATGTTCTGGCGCTTGGGTTGCAACATGGCGGATTCGTACGTGAAGAAAGTCAAGAATCCGGATTTTATGGTCAGCATCGGAATGGGTTTTCCGCTCCGCAATGCCGGAACAGTGTTTAACGTGACCTTTGAATACGGACACCGCGGACCGGCAGCATCATTGGAAGAGCATTTCCTGCGGATGACGTTCAATGCCGCCATTGCGGAGAACTGGTTCTTCAAGAGAAGATTGTAAGTATAAACAACTAAAACATAAAATTATGAAATTCAAATCATTAATCATCATTGCGCTGTGTGCAGCCATTCCTGCACTTGCTTGCGCAAAGAAACCCAAAGTAGAGGCACAGCCTCAACAGGAGGAAGCACCTGCCGTTCAGGAGGAAGATCCCGTGATTACGGAAGAGTGCGTAACGAACACGTCCCTTTTCAACGAGAGCGTGAAGAACAAACAGTTCAAAGATGCTTACGAGCCCTGGTGGCAGGTTTATAGCACGTGCCCGAACTACAACAAGGCTATCTACACTGCCGGTGCGAAAATCATCGATTTCCTGTATGCCAACACGACGGACGAAGCCGAGAAAGAGCGTCTGCGCAATCTTGCTATCGAATTGTGCGACAAACGAATCAAGTATTTCGGAGATGACAAGAACTATCCGAAAGCATATATCCTGGGTCTGAAGGGCATGGAATACTGCAAGTATTTCGAGAAGGACGAACTCAAGGAACGTGCTTATCCGTGGCTCAAAGAATCCGTTGAAGGAATGGGCACCAAGTCACAGGTGTCTGTGCTGACCAAACTTGCCGAGGTGAGCTATGGTCTCTACAAATCCAATCCCGAGAAGTACGGAGAGCAGTTCATTGCCGATTATACGCTGGTAAACAACACCTTGCAGGCAATGGGTGACGATCCCGCCAACAAGAATGCCATTACCGCCCGCCAGCAGAAAGAGTATGTCGATAACCTGTTTGCGGTTTCCGGAGCAGCTGAGTGCTCGAAACTTGACGAAATCTTTGCCAAAATGGTGGAGGACAACAAGGGCGTTTTGGAATCATTGCTGAAAGTAATGAAGCTCTATAAACGCGTAAACTGCACGGAATCAGATGTTTACTTCACCGCTGCCGAGGCTGCGCACAAACTCCAACCGACCGAAGAATCGGCTGCCGGATGTGCCAGAATGTGCATGAAGAAAGAGGACTGGAAGGGTGCCATTGATTACTACAACCAAGCCATTGCCCTGATTGAAGAGGAAGATGACGACGACAAGGACGATTACCTCTACAACATCGCCTTCATCTACATGGACAAGCTGAAAAACTATCCCGAGGCACGTAGTCATGCACGTCAGAGTCTGGAAGTGGTGGCTAATCAGGGACGCTGCTACATCCTTATCGGTTGCTGCTACGCGGCTGCACATCCATACAAAGAGCCGGATTATCCGGCTGCCAAAGCGGCTATTTTGAACAAAACCGTTTATTGGGCGGCTGTTGACCAGTTTATAAAAGCCAAATCGGTTGACCCGAGCTGCGCAGCGGATGCCGACAAACTGATCTCGGCATATAGCAAGTACTTCCCGACGAAGGAAGAAATGTTCGACCTGCCCAATGAATTAGGCGGTGCAACGTATATTGTAGGCGGATGGATCAATGAGAGAACTACTTGTCGTCCTGCTCGGTAGTTTGCTTCTCCTGACGGCTTGCCGGGGAGATGTCAAGATGACTGCGGAAGCGGTCGAAGATCGGGCTTCAATGCCCGGTCTTGACGCGTCTGTGGTCACTACGCTTATCTCTGACTCCGGCGTTACCCGTTACCGCATTACTACGCAGACATGGCAAGTCTATGACAAGGCAACTCCCGTTTATTGGGAGTTTCCCGACGGAATATACCTCGAAAAATTCAATCCGGACTTGGAGATTGACACGTGGCTGCGTTCGGATTATGCCTATTACGATGAGGATGCACAGGTTTGGGAACTGCGCGGACACGTACGTTCAATGAACGCGGACAGCGAGTTCTTTGAAACGCCTCAACTTTTCTGGAACCAGAAGACCGAGCGCCTTCATTCCGATTCGTCCATATCCATTACGCGGGAATCATCCATCATCCAGGGCGTCGGATTCGACTCCAACCAAGAATTAACCAAATACACCATACTTAATCCCACCGGCGTTTTCCCGGTGAAGGAATAAACTACATTTCAAATGATACACGGAACACTTTTACAAGGTAAAACAGCACTTATCACCGGTGCAGCACGGGGAATCGGACGCGCTATCGCGCTCCAGTTTGCGGCACAGGGTTGCAGTATTGCATTCACGGATCGCGAATACCGCGAGCAGACCATCAGCACGTTGCATGAACTGGAACAGATGGGCGTCAAATGCCGTGCGTATGCCTCTGATGCCGCGGATTACGAAGCGGCACACCGTCTCGCCAAAGAAGTGCTGGAAGAGTTCGGACGTATAGATATCCTTGTCAACAATGCCGGAATAACGCGTGACGCGCTGATGTTGCGCATGACCGAGAAGCAATGGGACGAAGTCCTGTCTGACAACCTCAAATCGGCGTTCAACAACATTCATGCGGTGGCTCCGATTATGTTGCGTCAGCGCAGCGGGTCGATTATTTCCTTGTCGTCCGTAGTGGGATTGAACGGTAATGTCGGTCAGGCGAACTATGCTGCTTCCAAAGCCGGAATTGTGGCGCTGACCAAAACCACCGCCAAGGAATTGGGCAGCCGCGGAATACGTGCCAATGCACTTGCACCGGGATTTATCCTGACGAACATGACGGCTTCCTTGCCGAAAGAGACCGTGGATGAGTTTGTGAAATCCATTCCGATGCACCGTGGCGGCTCGCCGGAAGAAGTTGCGAATGTGGCACTCTTCCTTGCGTCCGACCTGTCTTCGTATGTCAGCGGAGAGGTGATTCAGGTGAACGGAGCGATGGTGTAAGTAATACGAAAACCGGTTAATACCGGCGGATTGAGACAAGGTGGTGCGTGTATGTACCGCCTTGTTCTGTTGAATAGATACCTTGTTCGTCGATTTTCTCCACTTTGACACGTCCCGAGCAGTGAATAATCCGCTCGCTGTCAAGAATAATCCCGACGTGGCTGATTCTGCCGTCTTCGTGGTCAAAGAACGCCAAGTCACCGGCTTGTGCCTCCGCCAAAGAAACCACAGGCTCGCCTTGTGTCGCCTGTTCCGACGCATTGCGCAGAAGATGGTGTCCGAACAGTGAGTGAATGACCTGCGAGAAGCCGGAGCAATCCATGCCCATGGCATTCTTGCCGCCCCACAGATAGGGAATGTTCAGGAAGAAACGCACCGTATTCATCAGATTGGCGGCATTCATCTCCAACGGCTGCGGAGCAACCATTGCCGGATCTATGCGGAAACCGACGCCCAGGATTTGAAATTGTCCATCTTTGTAATCGGGCAGGGTAGTGCCTGCGGTCAGCGGAATTGTCTGTCCGTTGTTTTCGCTCACGGCGTATGCCATCGGCATCGCCACGCGGGCGGTCTTGTCGGCTTTGGTAACGGCTTCCGCTTCGGAATCTGACAGTTTGGTGACCATCTTGAAATCCACCCAGCCTGTTTGTCCGTCGGCATCGTTCCGCACGCGGAGCCAGCGGGGCTGTTCCTCCAGAATGTCCACTGTTTCCGCGAACAGCAGTTGTGTTTGTTGTTCGCTTCCTTCGTTTGCTTCCGCCCGCACGGGCACAATGCTATGCAATACAATCGCTTTCATTTCTGCACAATTTCCTTTGACCGTGCAAAGGTACAACAAAAAATTTGAATGTGCAAGATTTTGGCACCAAAATTCCATTATGCCTGCATAAAATGAATTTTTGGGCAAAAGATTGTCGTTCGCTAAATTGAGCGAACGTACTTTCGGGGGAATTGCGAAGCAAGGCGGCGTCCGAAGGTACAACATATGTTGCATATATGCAAAAAAAAGTGCGGTTAGCCGCACTTTTTTTGTTTAACGTTTAACGTTTAGCGTTTAGCCCTCGTAATTCTCCCATTCAAGATGGAAGAGGAACGTGAACATGGACTTGTACTTGCTTTGTGCTGCGAATGCGGCTTCATCGGCGGTTTTCTTCGTCGGGTCGATCTTGCGCTCGTGCGCTGCTTGTGCAACGGCGCGGAACTTCGCTTGACGCTGACGGGCTGCGGTGGCAGCGGCTTCGGTCTTGTACTGCATTGTCCAGTCGTCACGGGTGACTGTAAACTTCGTGCCGGAACGTTTGAGCTTCGCAAAGCCCACTTTGTCTGTCTTCTTCAACTTGCCGTGGAGTGCCTCCACCGGGCGGATATAATCTGCTTTTGCCATAATTAAAAATTGTTAAATTGTTAAACTGTTAATTTGTTGCCTATCACTCGGGACACAAACCAATGTAATGTTTGTGGACCGAAGAGGAGGAACGAATGTACCGTCCAATTCGCAGGGCGAATTATTAATAGGGGAATTCGTTCCGACGAGCGTCATAGGTTTCGATGGTTTTGGTGGTGATAACGACGCTGGTGTCACCACGCTGAATGTACTTCGATTCGTTCGTAATCGTCCGCGTGACATTGCAGGAGCACAGCACTATCGCGCTCACTCCGAGAATAATCACAATCTTCTTCATAAATGCTCA